>DAISYB010000006.1:0-146696 GCA_036825545.1 Crocinitomicaceae bacterium | reverse complement strand
TATAATGACATCGTAATTGTTTGGATCTACACTGATCAAATCCATTGCTACCTGACCATTAGCGGCTTCCTGAACTATTTCATAAACGGAATTGTTTTCCAGCATACTTTTAATACCATCAATAATAATTTGATGATCGTCAACAACAAGTATTTTGATTTTATCCGTCATATAATTGGAATGTTTATTAAAAATTCGGAGCCTTTCCCAGCTTGTGATTTAACATTGATTTGTCCGTTTACCAGTTTGATGCGTGCAAAAATATTTTTCCAACCTAAGCCTTCAGATTGATCAATTAGTTGAGTATCAAAACCGATTCCTTTGTCTTCTATCAGGATTTGTAAAAACTCATCTTGTTTAAAAACGTTCACATAGATTTTTTCAGTTTGTGAGTGTCTAATAATGTTAGACATTATTTCTTGAACAATTCGATAGAGCGAAACCTCTGTTTGTGGGGGAAGGTCTAATTGAGTTACTTGAACACTCACCTTTATTTGAGCTTCAACCTTTTTGCTCTCATTAAGTTGCTCAATAAGATTCTCCAATGCTTTAATAAATCCTAGATTTAAAATTTCAGGTACAAGATTGTGTGAAATGTTGCGCACTTCTGTTGCTGTTTCATCCAGATAGCTGGAGATTCTCTTTAAATCCTCATTGTCCTCTTTATTCTTTGATAAGAGCATCTTCATACCTGAAAGTTTTTGACCAATACTATCGTGCAGATCGCGAGCAATTCGAATCCGTTCCTTTTGTTCACTTTCAAAAATAGCACGATTCACTTTTTGTTCCTCTTCGATTTTTGAGTTGATCCTTTTCCTGTAAGACAGCCATCCTGTAGCGACAATAGCAAATAAACTAAACAGAACAATAACACTGATCCACATGTTCCGCTTTGCTATACCACTCTCTTTCTGAGCAATAATTAGATCTTGATCGGCAATCGTTTTGTTCTTTTCAGCTGTTTCATATTTCAACATTAAATCAGCAAATTCATCTTTACTTTCTCTTTTATGAATACTGTCCTTATAAGCAATCAGTTTTTCCTGAGCTGAAAATGCCTTTTCGTAATTATTCAATCCAATGTAGGTAATTACCAATTGAGTTTGGATATCAGCTTTATCAATCAGATCATCCGTTTCATCGGTCAAATTCTCTGCAAGAACTAAATAATGAAGTGCCCTGCTGTAATTTTTCAGCTGATTGTGTAAAATTCCGAGATTCGTATAAATGCTAATTTTTTGACGAACAGTTGTTAGGTCTTCCAATTCAAGGATTTGATTGAAAGTTTGAATCGAGGCTTTGAAATCGCCTTGTTTTTTCTGAAGGTTTGCTATGTTTTGAAGTGGATTGATTTTTAATTTGGCCAATCCACTTTTGTCTGCATATTTCAAGGATTGTTCATAATAGTACATGGCGCTATCCAAACGTCCAAGGTTTTTATGTGAAATGCCAATATTGTTGTAGGAAATTGAAATAGACTTGTCAGGAACACCAATTTTCAGCTTCAATCGTAAGCTTTTCATGTAATATTCAAGTGCCTTTTTTTCGTTATTTAAATCAATTGCCCATATGTTTCCCAATTCATTGTAGGACATTGCCTGGGTATATTCATCCTTGCCTTCAGCTAATTCAATTGTCTGGTTATACAATTTGATCGCTTTTTGTATTTGACCATCATAATAGTGGTAAAACGAATAATTGTAGTATTCTTTGATCAGTTTAACAGTGTCTTTTTTATCAGTATGCCATTTAATTACCTTTTCGCTTATTTGGATGGCTTCATCATGACGTCCATTGTCTTCAATTGTTCGCGCCAAACCGGATTGAACATCATAATAGTCCTCCCAAAGTTTTAACTCTTTGTAGATTACTGTAGATCGATTATACCAAACTTCAGATTTGTTAAAGTCTCCCATTTTATTGTAAGACTCACCCATTTTTTTCGCAGCTTCACCTTTGTCTTTTTTCGAAACCTTCGATTGAGTAAATAAATCTTGATATATGACCAAGGCTTCTTCCCATTGTTTTCGAGACAAAAGTGTATCCGCTATTTGAAACTGCTTGCTCACCGAGCTTTGACCTAGAATCGTATAACTTATACAAAGCGTAAAACCCAATAAAAAGGACGAGATACAGTTGATTTTCATTTGAATACAATGGAAATAATGAGCTAAAATAACCATAATAAGAATACCGATTAAATTGTAAGCAAGTTGAGATTGAAGTCTATTCACAAATCAATTCTATAAGCAAATCTCTCCGATTGTAAAGTCGCTCTTCCGATTATAATTTAATGGATGAATCGATTCATTTAGGATGTACATTTGCTACATGCTTACAGCCAATCGTTTTTATTGGATCGCGCAATTCTTCGGATGGAGCGCTTATGCTGCGTTGATTATTTTGGCTGCTTATGCCCAGGGAACTGATCGCATTAATGTCAATTTATTAGTGAACGTCGCTTTATTGGTTGTCTTAGCAATTGCAGGGACGCACATCATGCGGTCGTTTTTCATCCGCTTGAACTGGTTGGAGCTAAAACCCGGACCATTATTACCCAGAATCTTGATTGCCTCAATAGCGTGTTCTTTGTTGATAGCAACAGGGTCTACTGTAATTACAGTTATTTTGGAGGGTAAAAAACTAGCGAATAGAAGTCTGCTGGAATTCGTCATAAATATTTTGGGTATCCTCGTGCTTATTTTGTTCTGGAATGCCATCTACTTTACCTTTCACTTTTTTCAGAAATCAAAAAAACAGGAATTGAACAATATTTCCCTTGAGGCAAGTAAAAATGAAATTGAACTAAAAAACCTTCGTGCTCAATTGAATCCACATTTTCTGTTTAATTCTTTGAATAGCATCCGTGCACTCATTGAAATAGAGCCAGCCAAAGCGAAAGAAGCAGTTACGACCTTGTCCAATTTATTGCGTAGCTCATTAGTGATGGGGAAGGAGAGCCTGGTGGAATTGCAGGATGAGCTGGAAATGGTCAAGAATTACCTTGATTTAGAAAAAGTGCGGTTCGAAGAGCGTTTGACGGTTGTTTGGGATCTTGATCCATCCCTCAATTCCTTTAAAGTTCCACCTTTTGTTCTCCAGATGTTAGTGGAAAATGCAATTAAACATGGAATCTCCAACCTGATTCATGGTGGCACGGTCGAAATTAAGACCTATAGAAAAGGGGAGGAGGTCCACATTCAAGTTACCAATTCAGGCCAGTTAGGTAATAACACCGATACAGGGATTGGGTTAGTAAATACAAAACGAAGACTCGATTTGCAGTTCAAAGGGCTGGTCGAATTTTCCTTGAATCAGGAACAGGATAAAGTTTGTGCAAAATTGATTTTTAAAACAATGGAATCATGAAAACGTTTAAAACATTAATCATTGATGATGAGAGACTTGCCAGAGAAGAGTTAAAGTTGTTGTTGAAAGACTACCATGAAATCGAACTCATCGGAGAAGGCAAGAATGCAGAGGAGGGAATTCAATTAATCAAAGAATTGAAGCCTGATTTGATCTTTTTAGACGTTTCAATGCCGGGCATGAATGGATTCGAAATGATTCGTCAACTGGATGAAATTCCACGCGTCATTTTTGTGACAGCGTACGACGAGTATGCGATCAAAGCTTTTGAAGTAAATGCGTTGGATTACATCATGAAACCTGTTGATCCTGATCGCTTGAAAGATGCCATACAAAAATTAATGAGTTCCGATGAGGATTTTGATTCTTCCAGATCACAGCTTCCTGATCGAAAAGGACGTTTTTTAACCGTTAACGATCGCGTTTTTATAAAAGATGGTGAGAAATGCTGGTTTATTGAATTGAGCAAAGTGCGCATGTTGGAGTCGGAAGGAAACTACGTAAAGGTGCACTTTGACAATTTTCGTCCATTGATTTTGCGTTCGCTCAATAGTTTCGAAGAACGTCTGGATCCTGAATATTTTTTCCGAGCAAACAGAAAGTTCATCATTAACCTTCAATGGGTGTCAAAAGTGGAAAACTGGTTCAACGGTGGACTCCAAGTCGAACTCAGAGAAGGCGAGAAGATTGAAGTATCCCGACGTCAGGCAATTCGATTTAAGGAAATGTTGAGTTTATGAGAGGAATTACATTAATTATCAGTACCGTCCGATAAAAATCGGACTTTATTGTTTTTGTCCTTTTGTCTTGATACAAAAGAACGAAAAAATCAAGTCTCGATTGAAGCCGTTCGGCGAAAATTTCTCATCGACCGTTACACGAAAAGAGTGTACGCTCTGGCGTACAAACGTCAAGCGCTTTTCGGTAACGGTTAACGCTTCGAAATTTTCTTCTTCCTATCTTCGCCAATCGAGACCTAGATTCTCAGAACCATTTTAGTACTTTTTGATGATTATTCAATCCTTTAACCATGAAAAAAACAGGGGAGGGGTATCATTACAACCAAGCATCCTTCACTATGCATCGCTATTAACCCAATTAACAACGATGATTAAATCAATTCAATTGAATCTTCGTTGATCTTAATCAATTTCGCTTTGTACAGCTTTCCAACAGCTTGCTTGAACATTTTTTTACTCATTTGAACAGACTCACGGATCAAATCAGGATCACTTTTGTCACTCAAATACAATTTATGTTGATCCTTAAGTAATTCATGAATTCTTTCAGCTGCTTCATCAAAGCGCTGGATATCCGCACGCTCAAGCCGAAGGTCCAATTTACCATCCTCGCGAATGTTATAGACAAAAGCCTGAAGTCGTTCACCTTTTCTTAGCGGGCGATTCACGTCGTTGCGGTAAATTATCCCGGAATAACGATTATTAACAATAACTGAAACACCTAATTCAGAAGTGTCTCCCACAATAATCTCAACTTCGCTATTCAATATTGATTCATCTTCACAGGCATCCAGGTAACGCTGAATCTTTCCTGAAGCAAAAAGTCGATCTGTAGCATCATCGTAACGCAATGTCACAAGATAGGATCTTCCAACTTCCATTTTTACCTTTTGCTCACGAAACGGAACCAATAAGTCTTTCTCGAGTCCCCAATCTAAAAACGCACCAATAGGATTCACGTCTTTAACGCGAAGCAATGCGAATTCATTCAATTTGAGCAGGGGAGTCTCCGTAGTTGCTACAATGCGATCCTCGGAATCCTTGTACAAGAAAACGTTCACCTTTTCATCTAGCTCCATTTCCGGAGTAAGGTATTTATTCGGAAGAAGAACATCATTATCCTCCTCATCGCCAAGATAAGCTCCAACACTTGTGAAGCGCAAAATAGTTAATTCGTTAATCTCTCCTAAATTCATCTGCTAAAAATAAAGCGCAGATGCAGGCTTTGAGTTGAGCACCATGCACGGTAATTTCTGGTCATTGGTAATAAGTGACTGTGCAAAGGTATCAAATTGTGGCAACAAACTCTCCGAATGGTATGCGATTGCAATCATTCCTACCTCATTTCGCTTCACATAATCCATGATTTTCTTCGGATAGGAGCCACTGCTTTCAACTAATTCGATCTTACATGGAATGGATCGTTCATCGTATTGGTTTTTCACGATCAAAATACGATTTTTCATCTGTTGACCGGCCACTTCATTGCTTTGTTTTTCACCCAATACATGGACTTCAGCATTGAAAATATTAGCCATATCGCCCGCATTGTTAACGATCTGTAAACTTTCTTTTGTTAGATCAATTGGAACAACAATATTTTTAGGTTCAACTAATGGAGTGTCCTTTTGAACAATCAGAAAAGGGATGTCGGCACTGGTTACCACTTTCATTGCGTTGCTTCCAAATAATCTTTGCATTCCTGTGGCGCCATGTGTGCCCATTATGATCAATTGCGCTTCTTCGCGTTTGGCAATCTTGCCAATATCTTCAAAAATATTCCCTTCACGTACAACCTTTCGGAAACTTACCTGAGATGGTACTTCAAATTTTGCGATTATATCGTCAATTTTCATTGATGCTTTAATTGCTTCGCCTTTTGAGGATGCGAGATGCAACAAGATAATCTCTGTATTCACACGTTTCCCAAGAAACAAAGCATACTGCAATGCAGCGTCACCAACAGCTGAAAAATCATGGGGTACCAGATAGACGTTTTTGCTCATAGTTTTATCGTTGTTGAATCAAATATAAACTAAAACTACTGAGCGAAAAAATGTTTTTTGTCAATTTGAATATAGCTTTTCAACAATGAAATGTATATAGAATTGATAATGCATAATGGACAATGGACAATTGAAGGAGAGTAGAATACTAAAAACAGTGATCGTACTAGTAAGTTTTCAGACAAGAATTATTCACTTAACCAGTTTATCGCTTCTTTCTCTTCTTTGTTTTTCCGAGGGTAGAATTCATTTGAGAAGGGTCACGTTTATCTTTGGTTTTCGACTTAGGGGCCTTGGTTTTCTTTTTCTTGGCTCCCGTCGGATTCATTTCATCCTCAGGTGTTACGGCACGGTGTTCAATGCCTCCAGCCGGACCTTTTTGTCCTTCAGGATCGATCCATTTATTTTTGATCTTTTTTTCCTCAATCTTCCCGGACTTTTCATCAATGGCGTAAACAGTTAGATTCTTATTCCCTGATCCATCGTTTACTGCAACCACATCTTCTTTAAGCACCCATTTATTTCCGTCAATTACAAATGCATCCAATGAAAGATCGGGCACATAGAACGAATAAAAACCTTCTAAACCAGGCGCTTCAGGAGATAGATGATCAAATACGATACGCTTGTACTGTTCTTCATAACGCAAAGACATAGTGGCCTTCTCCGAATGTTCAAAAAAGACCCGCTTTACAGTAGTATTTTTCATTTTGAAGATCGGACTACCGAATTTCGCCTGATTTCCATTGAAGTAGAGGACGTCTATTAACTTGAAATTACTTGCAGATGTCGCCCCGTCCCAACCAAGAATGACATAGACAGTTTTAGAACCTTTATCAAATGGAACGATCTTATAGTACAATGCGCCATACCAATTGTCCGCATCCAGGATATCAGTTGGTTGAGGAGGAAGCATAAACGAATTGTCAACCATTTCGATCAATTGAATATTCTTCTTTTTTTCATCCATTCGCATTATGTACCCAAAATAACGGTGCGTATTGTCATCCTGTTCAACATTCCAGTTCACGATGCGTACCAGACCATCCGGACTATCAATAAATCCAATTGATTTCAGTTTTGTGAAGGAGTAGGTGTATGCACCGGGTAATTGCAAGGTTTCATACATATAACTGTTGAGCAGTTTGTTGGCGCGATTCTTTTCTCCGTCGTTTTCAGCGCTACGCAGATCCTCTAACAGACTAACCAAACGCAATTCGCGATTAATAAGTGTCGTATCCTCAGCTGCGCGTACAGAACTGAAGATTATCAGAAATCCAAGAAACAAACCATTTTTGATCATGCTCATACTAACGCAAAGATAGTGTATTTGTTACCCGACTACAATAATCCGGCCTAATCACGGTACGTAATAAAATTGAAGGACGGGTGTTTTAACCCATTTTGTTTAAGATCCATAACAATTTGTGCCCGATGATAGACAGAATGATTCAGGACGTGAAAAAGGATATCCAAATCGCTATGATCGAAGCGAATGCCTTCTGATGAATGGTAATTGACCTTTTCTCCAAGTTCAAAATTTTCCATGTAATCGACAATTTCACGGTAGTTCTGTTGGTTCAGCTGGTGTAAAAAACGGATAGGGAGCTGATCCCAAAGCGCTGATTCAGGTCTTTTTCCCAAAAGGCGGCAATTCCAAATGTGCTGCGTATTGATAATGTGTGAAATCGAACTTTTTACAAATTCACTCACTTCATCCTCTTGCTCTTCAATAATTTCGATCCACAGTTTGACTGCGTTGTATTCGTATTCGAATTTATCCAAGAGAAAATCTTTCATCATGACAATTCCTTCAAATCCGCAATTGTCTGAACCGGATCAGCAGAATTAAACACAAAACTACCTGCCACTAAAACATCAACACCAGCCTTCACTAATTCTTCACCCGTTTGTAAATTGACGCCTCCATCCACCTCAATTAAGGCATGAGATCCATAATGATTAATCAAGTTTTTGGTTTGTTCAACCTTAAGAACTGCATTTTGAATGAATTTTTGTCCACCAAATCCGGGATTTACCGACATAATCAACACTAAATCCAAGTCACGAATGATATCTTGAAGAAAATCTACAGGTGTGTGTGGATTCAGAGCGACTCCGGCCTTCATTCCTGCTTCTTTAATTGCATGAATAGTTCGGTGCAAATGCGTACACGCTTCGTAGTGTACAGTTAGAATATCAGCACCGGCTTGTTTGAAATCATTGATGTATTTGTCCGGATCCTGAATCATCAAGTGCACATCCATAGGTTTTGTCGCGTGCTTCTTGATGGCTTGCAATACAGGAAACCCAAAAGAGATGTTGGGTACAAAAACACCATCCATCACATCAATGTGAAACCAATCTGCAGAAGAAGAATTGATCATTTCTACATCACGCTGGATGTTTGCAAAATCACACGATAAAACCGATGGGGATACAAGTACTGACATACATTTTGTTTATACAGCAAAGGTAAGAACTTACTTGTGTTTATCGCGCATGATCTTCAGATATTCTTCGTCGCGTTTATAGATGTCAATATGAATGATCATGTTCTCCCGATCAGCAGTCGCTGTTCTGTATTCAATGTAAACCGGTACTGGAGAACGCAATTTTACAGGATGGTTTTGAGCAAGTTTAATCAGGCTATCGAGTGAATCCGGTGTAATTGGGTTCACCTTCTTGCCAATTGAATCATAAGTAAGAATCATTTTGGCCAAATCAATCGGTGATTCGGTACGCATACAGCCATGCGAATAGGAACGGATGTTTGTTCTGAATAAATTTTTTGCAGGCGTATCATGGAAATAAACACTGTACTTGTTGTGGAATTCAAATTTCAAGATTCCTAAACTATTCGTAGGACCCGGATCCTGGATTACTTTATAAGGAAATGAATTCTTCTTGATCTTTTTCCAATTGACATTGTGTGGATTGATCTCGGTTTCACCTCTGTAAATGCGGTAATTGTTCTTTTTCAGATAATTCACATTTCGTTGCACCGCCGGTAAAATCTCTTTGGAAGCAATCGAGTAGGGGACATTCCAGTAGGGATAAACCACAATGGTATGGAGACGTGAACGCAATTCCGGCGTTTGATTCTCTCTGGTGCCTACAATAATTCGATGACTTGATTTCAGACTATCAACGGCGTAATACCTCAACGTAAATTCCGGAATGTTGATAATCACATATTTCTTAGGGTAAGCTTCAGTACGCCTCATCTTATCCAGCGTCAGAGCAATACGTAAAACTTTATCTTTCGTACTTTCATTCAAGGCTTCAACGGTATGCATCCCCAATTTCGCGTCCTGAGTCAGACCATTGTCACGTTGAAAACGTTTAAGTGCCTCAGTGAAATCCAAGGTGTCTTTTAAATAACCTTTTGAACGCAATGCCTGCTCACTTAACACCAGCGATTGAATTGAATCTTCTTTTAAAGTAGGGACACGATATCTGTTAGTATCCAATGGATTAGTCTCACAGTAGTTAAACAATTTTTCAGCTAAAAAAACATAATTTGAATCACTATGGAGCTGGTAGATAAACACATCTTTAAATTGAATACTTTCCGGTTTTTCAAGCAAAGCAAAGTACTCGTCCATCACCGGAAAACGTATGGGTTTGTATTTCTTCACTGTATCTTCGAAAAATCCGTATTTCAAGTCATGAAGGATTACTGCAGAACGAGCGGTAAGTAAGAGTTCCCTAACAATCGGATTGGTTTCCTTTTGACCGTTGAAATTGATGCGATTTCTCGGTATTCCCAGGTACAAGGAATGATCCACCAAATAACCCATCTCTTTTCCAATATCATTGAGATTGGTATCCTTATGCCAATAGGGTTGGTAATCGCGAGAAGCATAGAAATCCTTCATCCATGCGATTTGTTCTTCATCTAAATGGTATTCTGTCAATAAGTCAGCTTCGAGAAATTTCTCAAGTTTCTGTTCAACAGTTAATTTTTCTGACTCAAGTAAATCATCCAATTCTTTATCCGCTGTACTCGAACAGCCGGACAAGTAGAAAAGCGAGCAAATGATAATGAAATAGCGCATTGTAGCTTGAGGTAATTGACTAATTTTGGTATTTTAAACAATTAAATTACAATTAATTTTTAACAGATGAGCATTCCACTGATTTGGATTATTATCGGAATTACCGTGTTGATCTCCTACAACGCTTTCAACGACCACAATCTGTTTGATAAATTGCATTTTTCAGCCTATCGAATTAAACACAATAAGGAGTATCACCGCTTTTTGTCAAACGTTTTGGTGCATGCGGATATGACCCATTTGCTCTTTAACATGATGTCCTTGTTCTTTTTGGGAAATGCACTGGAGAAAATGTTGACTTATGATTTGGGGCAACAAATGGGAATTGTACATTTCCTGGGGATTTACATTTCAGGTGGATTGGTAGCCAATTTTTATGCCTACACACGTCACTCAAACAACCCAAGTTATCGATCTGTAGGTGCATCAGGAGCTGTTTCGGCTGTGATTTTTGCCGCAATTCTGTGGTATCCCGAAATGAAATTATACCTCATGTTTATTCCAATTCCTATTCCCGGCTACATTTTGGCTCCTGTTTTTTTAGCGATTGAATATTTTGGTTTTAAGCGCGGAAAGGGAAATATTGCCCACGATGCACATATTGGTGGCGCATTAATGGGGATTGTTTACGTATTAATTCTTAATATTGAAAAGGGAAAGAATTTTCTGAGTTACATCTTTTGATACTACGACAATGCTTTACATCAACAATAACGGAACAGTTTTAACGAATGACGCACCGACTATTCACGCCGGAAACCGTGGACACGTCTATGGTGACGGGGTCTTTGAAAGTATCCGAATAATGAATGGTGTCCCCATCAATTTGGACAATCATATTCATCGACTTGTTCAAGGTGCAAAGGCGATTAAAATGCGACCTGCCGGATTTCACACGACGGAATTCTTTCAAAGCAGGATCATTGAGTTATGTGAAAAGTCAGGAATTAAAGAGGGGGGACGTTGCCGTATTTCATTGGACCGCGTAACCGGGGGAGCCTACAAACCGGAGTCGAATGAATGCACATTCTTTATAGAAGTTTATCCATACGACACGAATAATTTTGAGCTGAATTCCAAAGGATTAGAGATCGATTTGTACATGGATATTAAGAAGTCGAAGAATGCACTTTCCAATTTCAAAACAAAAAGTGGATTGATCTATGTGATGGCGGCTATCAATGCGACGGAACGCAAACTGGATGATGTACTGATTAGTAATGACCGCGGTGGAATTCTGGAGAGTTCAAGCTGTAATTTGTTTGTTGTCAGCAATGGCGTTTTGTACACTCCCGGATTAGATGAAGGTTGTTTAGCTGGAACAATGCGCATGCAAGTAATCAACTTAGCCTTGAACAACGGCATTAAAGTGTACGAGTGTAATATTTTACCACAAAACTTATTGGCCGCAGACGAGATCTTCCTGACCAATGCTATTCGTGGCGTGAACTGGGTGAGTGGATACAGAACCAAGCGCTATTTCAATAACATGTCCAGAAAAATTGTGGCGATGTTAAATGATTATTGGGAGAACCAATTCACCGACGAACATTAATATTCTCCTTTCAGGTAAATTACTTATCTTTGCACAGTCATAAGACGCAAACCGTCCTTTTGAACTGTATTGGTTTCTTTTTCGCTCGCAACATCTGTTAGATTACCGGCTATTAAATTTCATCGATACCATTCAGCAGGTTATTTAACATAATTAATTCCGTATGGGGAGATCACAAGAAACATTTAACAAGAAGGAGAAAGAGAAACTAAAACTTAAGAAGCGTCAGGAAAAGATGCAACGTAAGGAGGAGCGTAAATCAAACGCATCTGATGGTTCATTGGAAAACATGATGGTTTATGTGGATGAATTTGGTCAATTATCAGATACACCAATAGATCCGGCAGCACGTAAAAAAGTAAGCGCGGATTCAATTGAATTGGGCGTTCCAAAGCGTGATGAAGAACCGGAAGACAAGATTAGAACAGGAAAAGTTACTTTCTACAATGCGTCGAAAGGATATGGATTCATTAAGGATCTGGTATCACAGGAGAATGTATTTGTTCACGTGAACGCTGTTTTGGATTCAATCGACGAAAACGATAAGGTGACTTTTGAAATTACAAGAGGACCGAAAGGATTCAACGCGGTGAACGTAAGAAAAGCATAAGTAGATTATACGACACATCAGTCAAACCGGTTCACCCGGTTTTTTTGTGCGACATAAAATAGTGAATAAGATGGAGTCATTTGAATCGTTCGGATTGTCGAAGTTTCTGCAACGTGGACTGGATGAAGTAGGTTTTACCGTTCCAACGCCGATCCAAAAAGCGGCATTCTCCGTGGTTTTATCAGGGAAGGATGTTGTTGGGATTGCTCAAACGGGTACAGGAAAAACCTTGGCTTATTTACTACCTATATTGGAAGAGTTTACCTTTTCCAAACAGTTGAATCCACGCGTATTGATTCTCGTTCCAACGCGTGAATTGGTGGTGCAAATTGCAGCCGATATTGAGAAAATCGCTCAATTCATGCCAGTTCGGACACTTGGAATTTACGGTGGTGCCAATATCAATACCCAGCGAAAAGCAATTGCTCAAGGAGCAGATATCATTGTCGCAACACCAGGCCGACTGTACGATCTCGTGATCAATAAAGATTTGCAGCTCAATGGGATAAAAAAGTTAGTGATCGACGAGGTTGATGTCATGCTGGACCTTGGATTCAACCGCCAATTGACCAATATTTTTGAATTGTTGCCCCGTTCCAGACAAAACATCATGTTTTCGGCAACCATGACGGATTATGTGGGCACACTCATTGACGAGACCTTCATTGCGCCGGAGCGCATTTCAATTGCCGTATCGGGAACACCTTTGGAGAATATCGAACAATCCTGTTATCCGGTTGTCAATTTTTACACGAAAGTGAACTTGCTGGCGCATTTACTGCGCAATCGTGCATTCGAAAAGGTGCTTGTGTTCGTTGCTCATAAAAGAGCTGCTGATCGCGTTTACAACGCTTTAATTGAAGATTTTGGTGATCAAATCGGAATCATTCACTCCAATAAAACGCAGAATTTCCGCTTAGACGCTATTGATGCCTTTGACCGAGGATCGAAACGAGTGATGATTGCAACGGACATCATGGCGCGTGGGTTGGACCTGGAGCAGATCACCCATGTCATCAACTTTGATACGCCTCAATTTCCGGAGAATTACATGCACCGCATTGGACGTACCGGTCGTGCAGAAAGCAAAGGAAAATCCATTCTATTCTACACGGAGAAAGAAGTTGCTTACAAGCTTCAGATCGAGAAATTGATGAAACTCGAAATTCCACAGTTGGATTTCCCGGCAGAGGTTAAAATCTCAAAAGAACTCACTCCCGACGAGCGTCCACCCGAAATCGAACTCAATACCGGCAGCAAGATCAAAGCGAGCAGTGGGGGAGGGTTTCACGAAAAATCGGCAAAGAACTCCAAAACGAACACACGCGTTTCCCACAAATCGGTAATGGCTAAGAAATATAAAAAACCGAAGACGAGGGGAGATAAGAATTTTGCAAAGAAGGGGAAGAAGAGGTGATTGTTGGTTAAGTTAAATTCCTTAATTTAACCCAAGCAAAAATCACTTTTATGAGATTTATCTTCGCTCTTTTTCTGAATTTCTTTTCCTCTATGAGTTTTGCTCAATATCCGGAGCGCGCTGAATTGAATAAGATCATTACTGAGATCATTGTGCCTATTCAAAAAGGGGCTATTGATCAAGTGATTGCCCGAACGGTTTTTCCGTTTAGTGTGGGAGATACGGATTATACAGTCAAAACATTTCGAGCTAATTTCTCAACAATTTTCATTGATGGCTATGCAGCTTGTTTGCTCAATCCAGAAAATTATCAAGTTGCTTTACCCGGTGATGATGATTGGTGTTTAGCGGTTTGCATGACTGCTCCAGAAGGATTTGAAGCGGTAGTTTTTAGTTTTGTTAAACAAAACGGTAGCTGGAAATTGAAACTGATTGATTTACAGGCTAAGTAAAACAACTTCTCCAGTTGGGGAGAAGGATCATTCGAGTAATTTAAATATAAACGAAAAATGCTCCAACTTTGGAGCATTTTAAATGAAATAAATTACGTTAGCCTAAATTCATATAACTATTATAAGCTACCTTTTGAATCATGGATAGTGAAACCGGCTATAAAATCAATATCACAGTAAAAATTATGTTTAGAAGTTATTTTGAAATCTGTAACCTATGCCTATTTTTAGCCCAATTGAAGATGCATAATTGCTATATGTTCCAGGATAAATTCCAATTTCCCCCCTCCAAAAAAAACTCGATTTTTTATAATCATTTTGCCTTGCACCAATACGCAAACCAGCAGGAAGTTTAAAAAATTGCTCTCGAACGAAATTCTGATCGTAAGCCGACATTGCAGATTCACTTGTAATTTCATTAGGATAAGTTTCATCCTCGTAAAACAAACGATTAAACTGCGGGAATTTGTTTCCAACATTTATAAGTATATCGCCATAAAGCTCAAAGTCACTTGATTCATTAATCTTCCCGTACTTATCGGTCTTAAAGAAGGTGTTTACCGAAACCTTTCGCATGAAACCTATATTTGCACTCAACACAGTTTGAAACATTTCATAATTATCACCACTTCCAAAAAAAATATTGCCATTTGGCCCATTTGGATCATTGGATGGTACTTCACCTCTTTGCTGGAAACTATTCATCATAAATCCTCCGCGAATGATATAACTTGTGATTTCTGTGCAAGGCATATTTGATACTGTTTCAGTATTTCCTTTTACTTTTAAACGGACAACTCTATCTTTCTTATTTTTGTCTTGTTTTACAGTAAACCCAAAAGTAGCATCAAGATTCACATATTTTTTATTCTCCGTGCCAATGCTCCTATATCCTAACTGGTTTTTATTGGTACTTATATTAGCATAGACGAAGCTAGTATTCAACTCTGCTGAAAGCTTGTTCTTGTAGTTTGAAATGCGCGCTCCTCCACCAGCTTCAAAATTTACAAAGTCAGACATGTAACCAATTTGAATTGGCACCAAATCAAAACTTAAATATCCTGGGTGCTTAATTTCTCTTACGATTTCATATAAGAAATCCGGTTCTTCTTTCTCCTGTCCAAAAACTACTTCACTTGCAAATAATGTGAGTAAAGACATTAGGATCGTTGATTTAATTTTCATTTATTATTTTTTTTATTACTTAATATAATCCCAATCATTTGCTGATTGCGCGACGAATATAATTAAAAATTTAGTATTGAAAATTTCTCTAGTCTTCTAATTGTTCTGCTGAAATTCTAAATAGAGTACTTTTTTTGACCAACCAACATAACCATAAGGGAGAAAATCTGCTATTCTATTCGAATCTTCTGTATTGAACTTTCGTTTCCATTTATTATTCGAACGAAGTATATTCCACTTGCCAAATCTGAGACAGTAATTTTATTGTTTATATCTGTTTGAAAGAATTTTTGTTCCAGAACACCTAGGACATTGATGATTTCAATTTCTGTGAATTGAACTCCTTCTTGAATAGATATGAAATCTTTCGCGGGATTTGGATAGATCAGTATATTGTCTTGAAATTCTTCTACAATTGAGGCATTAAAATCGCAGCTCGCACATGCTGAAATAAAAATACCGGAGTCATAGATACCGTCATTAACATCAGCTATAACGAAAACAATATGGTACGTTTGACCAATTTGCAACGAAGCTGAAGCTGTTAAGACATCCGTATATCCATCATACTGAATATACATGGAATTGCTGTTGTACGGTGAATCTGTGCCATTTCCATTATAATTAAAATACGTGCTATTCGTGACTGGATTGACATTATTTATACTTACTACTTGATTATTAGGTAAGCGAGCTATATTATATGTTCCACCAGTTATTCCCGGACCAGAAATGAGTATGGCAAATTGATCATTAAAGGTAGAATTATTAGGTGGGGCATATTCAGGGTATTCTTCAGACCCGAAAAAGTACTCAATATTCAATTCGTCAACTGTAGAAACTAAATCAAATTCTAATATCGCAGCATTGAAATTAAGCACAGAAAAATGGGTGGTCCCGGGATAAGCATTATCCCAACCTGCATTTGCACGATTATTCGGTCCAATTGGTCCATTAGTGTTAGTTAGAACTGTTCCAGTTGTTAAAACAATTCCTGTAGTCATATTTATAGTTGGATTGGACAAATTGAAAGAACCGATAGCGTACATGGATCCTGTAAATTGAACATTACTTATGGTGTATTCCGGTCCAAAGAAATTAGAATTCACCATAAGATGAGGCGCTCCTAGATATGTTTCTAGCTGTGCATGATTGATAAAGTGTGTTATTAGTATCAAAAAGTGGGTGATGATGTGTCTCATGAAATCTTTGGTGTAAAGTTGGGTTCAAAGATGGCCAGGATAATTGTTATATCAAAATTAAATAAATCACCTGTTTTGTCCTATAATTAATATTATGTTAAATATAATTTAGTTCTAATAAATGACTCGTGATGAATCTAACGCTCAGTCAGGTAAAGATTGCACTACTTCCATCCGCCCAATTTCAAAAGAGAAAAATTCCACACTTATTCAACAGACCAGACGGGAGTCCAATGATTCCTGCGATTGCAAAGATTGCGAGGAAAAAACTATAAACCCTGAGAGCAGCTTTATTTGCGTCACGACTGTTCCATTTTCTAGCTAAATAGCGAACAAGTAACGCTAAAAGTCCTAAATCTACTACCATAGCAATCCCTCCAATTATGAGGTTAAGAATCAGCGGGTCGCAAAATGCCTTATCATAAAAGGCAACAATAAATACAAATCCCACAGGGAAACTCAAAATGATTAATCCTATCAGCCAAAGAACATCTCTTCGTTTTCTTTTTTCCATTGTTACAAGTATTTCAAGTAGTCTGCTATTTAAGTATTTTCAGTGAATCGAGCAAACTCTGGGTGTCATAATTTATTTAACAGTTAACTTTTAAACTACTGGAATGTATCATTTCATCCTGGGGATCAATCTAAACGCACCTTTTGTTCAAATCCTTCCATTCTTTTATCGCATCCTCCTATACTAATCCAGTGGATTTAAAAAGAATCCAATAGATAATTAGTCTGTTTTGTGAAATTAGCGTTGGTATGCTTACTTTTGTCCCCTCGTGAAAAGAATTGTTTATATCGGATTAGTATTAATTGGTTTGGCCATAGCGTCATGTAATTCAGCTAGTTCTGAATTTAAACCCAATCAAACTGCTCAGTTAACTGAATACGGTTTGCTTTCGCCATTCTATATTGAGCAGTTGACAGAATCCCCAATCCGCCAGTTTCATGGATGGAACGATTCTTTGTTGAAATTGACAAAAATCAAATCGATTAAGGTCATTGCTCACGGAATGAAAAATCCGGACGGCGAAGCTGAATTGTCGTCATTTCACTTCAATTCAAATGGTAAGATCAATCAGTTCCGCTATTTTAAGTACGAATTAGGCCAAGATCCGTTTATTCAGGTGAATTTTACAGCACAAGGCGGAAAAATCAGCACGTATTTCGGTCAAAAGGTGAACCAATTGATCCAGATAGAATCTGCAAACGATCGATACAAACAGCTGTGGAAACGAGAAAATGGTGCTGATGAATTGCTTCAAATCATTGGTTCAACTGATAAACCGCAATTACTCCTCTCCTATTCAGGTGTGCGTTTGAGCAAGGTGACCGTTGTCATCAACAATAAGAAACCCCTGCAATCCATCATTCGCATCTTGGAAGAGCACAATATCACCAAGGAAGACCTGGTTTTTGCTGAAAAAGCGGTACTTTATGTCGATGACAAGTACCAACCGGTAGAAATGTATCAGTTCAATGATGAATTCGTCCAAGAAGCACTTTTGGCAGAATGGATCTATGAGAAACACAAGAAACTAACGGGTTACCGTCGCTACATTAATGGAACACTAGTGAAAGAATTCACGTTCACCTATTCGGATGATCGCCTGATGAACGGCTTTGAATACAACCGCGTTCGCTACTCCGTACACTACAATTAATGCTTACAAAGGAACAACGTCGTGAATTGAATACGCGTTTTTGGAACGGGTTCAAACAGGCTATGCGCTCGGTAAAAAGCTCCTCCGGTCGGCGAATTTCCTGGGTGAGCTATCCATCTGACGTCAAGTACATATTTGTTCGCATGGAGCTCGATAACCGTCACACGCGCCTTTGCATAGATGTACAGGCGAAAGATTCTTCTGTTCGCGCTATAATTTGGGAACAGATGACAGAACTGAAGAAAGTCCTTGAAAATGAAATGAATTGGGACACTATCTGGATCGAAGATCACGTGACCAATGAAGGATTGTCCATCTCACGCATCAAATGGGAAAAAGAAGGGTTGAATTTCTATGACGAAGGGAATTGGCCTGAAATTATGGCATTTCTAAAAGATCGTCTGGTGGAATTTGACCGTTTCTATCAGGAATATAAAGATATACTAATCGCTCTGGCTGAATAAATCGTATTTTTGAAGTATGAAGAAAAGTTCCATTCTCTTATTGTCATTTTGTTTGATCTCTTTCATTTATTCAATTGGTCAAACTAGTTTGCTCTCAACTGACTTTGAATCAGGAATTCCGGCTGCATACAGTCTGGTTGATAATGACGGTTTTACACCCAACGCTCAGGTTGCTGAATATACTTCTCCCTGGATTCACGTAGAAGATCCGGAAGATGAAACAAATCATGTTGCGGGATCAACTTCTTATTTCTCACCTGCCGGTACCGCAAGTCGTTGGTTGATCACTCCTCAATTGGATCTTGGTACCTACGGTAATTTCATTTCGTGGAAAGCCATGTCACACGACGCTTCGTTCCCGGATGATTACCTTGTACTGGTTTCTACAACAACTACTGATCTGGAGAGTTTTACTGATACAATTGGCTATGTTCAGGAGGAATACGCAGAATGGACCACGCGAACTGTGAATTTAAGCAGCAAAGGTTACGATGGATTATCCATTTATATTGCGTTTGTAAACGTAACAAACGATGGTTTCAAGTTGTACCTGGATGATATTGAGGCATGGAAAGAAGATCCGGTTGGAATTCTGGAAAATGATCCAATCGCTGTAACGGTATATCCAAATCCGTTCAAGGATGAAATCGCTGTAAATTGTGATTGTAGCATCAACAACATGAAACTGATCGATTTGAAAGGACAGCTAATTCAGCAAGTAGCTGTAAATCAATTGAGCACAGAAAATGTTGTTCCGGGTGTTTATTTCTTACAAATCGAATCGAACAAAGGTTCGTTTACACGAAAGGTGATCAAGCACTAAAGTTCCGGAAGCGGAATCAATACCAATTTGTATTTCAAATCGGAGTTTTTTGTTGGCTTGAGGATGAGTTCGTCTTCTTTGATGGAAATCAGTTTAAACTCCCATTTTTCTGCTTTATCAAAGTACAAGGTGACTAATTTTTCATTGGAAAAAACGGAATATTCACCTTTTCTTCCCTGAATGTCACCCAAGGTGTGAATTGGTTGAAACTGACATTTGCCATTTTCGAAAAAGATAATGATATCCTTATTGCGTCGCTCAGGTGGTGAAAAATCCTTCTTTCCAATCAAGACCTTGTCAATCATCCATACTTTACTGTTTCCGTCGTGAAACAGAGAACCGTAATTAACACCTTTCAACTCTACTCCTGTTGAACAGGAAGTAGTAAGAAGTACTAAACCAAGTATGTAGAAAACTCCTTTCAACATCAGAACAACATGCCATTATCGGAAATCTCTTTTTGGATTTCAATTCCCATTGAATCTTTTAGCTCTTTTTTCACCGGCCCACCCCAATTGGCACCTTCGATCACTTCAACCGATAGGAATTCATATTTCGCTCCATTCCAACGGTAGAAACAGTTGTAGAAGGTAATCTCACCCTCCACATTATCATTGAAACGCAGCAGCAGATCATCGTAGGCTGTATCCGATTTTCTTCTCCCGATTAAATTGGCTACAAATCCATTCACTTTCACCAGTTGTCCATTTTCCCGAACAAAGATTAAAAGACGTCGCAACGGGAATCCTGACACTTTGGATTTCACTTGGAGTAAGAAGCCATTTTCAATGGGTGTGTTTTCAGTGAGTTTGAAAAAGCGGAAAAAACGTGGTGAACAAGCCGGGTTCATGTAATCCTCCAAGGAACGTGTCGTGTCATTGCACAAATTCAATTCTTTCAGCAAGCCCTCCATCGACGGATCTTCAAAGCTGTTCTGGTCAAACAGGGTTTCAATTCCTACCAGATCACCTTGCGCTTGCTCGTGGCCTTTTTTCTTCTCTTCATCCTCTGAGCAGGCAAACAAAATTGTTCCTGCTAGTACTGCAAAAACGACAAAACGAAGTTGATTGATCTTTGTTAACATGATTTTCAAACTCATTTATAACAGTTTTTTTGTCCAAAGTAACACTTAATGCGGAAATACTGTCAATGCAAGACTTTGAGCTTTTTGGAATTCAAGTGAATCGATTCCGGTAGAAACCCCTTGTTCATTGAACCAATCCAGCATTCTTTCCGTTGGCATATTTCCGGTAAGATCATCTTTCGCCATCGGACAACCGCCAAATCCGTTGATTGCACCGTCAAAACGTCGACAACCACTATTGTATGCTGCTTGAACGATTGTTTGAGCTTGTTCCGGTGTGACGTGCATGTGCGCGCCAAATTCAACACCAGGAAGATCTTTGATCAATTCACGAAACAACAATTCAACATTCTCCACCGTCGCACAACCAATTGTATCGGATAAAGCCTGTATTTTAATGCCAAAATCCTTGAATAGTCGTTCAGACCAGTTCGAAACAATTTCGGGTGACCAAGGCTCATCATAGGGATTTCCAAAGCCCATCGATAAATAGACCACGAGTTCTTTCTTATTCTGTTGGCAAAGCGTTTGGATGGCCTCTACCCTTTTGAGGGAATCTTCAATGGATGCATTCGTGTTGCGCTGCTGGAATACTTCCGAAACGGAAAATGGATAACCCAAGTACCTGATCTCATCGAACTTCACAGCATCTTCAGCACCTCGTTCATTGGCAATAATGGCCAATAAGTTGGTTTTTCCGTTGAGATCCAATTGCGCTAACACTTCTGCAGTATCTCTCATTTGTGGAATGGCCTTCGGCGAAACAAAACTTCCAAAGTCGATCGTATCGAAGCCACACTTTAACAGTTGGTTGATGTAAGCTGCTTTTGTTTCTGTTGGAATGAACTCCGTTAAGCCTTGCATGGCATCCCGCGGACATTCAATGATCTTCAAATCTTTCATTTCGCACGTTTTACCAGTTCTTTATTGATCTTTTTGACCAACTTAGGACCTTCGTAAATAAATCCGGTGTACACTTGAATCAATGCAGCTCCGGCTTCCAGTTTTTCAATAGCATCTTGAGCAGAATGGATTCCTCCTACTCCAATAATCGGAAAAGATCCATTGGATCGTGTATGCAAATAACGAATTACTTCAGTTGAGCGATTGGTCAATGGTTTTCCTGAGACGCCTCCCATACCGATCTTTTCAATGGTTGATTTGTCCGTTCGTAAATCCTCACGTGAAACAGTTGTATTTGTAGCAATCACTCCATGAATCTTAACTGTTTGGACAATTTCAACAATATCATCCAATTGCTCATCGGTCAAATCCGGAGCAATCTTCAGTAAAATTGGTTTCTGCACTTGTTTCAGCGCATTAGCAGCCATCAATTTAGACAACAAATCCATCAAGGGACCTTTTTCCTGTAGCGCTCTTAAATTTGGTGTATTCGGAGAAGAAACATTGACCACAAAGTAATCAACGTAGGCATACAACGCTTCAAAACATTTCAAGTAATCATCGTCCGCTTCTTCGTTTGGCGTCACTTTGTTTTTTCCAATATTTCCACCAATGATCAGGTCTGTTTTGCGGTTCTTGAGATTCTTTACCGCTTCTTCCATTCCGTTGTTATTGAAGCCCATGCGATTGATGATCGCTTCGTCTTGTTTCAATCGAAACAAACGTGGTTTATCGTTTCCCGGCTGACCTTTTGGCGTTACTGTACCAATTTCGATGAAACCAAAACCACAATACGCCAAATCGTTATACATCGAAGCATTCTTATCAAAACCCGCTGCAAGTCCAACCGGATTCTTAAATTTCAATCCAAACACTTCTCTTTCCAAAACGGGTGATTCAACTCTATATAGCGCATTCCAAATGGACTTCATTCCAGGTATTTTGAGTAAAACATGAAGAAGATCTGTTGTGAAATAATGCACCTTCTCCGGATCGAAGAGAAATAGAATTGACCTGATGATTTTATACATGCAAGAATGATTTGTACAAAGTTAGGCAAACAAAAAAAAGAGCTAGCTTAATTGCTTCTAAATTTCATTTAATCCACATAATTAGGATTCATTAATATAAAAAAAGTGGACCATCTACGAGAGACAGTCCACTGTAATTTCTTTATTCGTTTAACAAGAATAGTTAGAACTTGTATCGACCTCTACTCCACTGATATTTTCTGCGTTGTGAAGCGTAATCTTTATATGTGATGTTTTTTGACACTACAAAATTTACATAGTAAAAAGCATCTTTTTCATCATGACCTCTTACTTGTCCCGGAGCAAACCAAGTTGTGTTATTGATTGCCGGATTTGACAAATAAGACGCTGCGGGTGATGAAAGTTGAGAAGGATCGTAATAATATCCTGAAACGTCATCCATGTAATCCGTAAAGGTCTTAATGTAAGTAGCTTCAAGGCCAATTCTCCACATTCTTCCAAGTCCCATTCTAAAACCAACACCCATTGGTACAGTCACCGTAAACGGCAAGTACTTTTTTGGTGGAGTGTACATAAATGGATCTCTACCATCAACCGGATACACCATGTGCTCACCTTGACCTTGTCCTTCTGTTCCAAGTGGACGAAGTTTTACCCACTCACCGTTGTATTGTGCCTTAGGATCAAAATAAACACCACCAACACCGGCAAATAAATAGATCTGCTCATTATGATCTTTAAATCCTTTGTGTCCTGGAAGCTTGTAACGCGCTCCAAATTTCTCATTGGCAAAAACAATACATTCCACACGTTGATTCAAATTCACAATTAGTGATTTGAAATGTAGGTTACGACTGTTACGCACCACATCGTTCGTCAACGCATCGTTGCCACGGATCATCCCAACATGTAAACTTGTAGTTGTCGCCCAATAAGGATGAAAGCGGTAACGGAAACCAATTTCGCCATTGATGTGAGTTGCAGGCAGATCGATGTCTACCAATGAATAGTCTTTACCGATCTGGTCTCGTCCACCCAAATCCCCTGTAAACTGAGTTGCACCAAATCCAAATCGGATCTCTTTTTTATTCAAAGACCAGTTTCTTTGTGTATTGAAATTGGTGTGCTGAGCAATTGATAACAGCGGTAATAGCAGTAATGTAAGGCTAAAAAATAATCTCATTTTGCAATCCGTTTTTTTCAAGTGAATAAAATTCACAGCGCTAAAGTACGAATTGTAACTTGTGAATTCAAAACTTGAACAATTAATTTTATGAAAAATAAAATGTTAACTCTTGAAATTCTGACAAATCACCCTCTGATTACCCAGAAATTTATAGCTGGCAATGATACCACCTGATCTTCCCTTAAGCCTTTGATTTCAGTGATAAACACCATTTGCTCATACCCACTCTTTTCCAATTCTTTACACACTTCTTCGGGTACGCGACTCCCCTTTACACTCACTACCCTTTCACGTAATCCAACTGAATAAAAAACATGAAACGAAGTGATTTTTGTATCTGAGTCCATTTCAACACCTGCTTCTGAACACAATTGACTTGCTTTGATGTTCCCTTGAGACTTTCCTGCGATATTGGGCACAATCGCTTTGCTTTTGCTTTCAGAAATTTCAGGTTTAACATCCTCTATAACAACAGTAGTGCTAGACTTGTGTTGCAGTACTATTGAAGCCTCCTTTTTTACAACTGTATGTGAAATTTGCTCAGACCGTTCATTTTTCGAATCCGGTGACTTCGACGGAATTGCCAAGTTTGAAATCAGTTGACTGTCTGCAATCAAATTAGACTTTACTGGTAAATCAGACTTGATTTCTTTTTGAATTTGAGTATGTTTTTTCTCGATAGGCGATGAATTAAAATCAAATAATGTACTTACGACAACAGCAGCAACAGATGCAAAGCCAACAACCCCGTAAAAAAGCGGTTGCTTCCATACGGGGATGTTTATCTTCTTGTACATCGACATCAACTGTTGAAAATCTTGTTTTTGTTGAATGTAACCCGATTCCAAGGGTTTCCGATCCAGATTAACTTTTTTGATCTTCATAATTAATTTTCGTAGTGTAAAATAGCTCCTTCAATTTCTCAATAGATCGGAAAGCTCTAACTTTTGCATTGTTCTCCGTGATTTCAAGGATTTCCCCGATCTCACGAAATGAACGTTTTTCAAAGAAGCGCATTTCGATCAGTTGCATATCTTTCTCCTTCATTAATTTAAGGCAAACGAAGAGCTTTTTTCGATTGTACTCTTTGTCTTCATCCTCGAATTCCTCAATCAATTCATGAAGTTGATAACTCTCAATATTCACGGTTCGTTGTGACTTTCGGTCTCTGAACGATTGATATAACTCACTTTTGGCAATTCGATACAACCAAGAACTAAAAGGCACTCCACGGTACTCGTACTTGTGCAAATTGTTCAAGGCTTTCAGAAAAACCTGAGAGGTTACATCAAAAGCGGTTTCTTCGTCATCCATCCGCTGATAGATGTAACGAAAAATTTGCTCGTGATACTTTTTATACAGCGGCCCGAAACTCTCCGGATCTCTCTGTGCTCGCCGTATCCAGTCCAGCTCCTCCTCCATCCGCTGACTGGTTTGGTGATACATTGGGTTCACTGCCATAGTTCTTGGTTTTATTTTCTAGTTTAGCTTTGGAGCTTGCAGACTCCGAATTCTTTAACGTCAAAATTTTTAAACGTTACACATTCAACGCAAAATATTCGCCAATTATTTCATTTTAATCAATGAAAAGGGTGTTTTGCTCGATGAGACTGCTGCTTTCCCTTTGTTTAATAAAGGTTTTTAGTATTTTTATACGCATGTCAAATCACAATCAAATTTCTTCTATTACTCAAATTGTCCGCTCACTAATTGCTCTTTTAGCTCCAATTTTCATTTCATACGGACAAAAAACTACCTACAATCATGTCGTGTTTTGGAATAAAACAGAGGTGAATGAGATTTTTGACAATAAATGGGGACTCGGGGCAGACTTCGTTTTCCGTTCAAAATCGGGATTACACGATAATAATCCATTTTCTGAACGCTTAAGAGAAAGTTTTCGTCCATGGATCAATTATCAATTCTCAGATTATTCGCGCTTTTCGTTTAGTCCAATCGGCTTTATGCGAACACACGAATATCTTGGTAAAGAATCTGATTTATTGCGCGATCCTTACAGTGAATTGAGAACAACTTTTCAGTTCTTTCATCACCAGAAACAGCTCAATGGCAAGATCATGCACACTTGGCGCTATCGCTATGAACTACGTTGGCAATCCCCCCTAACTGATGATGAACGCTTTTTTACACGTTTTCGCTTTCGCTATCGAATTCGATACATGATCAATTCAACTAACTTTTATGAAAACAGAACGATTTACGCAGCAGTAAGTAATGAAATCGGACTGAATATTGGAAAGAATGTCGTTTACAATACCTTTAATCAAAATCGTTTGTACATTGGATTAGGGATTCGTGTTAAAAACACACTTCGAATCGAATTACGCTACGTAAACAGATACAGAACCAGAGGTGCAACCGGATTGGAATTTGACCGGGGTCAAGGCGTGATGCTGGGAATCTATTTTGATGGTATTCGAAACTTCGGGAAAGACTCAGAGACACATAGAATTCAATACACCGATTAACTATGAAGGTATCGATGAATTATAAGAATGGCTTTTTCATTTCAAGTGTAATTGCTTTGTTATTTTTTGGATTAACACTGTTTCTTGTAGTGAATAATCGCCAACATGACAGATCTGATGATCACTTCAGAAAAGAATTGATTCAATGGGTTGAGTCTGGTGATGTGGATTCAGTCTTGTTAAACACATTAAAAAGCAACAATAAAATCGCTTTGTATCCGGGACTTTTATCCGACTATACGATCATCCGAAATAATGATCATGCTATTCAAGCCACTCTCCCTCTTGTCGAAGTCAATGAAAACACTTCCAAACGAAAGGGTAGTAATTTCGAAGGCAACAAACCTCAGGAAGATGGAAATGATACTGATGATTCAGATTATATTGGACAACAACTGAACGAGTTAGTTGAAAGCAATCTCGAATTGCGAAAAAAATTGGAGTCCTATGGCTACTTACAATTCAAAACAGAAACAGGAGTGGTAGTAGATTATGTCGGTGAACTCAAAAATGATCAGCCTCACGGTTATGGCACAGCCATCTTTAGTTCAGGGAAACGTTATGAAGGAAACTGGATCAATGGAATGAAATTCGGAGAAGGAACTTACTACTATAAAAACAACGAACGATACGAAGGAACCTTTGTCAACAATGTTAGAGAAGGTGACGGAATTTACTATTTTTCAAATGGAGACCGCTACATTGGAGAATGGAAAGGTGATAAACGGGATGGTCAAGGTTACATTTTGAAAAAGAACGGAAGCATCACTAAAAAAGGGATATGGAAAGACGATAAACCTGTTAAATAAATAGGAGTACAATATTTCTTTACAGTTGAATTGCGGTAAATTGCGAAATGCATTAAATTCGTAAAATAAACATTGAGCTATGAAACAGGTGTACGCATTAATTTTTGGTATTACTTCACTAGGTTTAAACGCCCAGACCTTTCTGTTAAATCCTGGCAATTCAATGAGTACTGACGCTCCAGTTGGTGAGTTCGTTGTTGGCACTATTTCAATGTTAAACACCTCTGATGAAGCCATCGTTTTGCGTTGGTCAATGGACGAAAAAGTCACACCTCAGGTTTGGGATTATTCATACTGTGATTACAACACGTGTTACACAGGGGATCAATCTACAGGAACCATGCTGGCGGTACAACCCGGAAATGAAGGCTTCATCAAAGTAAATGCATATACCACTGCCGCAAGCTCTTCCTACTTTAAATTCAGTGTTTGGGATGAAAATCATCCGGATGACGTGGAGGTTATTGAGTTTTGGTTCAATGGAGTGGCAAGCGTTAAGAATGAGAATCCAGTTCAGAAATTGGCGGTATATCCAAATCCGGCAAATGCCAATACTTCGGTAACGATTGATCATATTCCTTTGAATTCAAAAGTTAAGGTGGTAAATTCACTTGGACAGGTCGTTTTTGTACAGGAAAATACATCAGGCAAGATCGCTTTGGATCAAAATTTACCTAGAGGGGTTTACATCGTTTCCGTGCAGACAGGTTCTGCTACTGAAAGTAGAAAGCTGATCATCAAATAATTCATGCGATTCTCTATCCTATTCTTATTTTCGATTGTCGTTTTCCAGTCAGTCGCTCAAATTGACACCATACGTTTTTATGTAACGGGTGGATCAACTGAAATGGTTGATGGGAATTTACTTGATTTGAAGGCGTTTAATACGACCCCCCAATTTACTGTAAACAGCCCGATCATAATTTCAGAAGTCAATTCTACAGTCTACATTCGCTTGATTAATCTGGACGACATCGATCATGCGCTGGAAATACCGGGAATCGTAACAATTGGAAATGTTTTACCCGGTGATTCTTCCGGTGTTGAGACTACATTTTTAAACAGCGGCATTTTTCGCTACTTCGATCCATTGAATTTTCCTTACAATAGTTACATCGGTCTTTCCGGAATCTTACATGTAAAATCTTCGGGAGATAACACTCCTTATTTTTATTGGGACCTTTCGGAACATCATGTAGATTGGAATTTAAGTATTCTTGGCGGTAACAATCCTGAACTTAGCGCTTATGACCCGAAGTATTTCACTGTCAACGGTAATTCCGATATGGATATTGACATGGATCCATTGGCTAAAATTGTTGGTTCAGTTGGGAACGAATTGAAATTGGTGATCGTTAACAATGGACTCAGCATTCACTCCATTCATTTCCACGGTTATCACGGCACAATAACCAGTAGTTCACGCAATTCCATGCATATTGGCTGGGAGAAAGACACTTTTCCTGTTTATCCGAATGAATACATGGTTATTTCAATCACACCAGACAAGTCCGGAGAATATCCAATCCACGATCACAATCTGGTAGCGGTTACCGGTGGCGGCATTTACCATGCAGGTATGATCTCAACAATTGTCGTTACGCCATGAGAACCAGCATTACACTCACCCTACTCTTTTTTTCGTTCATTTCTTTTGGACAGATTGACCAATCTATTTTGATTATTGGCAGAAATACAGGTACACACACTTTTCACGATGGCGAGCAAACACGCATCATGGGGTTCACTTCTTCCCTATCGCAGGCTTTAAAAATCCCCGGTCCAACCATCGATGTGAAAAGCGGAGACAGCATTAAGATTGATTTTTTCAATTTATCTCAAGGTGCGCCACACACCATACATCTTCACGGATTGGATGTGGACCAGCAAAATGACGGGGTGCCTCACCTGTCGTTTGAAGTAGATCATAATGAACACGGGTATTATTACTTCAAAGCTCCGCATCCTGGAACATATTTGTATCATTGTCACGTCGGCTCTGCCATTCACTTGCAAGCAGGTATGTACGGATTGGTCATTGTTCGTCCTTCAGATGGCTCCTTAACAACCACATGGGATGATGGTTATGAATATGATCGAGAATTTAGTTTACTTGCTTCAGAGATCGATACTGTCTGGCATAATGATTCAATCATTGACCATGAACACGACATGGAAATGCCGCTTTATATTCCCGAAACTTTTCAACCCCAGTATTTCCTTGTGAATGGGCGTTCAGGTTCACAATTACTAAATCCATCTGCTTTAATGCATGTTGCACCAAATGACAGAGTATTCATGCGCTTGGCAAATATTGGATACTATGGTGTACGCTATGTTTTCCCGGAATCAGTAAATTGTCAGGTAATCTCTTCTGACGGCAGACCCTTGCCTACTGTTTTTTACGCGGATACAGTAGAAGTATTACCCGGCGAACGATACGAAGCCTTGATTGACATTGGAAATGAAGCCTTTTACGACCTGCTTGTTCAGCATTTCAATTTGAATACACAAGTTGTCGAATCAGAACAATTCATGCAGTTCAAATTGTCGCAATTAAATCTGAATGAATTGAGCAACTTTGGTGTATTTCCAAATCCAACAAATGACATATTGAAAATAGGTGAGCATGCAGTAGAATATGAATTGTATTCAACGACCGGTGGACTTATTCTATCAGGAGAAGCTGAGCAAATTGATGTTTCGCAAATCGCTAAAGGAATTTACGTTTTAAAGCTGGACAAATCAATCCACCGGATTGTGATTCAGTAAATGAAATGCTTAATTAGAAGATTTATTCTTCTGAATCCAATTCATTTCTCAAGGCCTGTCTCAATTGACGATTGTAGGTTTCAATTAGGAAACGCAAGTAATTATCTGTACTCTTCGTTATGCACTTAGTATAATGCTTTAAACGGTACTCGATGTGCTCCTGAAGTGAATCTACAATTTCGAAAGCGTGATCTAAATCCCGCGCTGCTTGTTTAATCACTTCGAAATGATTGTGTAATGATTGATCAACCGCATCTTTTCCTTTCTTCCCCTGATCTAAACAAGCATAATATGCATCCTTAATACTAAATTCTTCAAGCAAGTTAACCGGGAGCATTTCTTCCATCCAGCGAGGGAATTCGAATTCCACTTCGAATTCGAGATCTTCATTTTCTGAAAGACGTGATTCCAAAAAGCGATCCGGAAAGCGAAATGCATCTTGCCAGTTCAGGTAATCCTGCCACAACCCAAAACGACGCACATTGTTACCCAAATCGATCAATTTAAACTTCTCCTTATTTGGCAAGCGTCGAGACCCACGGCCAATCATCTGATGATAAAGTGTCAATGAACGTGTGGCACGATTCAAAATGATCGTCTTAACTGTTGGCTCATCAAATCCTGTAGTTAAAATCCCGACAGAAGTCAAGATTGCATCCGGTGTATGTTTAAACCAACTCAAAACATCCTTTCTGTCTTTATCACTAAACGTAGAATCTAAGTGACGAATCTGATACCCTCTCTTCTTGAAGGTCTCTGCAACACGAAGTGATGTTTCAATTCCGGAATTAAAGATCAATGTTTTGTCGCCAACCGCTACCTCTTCATACGCAAAAAGCAATTTCTCTTGCATGAAGTAATTTCCATAGACCTGATCAGAACTATTAACCGTGAAATCACCATTCGATCCAATCTTTAAACCATGCAAATTCACATCATAAGTATATGTCTCTGCATCAGCAAGATAACCGTTATCAATTAAAGAAGCGATACTCTCGCCAACCAGTAATTTATTGTAGTTGTCATTCAACGGTAGATTGCGATTGCTACTCAAAGGAGTTGCTGTAAAACCAAGAATATTACTGGAAGTATAATACTGAAAGATCTTTCTGAAACTGTTGTAATGCGCTTCATCAACAACGACTAAGCCTACCCCTTCGATGAAATTTCCATTCTCACTGAGTCGATTATTCAGGGTTTCAACCATTGCTATGAAGCAATTGTATTCACTTTGATCCGGGATCTGTTTCACATCACTATTGATCACTTTATTGGAAACACCGATTGCCATCAACTGCTTGGATGTTTGGATCGACAGCTCTATACGGTGCGTCAAGATCAACACCTTTTCGTTCCTGTGTTCGATAAAGCGTTTCGCGATCTCTGAAAAGATAACCGTTTTCCCTCCTCCCGTAGGTAATTGATACAAGAGATTGAAGTCCTTTCCGTTCTCCTGAATCTCGTCTAATATGGTCAGTACCGTCTTCTCCTGAAAGGGATACAATTTTTTTGCTTCGTAAAGATCGGTATCAATCATGTTTGAAAAATGGGCTACAAAATTACTGCTCTTTATCCGATAATAAAAACGAATTCTATTAATAATGAAACTTTGATTGCTTTATTGTTGAATTCCTGTTTTTAAAAAGTGATGTTAGTCACCTTCAAGAGAGGACTATTCTGTTATTTTTGTACACCAAATAATTTTCAAACCAAACTAAAATGAGTCAAGCGGAAAAAGTAAATTGCCTGATCATCGGATCGGGTCCAGCAGGATATACAGCAGCAATCTACGCAGCACGAGCAGACATGAAGCCTGTTTTGTATCAGGGAATGCAACCGGGTGGACAATTAACAACTACGAATGAAGTAGAGAATTTCCCTGGATATCCTGATGGAGTAACAGGTCCTGAAATGATGGTTCAATTGGAAGCCCAAGCTCGTCGTTTTGAAGCTGATATTCGTTTTGGATTCATAACAAAAGTTGATTTTTCAGGTGACATTCACAAATGCTGGACAGAAGACGGCCATGAGATTCATGCCAACACAGTGATCATTTCAACCGGAGCATCGGCGAAATACCTCGGATTGGAAAGCGAACAAAAATACCTTCAAATGGGTGGTGGAGTTTCGGCGTGTGCTGTGTGTGACGGATTCTTTTACCGTGGACAAGAGACAGTTATTGTAGGAGCCGGAGATTCAGCTTGTGAAGAAGCACATTACCTTTCCAAATTGTGTACAAAAGTGACGATGCTTGTTCGTAGCAATGAATTCAGAGCATCTAAGATCATGGCTGATCGCGTTAAAAAAACGGCAAACATTGAAATTCTATACAACACAGAAACGTTGGAAGTTTTGGGCGATGACAATGGTGTTACCGGAGCATTGGTTAAAAACAAAGAAACGGGTGAGGAAAAAGTGATCCCATGTACTGGTTTCTTCGTTGCAATCGGTCACAAGCCGAATACAGATATCTTCAAAGACTATATTGACTTGGACGAAACCGGATATATCAAATATGCTCAACCGGGAACTTCAAAAACAAATGTACCTGGAGTATTTGTGGCAGGTGATGCAGCCGACAAAACCTATCGTCAAGCAATTACAGCTGCTGGAACGGGTTGTATGGCAGCTTTGGATGCCGAGCGCTATCTTGCCGCGAAAGGTCACTAAGACAAATTAAAAACATACAATAAAAAAAGCTATCCTTCGGATGGCTTTTTTTGTCGCTATTAGTCCGTTTAATGCTTGTGTTTTGGTTCGTAGATCAAACGAAGGAATGTACTGAAACGTTGACTCTCGCGTTCAATTGGAATACCTGTTACAATTCCGATAAGCAGATTTTCAGACACCCCTACACGCATTTGAGGGCGAATGACCATATCAAAGTCATTGGGGTGAAAATCTTTGTTGAACTCCACACCAATAAAGTTGCGTGTTCCGGGAATCATATAGTGGAAATTGGTATTAATATTCATGAATCCACTGATGTGATCCGAAGAAAAATGTTTCGTTATCATAGGACCGGCATAAACCATGGTGTGAAAATTCTGTCCCCACCGTTTTGCTACAACTGTAAACGGATTAAACAAATTCCCATCAAAAATTTGATCGCTATAATTGATGAAAGATTTCATCTCGAATTCATGAATATAACCGATGGCAGCACTCACTTTCGATTTTTCATGAACAAGAAAGGTGTATTGCGCGGCAAGCTTAATCGAATTTAGTTTACTGGATGGTACACTATCCTTGTAACCATTGATCGGATAATAAAAAGAAAAAGGCAATTCAACCTCTAAACCCAAACGATCAATTGGAGCAAATTCATACTCCACCAGAGCTGTGTACAAGTCGTAGCGGTTGTAATCGGTCATACCCATACCAACGTTCCATTCCCTTTCTCCCTTTCGCGCACCTAAATCGCGGATTAGATCAATATAAAGTGGCTCTGCATGCAAAAGTTTTGGTTTTCCGGGACGTTCCTCAAATTCATAAATAAACAAGCTGTCCAATAAATCATTTTTTTCTCGGATGGAATCATTTTGGGAAAAGACTCCACTGATGCAACCGAAAACAATAAAAAGTACACTTATTCTATTTAACATGGTATTTCTGTAAAGCCTGGCAAAAAAAGAAAATCTAACTCAGGAGTTCAAGTTCTCTAACACTATTTAACAGTTTTTTCGAGCATTGGAACGAATCGGAATGTTCCGAATTCTTCGATTAGCATACTGCCATCTTCGTTTTTGACGATCTTTTTCATAACTTGCTCTCTTCCTTCACCTACCGGGATCACCATAATTCCTCCAGGCTTAAGCTGATCTATTAGTGTTTGAGGAATATCCGGTGCTCCGCAGGTGACAATAATCTTATCAAATGGCGCATCGACCGGCATTCCTTTGTAGCCATCTCCAAATTGGAGTTTAGGATTGTAGCGAAAGTGTAAAAAAATGCTTTTAACCTTAATGAATAATTCCTTTTGACGCTCTATGGTGAACACCTTCGCTCCCATTTCACATAAAATACATGTTTGAAAACCTGAACCGGTGCCAATCTCCAGTACCTTATCGCCTTTTTGCAACTCCAACAACTGTGTTTGAAAAGCAACCGTAATGGGATGTGAAATTGTCTGTCCGGCCCCTATCTGAAATGCCATATTGGAATACGCTTGCTCTACAAATGCTTTATCCAGAAACAAGTGACGGGGAACATTGAAAAATGCTTCAAAAATACGCTCATCTGTAATTCGTGAATCCTTTCTCAGTTCAGTTATTAACTGACGCCTCATCCCCTTGTGCTTAAATGTATCCTCGAATTTCATGGGGCAAAAATACAGTTAAAGTGCCGATTTCACGTGTTCTATTTGCCAACAGTAGATTGTTGACAGGTTCTATTTCACGGCAATTACAAAAACTTCACTTCCCTGACGAGGTGCAATCGAATTGTAACAAGGCTGGATCTGCGCGGTGCTAAAATACTTTTCTAATAACTCCATGTATTCTTGTTTACTGCCACCAAATGGCGGACCTCCTTCGAATTCACGGTCAAACAGCACACCGACATATTTTCCTCCTTCAACAAGTAAATCGGATACTTTTTGAATATACTTTTCTCTTAATTCAGGATCAATTGCACAGAACATCGTTTGCTCCAGGATCAATTCATATTCACCTGTGTGCTCAAAGAAATCACCTGAATGCAATTGTTCAGTTGGGAAACCGGGAGTTCTGGACTGAAATGCATCCAAGGCCGGCTTTGCATAATCAAGTAAATGAACATTTTTAAATCCTTTTTCCCACAAATAAGTCCCTTCGTAAGCATTTCCACAGCCGGGAATCAAGAACTTGAGTTCCTTATTCTCCAATTGGTCAATATACGCTTTTAAGGGGGGCGAAACTGCTCCCAAGTCCCAACCGGTTTGTTGATCCTTATAGCGCTGGGTCCAGAATGAGGAGTTTAGGGAGGGCATTTTGAATTAAAGAATGAAGGAATTATGAGTTATGAATTAGGGTGTATTTTGTAAAATTAAAATTATTTAATTCTCTGCTTAAATTCATAACTCCTAATTCCTAATTAAGTACCACGAGTCGTTTTGTGAATGATCGTTTTTCGTCGGAAAACCGAACCAAATAAACTCCTGTTGAAAGTTGCATTTGAAGCGACTGTCCACTGTTTTCTCGAAGTACTGTAATTCCATTCAAATCAAATACCTCGATTATTCCGGGGACTTTTGTACTGACCGACACATGTCCACTGCTTGGGTTTGGATACATCTCAAAAGTCAATTCCATTTCGTCTAACCCAAGAGTTTGAATATGAATTACCCCAATTGCATCGAGGTCAAATCCGCCTGATTCAAATGGCGTCGGAAAAGGGTCATTGATCAGGTTTCCTTGTGAATCTGTAGTGCCAAAACTAGAAATGATACTTCCTACCACATCAATCAATCGAATGTGACTAATGGCATTGAGATCAAGTCCGGGTGTATCGGCAAGATCTTCTAAATCGAAAGGGGTTCCATAGCCTTGACGGTACTTTCCGGCTAAATTATGCACGTAGCGACAGTCACCGAAACTGGCATTACTAAGCTGATTCGACACTTGCGTCTCACTAATAGAAGGAAATCGAAAGAAATTGATTCCATCTGAACTGACTTCCACATGTGCAAACTCCATGTAGTTATCGGCAAAGCCATTCTCAAAAACAGCAAAATCGGGACCTACCCCATTGTAAATCAACCCCGGAAACGTCAATGTCGCCGCTCCGCCATCTCCGAGAGAAACAACTGTAATTCCATCACCCCAAGCATGCCCCAAAGCAAACTGATTGAGGCCAAATGAAGCCATTCCTGCTGATGGATTCGAAATGTCTTGATAACCCCGCTCTACTTCGATATCCATAGCCCATGCAACGATCACACTTGAATCCATATGAATAGCTGTAGAACCTGGTTGACCTGCCGCAGGAGCAAAACTTTGCCCACAAACAAGGAGTGAATTAACAAGACAAAGAAATGTAAAAAGATTATTCATAAAAAATAAGTTTGTTTGGATTCAGTCCAACTTTAAAACTGGTTTCGTAGCTGCCATTTGCTGAATAGCGTCTGACATAACCCGTATTGGTGAATGACATCGCATCAAGACAATAGATCTTGTTGCGGTAAGGATCGTACTTTACGCCATACAAAGTCGTGATCTGATCCATCGGAATGAAATTGCTATTGATCAAAGTCTCAGTAAATGGATCAAACAAGCGCACTGCTGACTGTTGCGTGTTGAAATTGTAATACGTGATCAGGAAATTTTCATTCATCTTCTCGATTCCAAATGCATCAAAACCAAATTGCTGAATCGTATTCCAGTCATTGGCATCAATTCGAACCATTCTTGCAGGAATAGCTCCGTAGTCACCACGTGTTATGACATAAATATCACCTTGCTGGTCGACCACAATTCTACCCGGATTCTTCCCCACTGTGATCTGTTCAACCTCACTGTGAGTCGTTAAATCAATAACCGAAACAGTAGAATCCATTAAAGGAGCGTAAAGCCCCCCGGAATTACTCACGAACAACTTTCCATTTGAAACGACCAGTGACTCAGGATTCTTCCCAACCGGAATTCGCTGAGTGATCGTTAATGTAAGGGTATCCAACACATCCACAAAACCATCGTAGCATGTAACATAGCCCTTTGCACCACTGAAAACGATCGATCGGGGTGATTTGTTGATTCCACTATTCAGCATTGGGATTTGTTTAATGCTTTTTCCTGAATTTTTGTTCAACACATCAATCAATCCACTTCCATTAACAACAACATAGATCTTTCCTCCATACAACACCATATCATTCCCCGTATCGCCCAAATGACGATCGTTCTTCGCCAAAAAGAAATCGTTTGAAACGGTTGAATTCGGCAGGTCGATCCAGGAAACTGAGCTATTATTCTGCTGAAACAAGCCTTCATTCAGGACGAGAATTCCATTCGAAAGGTGGTCCGGACTTGAAGGTACAGGATCTTTCTTTTTGCAACCGAGCACTAGCAAAAAAAGAATGAGTAATTTACTTAGCAATCTCATAATTCAGTGTGATTAGGTAATTCCTTCCCGGCATGACATAGTTGCGTATGACCGCATAGGAAGAATTCAATGCATTTTTACAGGAGAACTGCACTCGAAACTGATGTGATCTGAAATCGAAACCCGTAAAAACAGATGCGTCCAATAGCGCAAAAGCTCCCACTTCATTACCTGGAGTGTTTTCATTCAAGGCATAACGCAAACTGTTAGCGAATACACCCAAGCGAATTCCATGTTTCCTGTAATGATAGCTTAGATCAATGCTACCGTTGTGTTTGGGGATATAAGCCAATTGGTGTCCATACGTAGGTGATGTCGGATCACTTTGATCTGTAGCATGCTGGAAGGTGTAATTCGAAAGGAAACCGATCTTATTCTTTTCATTTAACTTAATCGAAGTTATCCATTGAATATCAAATCCTTTAATGTGTGAAAATCCCACGTTTTGCATGGACCAAACGAACAAATTCTGACTTGGTACAGCGATGATCTTATCCTTCACCTGATTGAAGTAAACTGTTGGTCGAAGTATCCAGTCAAAACGTTTTTTCTCGATCACAAGATCAGTGAACAAAGAGATCTGCTCAGCTCGTTCAGGAGCCAACGCTGTATTGCCGATGTTGTTGTAATACAATTCATTGAAAGACGGCATACGGAAAGAGCTGCGATAAGCTACACCAATGTTCATTTCTTTGTGTTTGATCTTGGTCAATGTCAATTCCACGAAAGGATTCAACCGCTGTTTCTGAAATGTCTGCCCCAATGTGTTATGTTCAGCAATGTACTGATAGGATACTTGAGTAATAACGCGCAATTTGTGGAATTCATACTTAGATCCGGCCACCGAAAAATGATGCTGTCGATGCGGTGTCCCTAGGATCTCGTTCGACTCCAAGCGACTCATTTGCTGCTCCGAAGCCAGGTACAAACTAAAGCGTTCAAAACCACTGTACACGGCGTTTGCACCTAGAACAAGACCTTGATTGGTGAAGTTGGAAATGCGTTCCATTCCAAGATTGAAATAACTCGGATCGTGGTAAATCATCTTGCCTGTTCGTGCAGCGGCAAAACCTTTCACATAAAACCCTTTTCGAAAATTACTGTTGATTTTCAACTGAAATGTTTGATTATCCTGCGCTAATGTTTCATCTGAATGATCATAATACAGCACAACAGGGCCTGGTAATTCCTGCTGAATGACTGTACGTCGATAATTCATCGTGATGTTACCACCTTTTTTGAGGACTAAACCTGCTGCTGCACCTGCATTGAGATCAATGTAATGATTGTTATTCCGGATTCCTTGATGCAGATGACTACCATTTACTACAGTGTATGGATACAAACCGTGAGACTGACGGAATTTTCCAAATCCTGAGACAAAATATCGGTTCAAACTATCCCCTTTTTTGTAGGCCAAATAAGAATCCGTCTGACCGAAGGAACCAAAACGCTGTGAAAAGCGCAGTTCATTCTTTTTGTATGAGAAGCGGTTTTCAAACGTATTGAGGATGATCACATTACCGGCACTCATTGCCGAAGCAGGTACCAAATTGAGGTGAATGCTTTTTAGCATGATCTCTTCCACATTGTCCGTTTGAACAGTGCCAAGGTTGATTTGCCCTGTTTGGTCTTGCGGACTGGAAAATCCATCAACTATCAATTGCGTATGTTGTCCACCCAGACCTCTCACAGAAATGGTTTTTAGTCCGCCGAGACCTCCGTATGAACGCACATGGATTCCCGGAAAACGTTGCAATAATTGTCCGGCATCTTCTGTTTGTAACTCAAGAATTTCATTGCGTGTCAGTGATGGCATTTGTTCGTGTAAATGCTTAATTCTAATCCACTCAGAAGAATGTTTCACTTCAGGCAAAGTCTGTTCCTTCTCTTCCGGTTGCGCGAAAGAAAAGGAACAGCATAAAAATGATAGTATAAGAACCGAATACCGCAATTAACGGATTACTTTTCGTGTAGTTTTCTGTCCTTTCTCATTTTCTATTGTCAGGACATACGCTCCTGAAGAAAGATGAGTTAGGTCGAGCGAACTAAATTCATTGTGTTTCTCTGTGACAAGAATAGCACCATGCAGATCTGTCAAGGTTACAGTGCCTCGTTCTCCTTTGATGTTTAAGCGATCCACTACCGGATTTGGATAAACTTGGACGTTCAAATCCATTTCATCAAGTCCCCAGTAGTAAACATAATGAATATCGTCAATTGCGAAGTAAGTAGGTGTATTAATTCCCCAGTCTCCCATGTCACTTGATTCAAAACGGAAATAAACTTTTGTCACGTAAAAATCAAGTTGCGTTAGATCAATTTTTGCCCATGAATCCAAAATGTAGTCATCCTGATCATCCGGAAAGCGATAATCTGCCAAATAAAATTCAATGGAATCTTTCTCATTGGATGAAAATCCTTCTGCTATGATCCACAATCGCAAGAAGTCCTCCCCGTTTGTACCATCTTCAATCCCTTGTGCATTGTAAATACTTCCGAACTGCTTCGAGAAGAAGTCGCCATCACGCATAGAGATTGCAGTGTAAGCCGTATTTGTGATGAAAAATGAATCAATAAATGCTGGAGGATTTGTATTCATTTCTCCATAAGGATAAAAAACTGCGTAAGTAGCAGAATTGTACCCTCCACCTGTAACGGAAGCGTATTGATTGCCCCACCCCGGAGTTGTATTATCAGTAATGTTTGAGATTGCGAAGCCGCTCCAGCTTCCCCAAACATCATCATACAAATTGCTTAATACTAAGTCGTAGTAGGTGAAATTCGCATCACCTGCTGCTCCATTGTCATAGGATTCAGGATTTGTAAAGATTTCTTCGAAATCAAACACGAAAGGGCTTTGACCAAATGATTGGAAATACAAGGCAGATGCTGCCAAAAGAACATAAATTTTCTTCATCGTTTTTGTTTTTAAAAATTAAACCAACGTGAAGAATTCAGTAAAAAGAAATAGAACTCGCCTATCCGGAATGGCGAACACTAAATCCGACTTTAATCTGAAGTCTTCATTAACAATTCTAAGGCAAGTATTCTGGCTCCTACCAACTCATTTCGCCTTCCCACCCATCGTGACGGACAGTGACCTATTGAAATGACCTTTCAGTAGTTACAGCTGCAGATACAGCTCCGGAATTTAACCGGATTCCTTTTTAATTCACCGAAGTGACACCAAAGAACATTGCGAAGGTAAGAAAGATTTTGGAAAGAAGGAATGAAGGAATGGAGGAATGGGGGAATTCTTGCACTGCTCGCAATCAGTTTGATCAAAGTATGCTCAGTCTGAGGCAAAGAATGTTATTCTTTGTATTATCGTCGGAAAGAGAATCAAATTTAGCTTAATAATCTATTTTTGTTCGTTCAAAGCCCAGCTTTAACTTCAAACGCATGACATCCGAAAAGAATCCAAACGAGAAAAATCGTTTACATCCCAGAAATAGAAATCGCGAGCGATACGATCTCGATACCCTGATTCAACTTCAGCCGGAATTGGTTAGGCATCTTAAACCAAATAAATACGGAGACAAAAGTTTGGATTTTTCGGAACCGAATGCAGTAAGACTGCTCAATACAGCAATTCTTCAGCACTATTACGGAATTGAAAACTGGTCTTTCCCCAGTGATAATCTTTGTCCGCCGATTCCAGGTAGAGCGGATTATATTCTTTATGCTGCCGATCTTTTAGCTAGTTCAAACTTTGGCGAAATTCCCATTGGAAAGAAGATCAATTGTCTGGATATTGGGGTTGGCGCTAACTGCATCTACCCAATTCTCGGAGTTGTTGAATACGGCTGGAATTTCCGAGGTTCAGATATTGATCAAACTTCCATCAACAATGCAAAAGCGATCGTGGAAGCTAATCCGGTTTTGAAAGAAAAAATTGAATTGGTAATGCAAGAACACCCATCATCTACTTTTTACGGAATAATTCAAAAAGAAGATCGGTTTGATCTCACGGTTTGCAACCCACCATTTCACTCCTCAACGCAAGAAGCTGAGAAAGGAAGTCGAAGAAAAGTGAGGAACTTAAGCGGAAAACGGGTTGAGTCTCCGACCCTTAATTTTGCAGGAATTAGTAACGAGTTGATTTGTGAAGGCGGTGAAATCCAATTCATCAAGAATTTGGTTGGCGAAAGTAAACGATTCGCCAAGAATTGCTTTTGGTTTACAACGCTTGTTTCTAAGCAATCAAACGTACTTAAAACTGTTCAGCTATTGAACGATTTTAATGCCAGTGAAGTCAAAACGATCCCTATGGGTACCAGTAACAAATCGACACGACTGGTTGCTTGGACTTTTCTTACAAAAGCTGAGCAAAAAGTATGGATTACCGAAAGATGGAACAAAGAAAAGTGATGTTGTTTGAACATTGATTTACTAAGAAAACGACTGTTTCATAATCGTACCTCACCCCTGCCAGTTCTTTGTCACCTCTGTTGGTTGTTTCTTGTATTGGTAATAATTCATTACCGCCAAGGTGACAATAATTGCTCCGGCGGCTCCTTCCATAGCAATACTTCCAGCAATCATAACCACTGACGTAGCTCCACCAAACAATACCCATCCACTAAAGTACTCCACAAACGAAGGATCAATAAAAGTGGCATAAACGACAAAACCTATAATTGAATAAAGAATGGCTAAACAATTGGCAATCATGATGTGAAAATACCCCCTCAACCAATCGTATTCAGATTTCTTTTTGGTAAATCCCTTGGCCATTCTTGCTGATAAAATCGCAACGACAATAATGTTTAAAAAACGTAATTCTCCAGCATGCTCTAAGCCAACGAGTTTTGCCGAAATAAAGATGAGTACAATCCCTGCAAACATCAATAAACTATATTTGATATAGTCAATCTGGAATATCTTAAGTGATTTCATAGCGCGCTGTTTTGTTACAAAAGTTCACACAGAAATCGTTGAAATCCAATTTTTTTCAACGAAGAAGCTTAAATTTTAAGCCAATGGATGATTATCTTGAACTAAGATAAAATTACTCTCGAACATCTCTTTCTAAACCTCAAACACCAAAACAGACAACTGATGTCCAGCCATTAACTTTAGTTCGTATTCACCGGATTGAAGTTGGTACAATTTCAAATCGATTTGGAATCTGCCAGTCTCAAAATCATGGATGGCATGTCTCAGTGGTGACGGCCCTTTCGCTCTCCATAATGTGATATCGATTGATGTTGACACATTCACATACACAAACAAACGACTCGATTCTTCAATTGGATTTGGGTAAATAAGTGCATCGAACAACTTTTCACCTGATGTATTTATGCCTTCAATTCTGGATCGCTGTCTTTCAGGACGGTGATTGACCTGTCGCTTTTTCGAAGTGTTTCCTGTTGTACCTATTGGATGTAATAAATTTTGTCCAAGTAAAAAATCTTCAATTTCTTGCTTGGGTTCCGCCAAAATTGAGCCGGACACAATAAAATCACCATAAATCACCTTACAAATTTCCCATCTACCAACTTCCAATTGAGGAAACTCATGTGGTACTACCCCCATGTAAGTTACTATTTCAGGATTCCACTGAATACCATTCTTTGTTTTTATTGAATCACTTGAATTCTCCTTTGCAATCGAATCATTCAATTCAATGTCAAGTGCTTTCTCCTCATTCAAAACAACACTTGATTCAATGTTCAATTGATGGATTAGCTCTCTGGTTGGTGCATGTTGACAACTAAATAAGCTTAGGCCAAATACAGCAATCAACGAAAAGATCAAAACTGCTTTAAACGATTCGTGGTCATTCTTCCAATGAAAGTAGTCATCATTCAATTGATCGAGTTGATAATTGGTGATTCTGCCGCAAACACGGTTATTAGAAGATAACTCTTCTGAGAGTATGCTCTTTATCTCAAAAGCCGTTTTATGTGTGAAATCGATAACATTAAGTGCGCAACGTTGACAATGAGCACCTCTTTCATTAGGTGTCATTTTAGACCAATCTTCATTGCATGGCTCTTTGATCGAAATGGACATAGTAGCGTGTTATGATTAACCAAACGCTACTCTTCACGTGGAGTTGTCTTTTTAAATGTTAATAGGATGTTAAATCCAGGAACTATCCATTCTTATCCAGCTTCCAAGTATACTGCACCATTATCGTTCGTGGAGGTTCGATCTTCAATGGACGCAATGAATACGTTCGATTGAAAATGTTCGACCCGATCAGAGCAATCTTGTGACTTGCGCTCAAGTTATAGGATACACGCGCATCGAAAATAAAGTTTCCAAAACGATGAGCCTCGTAATAATCCATGTACCTCAAATTTTGCAAAGCTTCAATTCCATTTGTAGTCTCTTCAAAGTCTTTAATGATAGCATCCATATTCACAATCTTACTAAAGTACTTGATACTAAATCCTATCCCTATTTTTTTATTGTACACAAACTCCATGTCTGATTTGGCGTTATGCAGGAAGCGGTACTTTAATATTCCTTTTGAAGGATCCAACGATGTGGCATTGTAGCTAAACACTCTATTCAAGGAATCTGTTGCATAAACATATTCAGGAGTCAAGGTCTTAGGAACAATGTAGTTATATCCCGCCATGAAATTCAACTCCAGCTTCTTTCCAATTTTAGACATTCCGGCAAAAGAAGCATCTATACCCGTCACACGTGATTCTCCAGTGTTCAAAAACATAAATCCGGCACTTGAACTCATTGTTTCGAGTGACGTGATCGGATTCCACACACCAAACATATATTCGATGGTATTCTGATATTCCTGCCAGAAACCGGCTACATCCAAAAATCCGTACACTTTGCCGAATTTCAATCCCTGCTTGACCCCCACTTCTGCGTTCCAACTGCTCTCCGGCTTTAAATCAGGATTAGGGAAAACTCCGAAATTCCCAACTCCGGTCTTAATGAATCGCTCGGTAATTGTCGGAAAACGATATCCCTGACCATAAGAAGCTCTCAAATAGGTTTCATGATACAACTTGATGCTGCTTCCGGCTCTGAAAATCGGTTTCATAGCAGTAATGGTGTCGTTCAATTGAAAATATTCCAATCGACCACCCGCTGATAAATTCAAGGTTTTGTTGATCTTACTCTCTACTTGGGAATAAGCCGAAATATTCAATAACTGATTGTTCGGATCGCCCGATCCCACATAAATATTCGCAAAGGAATTAGTGAATGTACTTGTTAGTCCTCCAATAAAATCCATGTTCTTCAACTGCGGATAGGATTTCTGGAACATATAATCTGCGTAATACGTTGTGGCACGATTCGATTGATTCGCAGTCATTTCATTGTCTGCGTGCAAAATACGCATTCGTAGACTGTGTTTTCCGTCTGTTTGCGTGAAGAAATTAATGTATGGATCTACATTAAAAATAAATTGGTCCTGCAAGAAAACAGCACCGGGGTAAGCTCTGAATAAACCTGTTGAATCGTTTAGCCACGCCAAAGGCATAGTTGAATGGGCATACATGAAGTTTCCGTTGATTCCATAATTGAGTCCGCGAATCTTTTTTGAACGGTAACGCAGATTGAAATTCACGCGGGCACGATACGACTCCATCTGTCGTTCGGTGAAATTAGAAATCGTGTCCTTTATGTACGTAGCAACAATTGAATCCTGAATCGGTGGACCAATGTAACCATGGTCATAATTTAAATTTCCACCAACGACAAGATCCAAATTCCCCATCATTCTGGAATGCAGAAAATTCATCCCGTGGATTCCAGGATAATTCTCCCACCAAGTCATATCCGGATCACTCGGCCTGGAATAGGCGCCTGTGTATACATTCACCTTAGTCAATGGCTTCGCCTTTGGATACGCTGTTCGAATATGGACAGACCCTGAAAGAGCAGAACTTCCCGACAAAACAGAAGCAGCACCTTTGATAACTTCTACTTGATGAATATTTTCTACCGGAATGAAACCCCATTCAGGACGACCGGCATCACCAGACAGCATTGGCATATCATCGACAATTACAGCAACCTTTGATCCAACTCCAAAAGTAAATCCACTGCCCCCTCTGATTTGAGGTTCACCATCCAGGATATTCAATCCTGGCGTTTGATCCAAGGCCGTTTCTATACTTCTAGTATTCTTATTTTCGATCAACTCAGGACGGATGACCACCATTGAGACCGTTTGATCTTCAAATGGCTTATCAAACTTTCCTACCTTCACTTCTACTCCTTCCAACTCAAGGACAAATGAACTCATGACTATGTCACGAGTGAGTGTTTTGTTCTCTACGACAATTATCGACAAGGTGTCCGTGATCATCCCACTTGCGCGACAAATCAATTTTGCAGGACCGGCAGGAACTTCTAATAGATAGTTTCCGTTATGATCAGAAACAGAACCTATTGTTACATCCGTGCGAAAAATGATCGATGCACCAATGATGGGCTCGCCTTTTTCATTTTGCACTTTTCCAGTAATCTTTCCTGTTTGAGAAAAAGCTTGACCAGCAACTAATAAAAAGAGTATTAGAATATAAGGGTTCATACCTTGATAAAAAAGAAAACTGTCCTTCGAAAAGGACAGTTCATTAATACGTTTTTCTGTTTAGAGATTTGCTATACGCACTACTCTTTGTTCAGTGCCGCTGCTTAACTTCACCAACAGAATACCTGCGAATTGGCTAAGTTCAAAAGTTTGAGCAGTCGTTCCATTGGCAATTACTCTTCCCTGAGCATCAAGAACATCAACTTTAACATTTTCATCCATATTCTTAAACGATAGTTTTGAATCAGATACAATGATCACAACAGGATCGAGTAATGTTGATACTATTCCCAATTCCTCATCCACACTAATATAGATTGTTCCATTATCGCATGTTTGTGGTTCACCACCGTCACAGATTGAATAATTGAATTGATCATCTCCCCAAAACCCTCCATTTGGTGTGTACGTAACAACACCCGTAGTTGTATTTGCATTCGCATTTCCACCAAGTGGCGCAGAAGTTAGTTGCAGTGTTGAAAGATCGATGTCGTTTTCAGGGTCTGTTACATAATCCAAAATATTAATATTTATTGGAGTATTGAAAGGTGTTTGAGCATTAACATCATTCGCAACAATTGGTAAGTTATCGTCTCCGCCAGTCGGGTTGTAGATTAGCTCAACATCATCAACGAAAACTACATCCGTTGCAGCACCTCCTCCTGGTGTTTTATTTGTTGTAAACGTCACCAAAATAAATGTATTCTCAGTCAAGGGACCTGTGTAGTTCCATGCAATACTCTTTCTTACCCAGTTTCCACCTGTTGGAGGAAAATTATGACTGATCTCAGCTACTTTGTACGTTTGAGAAGTAGCGTGTGCGTTATATCCATCGCGATAATCGTAATTACCATGCAAAACTGCGCTCACTCTTGCTTCTTGCCCACCAGCTGCCGAATACTTCACCCAAAATACTAATGAATCCGGCTGGTCAGTTAATGCTTCAGAAAATGCTGGATTTGAAGTCAATGAAAGATTATAATTATCAGAAGAAGTAGCTGTTGAACTTCCCATATTGATGCGGCCTAAGGTTAAATTTCCATTCGCTACAATTCCGAAAGCTGCTGATCTTGAGTAAACACGAGCACTGTATGACCCACTTGATCCGGGACGGGTATCTGTCGATCTTTCACATTGTTTATCAGCTGCCCATGTCAAACTACCTTGAGCAGTCATAAAGCTATTCCAGTTGATTGGTTCTTCTGTACTCGCACCAACATTCTCCCATGCTTCCATGTTTCCATTTTCAATTTGTTGTTGAGCATTAAGCGAATAAATTGTTCCTGTGAGTGCGGTAATTATTAGTAGCGTTTTCTTCATAGTTCAAAAATTGATTGGGTCAAATATATGTCAAATCCCCGTATAATATTCATTCAAAATATTCATTTGCACATCGGATATATTCATTCATCCAACCAATATCAATTCAATTACGTCTTTAAGGCATGAAGGTCAACAGAAATGAAATATTGTCAAGTGAAAAAATCAGGGAGATTAACGATGCCCTGATGATCATGCGCCATTTCGTTGATCTCAGTGCACGATTACTTCCTTTTCTGGCAGAATTACAAACGAAATCCAGATTAACAAGTAAAGATCAAGCCGATAAAAATAAAATTGTGGAAGTATTTAATACCTACAATTTTGAAACTTCCACTTCAGACATTCTGATGAGTTCACCGATCCTATTATTGATAAAAAATGCGTATCGCGATTTGTTGATTTGTGACAAATCCCAAGTCAACAATGTACTCAAAAGCTTTTCTGAAGAGTACAATCGACTTAAGCAAAATTGGCAACATGCCAGAATGAATTGATTCCAACTCAAAATCCATAAAAAGTTTACCTTTGTCTAATGCAGTCAAAGGAATTCAATCCAAAGCTAGAATTACCGGTAATGGAATCGTTTTTCACGATTCAAGGTGAAGGAGCTCATTCCGGGCGTGCTGCCTATTTTATTCGCTTAGCAGGTTGTGATGTGGGTTGTGTCTGGTGCGACATTAAAGAAAGTTGGGATCCTTCAATTCATCCTTTACTTTCAATTTCTGCACTTGTAGAAAATGCGGTAAATTCAGCGTGTGGTTTTGTCGTGATTACCGGTGGAGAGCCTGCCATGTACGATATAAGTGAATTGGTTAATCAACTGCATGCACAAAACATTGAAGTAGCCATTGAAACTTCCGGTTGTTACGCGTTAAATGGCAACGTTGACTGGTATTGTTTCTCACCTAAGAAATTCAAAGCCCCAACTGATGAGGCCTACCAACGAGCGAATGAATTGAAAGTTGTGATTGCTCACATTTCTGATCTAACATGGGCTGAAACACACGCTGAAAAAGTAAATCCAAACTGTAAGCTCTATCTTCAACCTGAGTGGTCAAAACAGGAACGGTTTTTGAAAACAATCATTGACTATGTAAAGGAGCATCCAAAGTGGAAGATCTCTCTCCAAACCCATAAATTCATGAATATCCCATAATTATGAGACATTTATTCATCCTACTCACATTGTTTGCTATTTCATCATGCTCTTACGGGCAAATGAAGTACTCTACCAGCAACAAAAAGGCAATAAAACTATTTGAAGAAGGAAGAGACATTCCCGGAAAAACAATTGATCGAAAAACAAATCTACCCAACTATAAAGGTGGAATTGAATTATTGAATCAAGCGATTGAAAAAGACCCAAGATTTTGGGAAGCCCATATGCTTGCCGGTGAATTTTGTGAAATACTGGGTGATTATCCAACCGCAATTAAACATTTTGAATCTGCAATCGCCATTAATCCAAATCATAGTCCATCAGGCAGCACCTATTTCTATCTTGCCGCTTTACAAAACGCCGTAGGTGAATATGAGAAAAGCAACAGGAATTTAGAAATATTTGTCCGTAATCGAAATGCCAATCAGCAATTGGTGAGTCAGGCACGGGATCTTGAAGCTGCAAACAATTTTGCTATTGAAGCATTGAAAAATCCGAATAAATTCGATCCAATTAACATCGGTCCCGGAATTAACACGGCTGACCATGAGTATTTCCCGACCATTACGGTTGATGGAAAAACGATACTTTTCACACGACGAATCAAGGATGATCGCGTTCAAGGTCCAATTAAAGAGCAAGAGGACTTTTATGTTTCTCAATTGAATGACCGAAATATGTGGGGAACAGCTGTTCCAATGCCCGTCAACATCAATACGGTAAACAACGAAGGCGCGCCAACGATTGCTGCGGATGGACGATCTTTGATCTTTGTAGCTTGTCCGGATGCAAGTGGTGAATATTACGGCGAAAACAGAAGTGGCAAGGGAAGTTGTGACTTGTTCTACACAAAGAAATTAGGCAGCCGTTGGTTGGACCCCATCAACTTACCGGGAAAAGTTAATTCCTACCACTGGGAAACTCAACCTTCTCTTTCAGCAGATGGAAAAACACTCTATTTCATTCGCGGTATTCGCGGAAAGAATCAAACTGAAAATTCCGATATTTTTGTTTCGCATTTACAAGCTGATGGAACATGGGGAGTAGCTGAACGCCTTCCTGACATTATCAATACACCATTTCAAGAAGAATCTGTATTGATTCACCCGGATGGCAAAACGCTTTATTTCGCTTCACGCGGACATGTTGGCATGGGAGGGTCAGACCTTTTCATGTCGCGAATGGATGAAAATGGAAATTGGACAAAACCTGTAAATCTCGGCTATCCGATCAACACACGTTATGATGAAAATTCACTCATGGTTAGTCCAGACGGTGAAATTGCATTTTTTGCTTCCGACCGAAAAGGAGGCTACGGAGGTTTAGACATTTACTATTTCACTCTTCCCGAAGAATTGAGACCCACAAAAACCTTGTATTTCGAAGGAATTGTATTTGATGTAGTTACACGCAATCCAATTGCCGGAAAATTCCAGCTGATCGATCTGAAGACAGGTAAAGAGGTTGTAATTTCGGAAGCAGATAAGATTACAGGTGAATTTATGGTATCCCTTCCTGTCAATCGTGAATACGCTTTAAATGTCACCTATCCCGGCTATACTTTCTTTTCTAAAAACTTCAATATGATGGCTGTTGAAGATCAGGAAGCAGTGCACATGGATGTTCCAATGGTGCCAATTACAGAAGGTATCCCTACCCTTTTGGCGAATGTTTTCTTTGATCTCAGAAAATCAACCTTGCGACCTGAATCGTTTGTGGAACTGGACAAACTTGTTGAATTTATGAACAAGAACGGTACACTTAAAATCGAGATTGGAGGTCACACCGATACCCGAGGCGATGACAAAGAAAACTTGAAACTGTCAAACGACAGAGCTAAAGCGGTGTATGACTATGCTATCAGTAAAGGAATCAAGGCTGAACGAATGACTTACAAAGGATATGGTGAGACGAAGCCAATCGTTTCAGATGATGAAATCAACAAATTATCAAGCGAGAAAGAAAAAGAGGCAGCACATCAATCCAACCGAAGAACCGAATACAAAATTATCAAATGATAGCATTCCTTAGACTTATTCGCCCGATTAATCTACTGATCATTGTCTTAACAATGTTCGGTGTGTGCTATTTCTTAAATAACATTTATCAATTCGATTACAATACAATTGATCTTGTATTGTTGATACTTTCAACGGTTATGATTGCAGCTGCAGGCAACATCATCAACGATTATTTTGATGTTAAAGCTGACCGAATCAATAAACCTGAAAAACTGATCATCACAAAGCACTTAAAACGCCGTTGGGCAATTGTATCACATTGGACATTGAATACGTTCGCCTTTGGTATTGGTATCTATTTGTCATTCAAATATGACACCTTGATTTTTGCCTTCATCCACCTTGTATCGATTAATCTCCTTTGGTTTTACAGCATGATTTTAAAGCGAAAAGTCTTGATCGGCAATCTAATTGTAGCTTTCCTGACTTCACTCATACCAATCCTTGCATTGATTTTCATGGTAAATAACCTGAATCAAAGCACGGACTCAAATCCTCTTCCTATTCTTGATACTCAATTTGCATTAATTCATCTTTTAGCACTTTTTGCCTTTATACAAAATTTTGCAAGAGAAATAATTAAAGATGTGCAAGATATAAAAGGAGATAAACTAATATATGTCAAGTCATTACCAATGGTTATCGGAGTTCGTCGTACACGCTTATTGATTTGCTTCCTTCTCTTCATTTTACCATCAGGATTGATTGCTGCGTTACAAATCCCACAACTATTCCTGAATCTATTTTTAGACAATCCTATTTTTTATGCCGCTGGTGTCTTTAATGTGGCCGCCATTCTTCTACTTTTAATTGGAAATAAGCACTACTCTCTGATCAATGGTTTGATTAAAACATCTATGTTGATGGGAATTTTGTCACTCTATTTAATTCTTTTCTTGTGAAGAAGTTAATACTTGGATCCGGTTCTCCCAGAAGACGCGAATTGTTAAATGAATTGGGGTTTTCGTTTGAAGTAAGAACCAAGGATACCGATGAATCATGTGATGGAATTCCAGCGAATGATCAAGCATTGTTCGTTGCTGAAAAAAAAGCAAATGCTTTGATTCCTTCATTGTCAGAAAATGAGATACTTCTTTGTGCGGATACAGTCGTAATACACAAGGATCAAACCTTAAACAAGCCTGCAGGAAGAGAAGAAGCCATTACAATGCTCTCGTCGCTTTCAGGAAAAACGCACCATGTCACAACCGGAATTGTCGTCTATAACGCAGGAGATTTCATTAAACAATCAGTAAGCACTGAAGTTGAATTCCTGACAATTTCCAAAGTGGCAATTGAACATTATGTGGATACCATGCGTCCTTTCGACAAGGCCGGTTCTTATGGAATCCAGGAATGGATCGGCCACGCTTTTGTGAAACGTATTAATGGTTCTTATAACAATGTAGTCGGACTTCCGACAAGCGAGGTGTATGCTATTTTGAAAGAGCTTCTTGCTTAATTATTTTATGACCTTGATTCTCCTTCGAATTATACAAATCAAAAAAGCCGGACTTTTCAATCCGGCTTTCGTTTTTTATTAATCTGGGTGATTATCTCACTTTAAACTCCACTCTTCGTGATTTGGCCATTTTTAGATCATCGTCATCATCCGCCATGATCTCAGCACTTGGAGTACTATCACCTTGTGGCGACATAATCAAACGTGATTCTGCAATTCCATTGTCTACAAGGTAATTAGCAACCATAGAAACTCTTCGTGAATCCATATCAGCATACACAGGTTTTTCTTCTGCTACTTTGTTTTCTTCTGGATTACAAAACCCTTTAATCTCTAGTTTCATAGAAGGATTCGCCTTCATTTCGGCAAGAATTAACGCCAAGGATTCTTCTGCAATTGGAGTCAAAGCTGTTTTTCCGAAAGCAAAGAACAATTGTTGCGCTTCAATCTTTTCTTTAGAAGTCATTTTCTCATTTAGAGCGATTGATTTCTGGAAAATAGTCGTTGAATACTCTTCTGAACTTTCTGACAGCATACAGTCACATTCCTGATTGTCGTTGATCAAACGAACTGAAACATCATCAATGTAGTAATACGCAGCAACAATCTGAGTCACCTTCAAATCTTTCGGTTTTTTGTTGGTTTCATACTTCATCTTGTCATTCATCGTAAAATTACCGATCGTGATGTATTTCTCTCCACCTTCTGCTTCATAAACGCCGCACACTTTTTCCCAGTTGTAGGTAGCATTGAACACCTTGTTGTTGTAATGCAAAATGTTCGATTTATCAATAATCGCTGTTTTTGTATCCGTTGCAAAAGGCTTCTTTGAAATGTTTGCACCAATATTGTTTGATGCGTACTTTGACGCTTCTGCAAGTGAAACATGGAATTGCACACAGTATTTCATTCCTTTTTTCAATGGAGCATCAAAACGAGCCATAATGTATGATCTTGGTACTTTATCCCCAAAAGAATACGCAACAATTCCTGCATAATTCGATCCTTCTTTGGCGGTTTCTTTTCCGTAGGCATTTTCAGGTGTATTGATCTCAACCACCTTTGAAGGAGTAAACAAATCAGCACGAACTCCTGTTGGAGACGTCCATCCATTTGCACTTTCAATACCTCCTAATTTTTTCACTTTACCATCCGTAGATTCAAATCCACCATTGGATAATAAGTTCTCGCCTGATTGAGCAGAAGCTGCCACAGCTGCTATACTGAATACGCCTGCAATGCAAATCGTCTTCATGTTTTTAAGAGCGTAATTCATAGTTTTTAACTGTTTTGATAAATGTTTTAACTTTCTCAGGATCAATATCCGGATAAACTCCGTGACCCAAATTTACAATATGTCTTGAGCTGGCAAAAGAATCCAACATTTTTTTTGTCATCTTTTCCACATCCTCATGTGATGCGTACAAAGCACATGGATCAAGATTCCCCTGCAAAGTCCTACTTTCTCCAACGCTTTCACGCGCTTCTTTAACGTCCATATTCCAATCCAAACCAATTGTATTACAATTCAATTTTCCGATTGCCGGAATGGATGTAATGGCACCTTTTGAAAAAATGGTCAATGGAACTTCGTTTAGTTCGTTCGCAATTTTTTCAATGTATTTCAATCCGAATTCAGCGTATTGTTCTGTTCCGAGTATCCCGGCCCAGGAATCAAACAATTGCAACATGTGTGCTCCTGCTTTTACCTGTGCTTTAAGGTATGTTATCGTCACTTCCGTGATGCGGTTTAGCAAGTCGTGTGCCAAAACAGGATCCGTGTACAATAACTTTCTAGATTCTGAGAATGTTTTTGATCCTTTCCCTTCCACCATATAACAGAAGATCGTCCATGGAGCGCCAGCAAAACCAATCAAAGGCACTCGCCCATTCAATTCTCTGTTTGTCGTTTCAATTGCTTCCAACACATACCCTAAACGATCCTTCACATCGATTACATCATCAATTAACGAGAGTTGTTCTCGAGATCGGATCGTGCGTTCAAACCATGGACCTTTTTGTTCCAACATTTGATATTCAAGTCCCATCGCTTCAGGTACAACAAGTATATCTGAAAAAATTATCGCAGCGTCCACCCCTAGTAAATCTACAGGTTGTATCGTTACTTCAGCGGCCAATTCCGGAGTTTCCACTAACTCCTTAAACCCGGATAAGCGACTTCTAACCGCTCGGTACTCCGGTAGTATTCGTCCAGCCTGACGCATTAACCATACTGGATAACGTTCAATTTTTTCACCGCGAGCTGCGCGCAGTATTAGATCATTCTTTAATTCCATGCGCTGCAAATATAATCAATCTTTGATGAGCAAAATCACCAATTGATCGACTGTTTACCTTTAGATTGGAGATAAGAATTCGTTAGGCTAAAATGTTTGCAACCGAAAAATCCACGATGCGCACTCAAGGGCGAAGGATGAACACTTTTAAGCACAAGATTTTTGTAAGAATCAACAAACTCAGCTTTCTTCTGCGCTTTCGATCCCCATAAAAGATAAACAACACCTTCTTTTTGGTCTGATACAGAACGAATCACTGCATCTGTAAACATTTCCCATCCTTTTCCGGCGTGACTATCAGGCTGACCTTCACTAACAGTAAGTACTGAGTTCAATAAAAGAACCCCTTGCTCTGCCCAACGTGCCAAATCACCATTTGGAGGAACAGGAATTCCAAGATCCGATTCTAATTCTTTAAAAATATTATTCAAACTTTTTGGAAATGGACGAACGTGCTCTTCCACTGAAAAACACAATCCATGCGCATGTCCACGAGTTGGGTATGGATCTTGTCCAAGGATCACTACGCGCACTTTATCTAATGGGCAAAGATCCAAGGCGCGAAAAATCTGACTTCCTTTTGGGAAAATAGCATTCGGATACTGTTGATACGCTAATCGAACAAAGTCGGTCAGCTTTTTAAAATAGTCCTTGTCAAACTCTTGCTTCAATGCATTATGCCATGAAGCTTCCAATCGCACACTCATAAGAGCAAAAATACAAAACAACGAGAGCATAGCTTCATTGAATGACTTATATTTGTTTTCGAAAAGTAAGGTATGCAAAGTAAACTCATTTGGTTATTCAGTCTTCTTCTTGTTGCATCATGCGGAGAAACAAGTCGCGAAAATGATGATGTGTTACCGGAAAAGAAAGAACTTGCAGATACCGGCCCACTTGATGAGCGCGCAAAACGACATGTAGAAAGTAATCTTGGAATTACGGCTACTGAAGAATACACGCTTGAAATCTTTCGTGAAAATTTGGATGGGGATGATAAGGAGGATGCTATTATCACAGTTAATCGTCTACAATTTGCCATTGATGAGGCTGTGCGAAATGGAAATGTAGCCAAACGGTCAGAACTTGGTTTTATGGGCAACTACAACTACATTTTTTATTATGATGGCGCCTTAAACAAAATCTCTCCTCCAATTGCAATTCCATCAACTCCACATAAATTATTGAATGTCCGTTTCGAGCATATCAGCTCAGAAGACTACAAGGATATTTTGATCGATTTCAGAATACGTAATTCAAGTTTCAAAGATATTTATACCGTGTCCAATCACACACCAAGACGTATTTTTCAATGGAAAAATTTCGACGGACTTGGTTCTACAACAAAAGAAGCCTATGTATTTGAATTTAAACCCGGAACAACAGGCTTTCAAAAAGACATCTTAATCTATAAAGCTACTTTTCAGGATCCGAAGGGGGACTTTGACGTCATGACTTTCGAGCCACAATTGACACCTTCCAATCAATTAGAGCACCGATTCTTTTACGTAGCTCAACAAGGGAAATACGCTACAGAAAAAAAATAGAGGCGAACTGTTCAATCCGCCTCCTGTTGTTTAAAACTTTGCTTTAACCGAGAGAATAAAATTCCTTCCAGGAGCACTTATTCCTGATGCATAGTTACGATAAAGTTGATCAGTTATATTTTCCACTCCTCCGCTCATCGAAAGATTTCTATTGAAATGATAGATCATTTTTAAGTTAAGTGTGTACCATGCTGGTGTATATGGATTGCCATTTTCATCTTCTGCATAAACAAAACGATCATTTCGCTCGGATAATGGCAATCTTTCATACGTCATTTCACCGTTGTAAACAGCATAAAAATCTGCTCGAAACTGTTTGTATTGATAACTTAAAGTTGTTCTCCCAAATAAAGGTGCCACATGACTTTTTGGATAGAAATTTAAACTATCTCCACTTTGCTCCTGTCCAAATTGATAAGAAATCTGACTCTTCACGTAAAATCCGTTGGTCAAATTCAACATGATTCCACCTTGAACTCCATAGACATAAGCAGAAGCAACATTTTGAATCGCTTGTACCTGACTCAGTTCTCCCTCATACAAAATACTATCCATTCCATTCAATTGGAAATTCCGGCGCACCAATGCATCTTTCAAATAAGTATAATAAACTGCACCGTCCAAGTGAACATACTTGGAAATTGAAGTGACAAATCCCGCCTCGGCATTGTAGGCATACTCTGGTTTTAAATTAGCATTTGGAACCACTACATTACCGGGTTCAGAATCGAATACTTTTCCTATGTCATCCACATTTGGAGCGCGAAATCCAGTTGAGGCGTTCAAATAAATTTGTGTCTTTTTTCCCGGACTAAAAACTGTTCCAATGCTTCCGTTCAATGCACCGCTTTTGTTTCGTGCTTCCATCACAGGAAAATCAAAGAATGTTGTATCAAAATCCGCTGCAACTAAATAGTAGCTGTAACGCACTCCCCCGTTCAACAACCATTTCTCATTCAATCTATACGTCAAATTAGAATATATACCATGGACTTGCCAAGTTGCCCCGTTTGGATAACGGGTGTTATTCGGTGTTGTGTCCAAAGTCACAATATGTACACGTTCCGAAAAAGATCCCACTTTGTTGTAAACACTTTCCCATCCATAATATACACGTAGTCGATTTCCCATTTTTTTATCCAGATCAATATTCAGTGAATAGGCATCTACTGATTCATATTGATGACGAATTCGCTTGTTGTTAAAGCGTCGATCATGCCGACTTTCTTCATACTTCTGATTCGCTGCGATCAATCGAACATTGTCAAACACCTTATTTTTGCGACTGTATTTCATTGAAAGACTATTCATCATCCATTTTTGAGGACCATAATACCATTCTGCATTATCCAAAATACCATCGTTGTTGGCATCCAAAATCAAACGGTCATAGCGAGGAGCATTTGAAGTAGATGAATAGTTAAATGAATACGTTAGATCCAGAAATTCATTTGGCTTGAAACGCACCTTGTTCACCGTATTAAATTGACTGTAGCCCGATTGAACTTGTAAATTCGGATCCTTATTCACCAATACTGTGTCTTTTCCATAAAGTGAAGCTGCGTATGTTGGGCGCAAGTAGGCAGAATCACCACCACGTGTACCCGTGCGCAAATCACCAAAATCAGAGAAGCTGGTTGCCGTGAGAAACGACCATTTTTTGGTTCCGTAGTTATAATCAAAATGGTAGGACTGTTCATTATTTGCTGATGAATAGCGCCCAAAAACAGATCCTTTCACCAGCGGATCTTTGCCATTGGCCAATTTCGGATTCAAGGTTCTGAAATCCATTACACCACCGATGGCGTCACTTCCATACATCACTGCACCGGGTCCAAACAACAACTCCGCTCCTTCAAGTGAATTCGCGTCCAGTGAAATAACATTCTGCAAATTCCCAGCTCTGAAAATTGCGTTATTCATGCGTACACCATCTACAACAATCATCACACGATTGGTCGCAAATCCTCTTAACATTGGGGAACCACCTGCCAATTGACTTTTTTGAATGTATGCATAACCCGAAGTTTCCAAAAGATCGGCAGCAGTTTGTGGATTCTGGATCGCGGCCTCGCGCATGGAAATCGACTTCAACTTGGCTGGTACGTCATGACTATCTTGTTCCCAACGATGTGCAGCAACAGTGACTTCATCAATTGCCGTTATATCGTAGTACATTTCGACTTTGTACTTGTTCTTCTCAAGATCTGAGTAACGCAAACCAAGCTTAATGTAGCCTGAATAACTGAAATACAAACTATCCTCATTTTTAAAAATAGAAATATCCGCTTTACCATTATGATCGGTCAAGAGTTGAATTCTACTTGATTTTAAGGCAGAATTAGAAATCAATACTCCAGGAATTAGTTCCTGAGTAGCAAGATCGACCACAGTTATTGTTTGTGCATTCCCTGTTTTAAGTACAAGGAAAAGCACGAAAAAAAATAAAATTCTCATTGAGCCTTCTGAAATAATTAAAAATAATTGATCAATTGCTGTATGAAACTATACAGTCGGTGGGTGATCATCTAATTTCAGATGTCCTTTTGATAATTGAAAGTCAGGAGAAAAAGCAAGTCCTAATCTGTTCATTTGCGAATAACCTAAATCAAATGAAGTATTTTCCAACTCCATAAAGGATTGATTCATTTTTTTGATCTTGTTGTGCGGAAGGTCATTATCGCCAAGATTTTTGTTTACTTGCTTGTTTAAGTCTTTGAACAATACAGTTTCTTGTTGATCTGAAATACAATCCAATGTGAAAAGACCATCACTAAAATCTGTTGTAATTACATCAAAATAATTGCCTTTCAAGACAAATTCATTGGACTTGATCCAAATCAACGCCTTATACTCCTTTTGCGTGAAATTGAACCGAATACGCTGATCTTCAGGAACTCCATTTTTCAAAGCCATTTTCATTTCTTTCTTCACTAAGTAGTAGGAACGTTCAAAACAAACATTCGTTCCGACCAATTGCCAGAGAAAAGTGAGAAACAACAGATATGAAATTACAAGACGCACATACAAATATATAACTTTGGCTCCAAAATCTGTTTCATGCTTAGCGAACACCATTTTAGCTCAAAACGATCATTCAGGTATTTCACACATGGCGATCCGGCAAAAGCACACACTCTTTTATATGTGCTTCATGGCTATGGTCAACTTGCACAATTTTTCATCGGGAAGTTCAGTAAGTTGGATGATGGTTATTTTATTGTCGCTCCAGAAGGCATGCATCGCTTTTATTTAAAAGGAAGTTCGGGGAGAGTTGGTGCATCCTGGATGACAAGTGAAGACCGTGAAAGTGATATCAATGACAATCTCAATTGGTTGACTGAACTCGATAACTCTTTAAAGCGCGTGAAACCTGGAACACGAAAGATCATACTTGGATTTTCTCAAGGTGGTGCAACTGCCGCTCGCTGGTATTACGCTAACAAAATCAAAGCAGATCATCTGATTATTTGGGCAAGTGTGTTCCCTCCTGACTTACCCAAGGAATTGGTGATTGAACTATGTAAAAAACAATCGAATATTTTCGCACTTGGCTCAGGAGATGAGTATTACAACAGTGAACAACAAGAAGAAATTATTCAATTTTACAAGTCCATGGGATTTGATACAGTTCACTACGAAGGAAATCACACAATTGACTTTGAAACACTTGTTGAAATTCTCCGTAGATTGAACTAATATTAGATCAATATAAACATTTTTTTCTTGGCACAATTTCTGATATTTGCGCCCCAAAACAAATTAAAATGAAATACTTATTTACACTCCTGGCAGTTTTAACGCTTTCTATTTCTTTCGCACAAGATGAAAAATCACAGGGAATCCTTGATAAGCTTTCTGCCAAAATGAAAGGAATGACTTCTTTCTACATTGAATTTTCGGCAAATGTCAAAAACACAACCACGGGAACGAATTCAACAGAAACAGGTAAGGGATGGGTTAAAGGTGATAAGTTTACGGCGTCATACGGAGAAAATACCATCATTTCCAATGGCAAAAAAACATGGACGATTGTAAAAGAAGAAAAATCCGTTTATGAAACAGATGCCAGTGATGCTGACGAAGAGACATTGAATCCAAAAAAATTAATGACGATTTGGGAATCTGGTTTTAAAAACAAATACGAAAAAGAAGATAAATTGAACAATGAAGCTGTTCACGTCATCAACTTGTACCCTAAAAATCCGGCCAAAGTTGACTATCATACAATCGTACTTTACATTTCAAAGTCAAGCAATGAACTAAAAAAAGCGATATTAAAATCGAAAGACGGAACCACAACAACTTACTCAGTTACTAAGTTTACGGCGAATCCAACCGTTGAAGATTCTATGTTTGTTTTCGATCCAAAGAAATATCCGGGATACACAGTAATCAAGGATTAAGAAATTCAAAACATAAAAAAGGTCAGGTTGATTCCTGACCTTTTTTGTTTATTCTATTTTCGAATCAATAGTTCAATATCTCATCAACTGCTTTCTTGAAGCGATCCTTCGGTAAGAATTGGGTCTCCAAAGAAACAGCGAAAGGTACTGGTGTATCCAATGAGGCGACACGTTTAACAGGGGCATCCAACCATTCAAAGCATGTCTCTGTTATAATTGCCACTAACTCACCTCCTATCCCACCGGTCATGCAATCTTCATGTAAAACAATCACTTTTCCTGTTTTCTTCACAGCAGCAATAATCGCTTCTTTATCCAATGGCAACAAAGTTCTTAAATCGACGATCTCAGCTGAAACTTCCGGCATGCTATCCATAAGTTCAGTCGCCCAATGCACCCCTAATCCATAGGTAATAATGGTAAAATCGTTTCCTTCACGCACAGTTCTCGCCTTTCCGATCTCAACGGTGTAATAATCATTCGGAATTTCTTCCTTCAAGCTTCTGTACAAATATTTATGCTCGAAAACCATAACGGGATTCGGATCTTCGATGGCAGCATTTAAAAGTCCTTTTGCGTCATACGGTGTTGACGGAAAAACCACTTTCAAACCTGGCGTATGAACGAACCAAGCCTCATTACTTTGCGAATGAAAAGGTCCGGCAGCGGTTCCTGCACCAGTCGGCATCCGCACAACCACATCGGCATTCTGCCCCCAACGCCAATGTATCTTCGCTAAATTGTTAACGATCTGATTAAATCCACAGGTCACGAAATCGGCAAATTGCATTTCAACAATCGCTTTCATACCTGCAATGGACAATCCCAATCCAGCACCAACAATAGCCGACTCACAAATTGGCGTATTGCGAATTCGATCCTTACCGAATTGATCAACAAATCCTTCAGTTACTTTGAATGCACCTCCGTACTCGGCGATATCTTGTCCCATAATCACCAATTCAGGGTACTTTTCAAACGATTGACGCAATCCATCTTGAATGGCATCGATGAATCGTTTTTCCGATTTTTCTCCTTTAGGCTCAATTACTTTTTGCACAAATGGAGCATAAACATCGTTCAATTCCGTTTCTATAGACGCTTCGATTGCCGGTTCTGCATGCGCTTTATCAAACCCTTCCTGAATTTCTTTCTTAAAACCCTCTTTTATGGAAGCTTCCAACTCAGGAGTGAGCAAACCAATTTCTTTTAAATAGAGTTCGTAGTTTGTTACCGGATCTTGCTTTGACCATTCATCTTGTAGCCCTTCAGGGTAATATTTAGTTCCTGAAGCCTCCTCGTGACCTCTCATTCTGAATGTCATCAACTCCAAAATGTAGGGCTTCGGTTCAACGCGAATTTCCTCATTGATTTGACGCACCGTTCGAATGACCTCTAAAATATTATTCCCATCCACCTTTACGGCCTTCATTCCATAACCAATTCCTTTATCGATGAACTGAGCACAGCGGAATTGTTCTACAGACGGAGTGGAAAGTCCCCAACAATTATTTTCAATACCAAAAATCACAGGAAGATCCCAAACAGAAGCCACATTGAGTGATTCATGAAAATCTCCTTCTGACGCTCCTCCATCACCAGTAAAAACAATAGTCGACTTATTCTCTTTTTTCAACTTAGCAGCCAAGGCAATTCCATCTGCAATTCCAAGTTGCGGACCCAGATGCGAAATCATTCCAACAATCTTGTATTCCTGAGTACCAAAGTGAAAAGATCGATCCCGTCCTTTGGTAAATCCGGATAGTTTCCCTTGAAATTGAGCAAACAAACGATCTAATGGAATTCCTCTTGTTGTAAATATTCCCAGATTTCGGTGCATTGGTAAGATGTATTCATCGCGATCCATTGCGTAAGCACAGCCAACAGAAATACCTTCCTGACCCCAGCCGGAAAACCATTTTGTAATTTTACCCTGACGAAGAAGAATGAGCATTTTTTCTTCAATCATTCGCGGTTTCAACAAAGCGCTGTAGATCTTTAACAATTCCTGATCATCGAAACCCGTTCGATCAAATTCAATATGACGTTTTTCAAGAACTTCCATTCGGATAAAATTTAGGTCACAAAATTAACTGAATTAAAAACAGTCAAGTCGACTTGTGAACAATATTATTAAAAAAACTACATGTACAAAAAAGGCTCACATTACAGTGAGCCTCTTCCAATTATTTCTGTTGGAATTATACTAATCCCTGATCGATCATTGAATCGGCAACTTTCACAAATCCTGCGATGTTTGCACCTTTCACATAATCAACTGTTCCATCAGCCTGCTTTCCATACTTCACACAAGCTTCATGGATAGAAACCATGATTCCGTGTAAACGCTGATCAACTTCTTCAGCTGACCAAGAAAGTCGAAGTGAGTTTTGAGACATTTCCAATCCTGATGTAGCTACACCACCGGCGTTAGAAGCTTTCCCCGGTGAGAAAAGAATCTTCGCATGCTGGAATACTTCGATAGCTTCCGGAGTTGAAGGCATATTTGCTCCTTCTGCTACACAGATCACACCGTTAGAAACAAGTGCTTTTGCTTCTTCTCCGTTCAATTCATTTTGAGTTGCACATGGTAAAGCGATATCTACTTTCACTTCCCAAGGACGCTTTCCAGCGACAAACTTCGCAGAAGGGTATTTCGCAACGTATTCTTCAATACGACCACGTTTAACATTTTTCAATTCCATAACGAAAGCTAGTTTAGCAGCGTCAATACCATCAGCATCATAAATGTATCCGGATGAATCAGATAAAGTCACCACTTTAGCGCCCAACTGAGTTGCTTTTTCACAAGCAAATTGCGCCACATTTCCAGAACCTGAAACTGCAACTACTTTACCATTGAAAGAATCACCTTTCGTTGCCAACATTTCTTGTGCGAAGTAAACAGTTCCGTATCCTGTTGCTTCCGGACGAATCAACGATCCACCCCAGTTGCGAGCTTTACCGGTCAAAACACCTGTAAACTCATTGCGAATACGCTTGTATTGTCCAAACATATAACCTATCTCACGACCACCAACTCCGATATCTCCGGCAGGAACGTCTGTATCAGCTCCAATGTGACGGCTCAATTCAGTCATAAACGACTGACAGAACTTCATTACTTCATTATCCGACTTTCCTTTAGGATCGAAATCAGAACCACCTTTACCTCCACCCATAGGAAGAGTTGTCAATGAATTTTTGAAAATTTGTTCGAATCCTAGGAATTTTAAAATCGATAGGTTTACCGATGGGTGAAAACGCAAACCACCTTTGTAAGGTCCTATTGCAGAGTTAAATTCTACACGGTAACCACGATTGACTTGTACGTTTCCATTATCATCCAACCATGGAACACGGAAGATGATTGTTCTTTCCGGCTCAACAATACGATCCAAGATCTTTGCTGCCTTGTACTTTGGAGTTTCTTCGATCAACGGAATAACCGCTTCTGCAACTTCCTGAACCGCTTGAATGAACTCAGGTTCGTGACCGTTTGATGCTTTTACGCGACCCATGAATTCATCGATCGCACCTTGATATTTGCTTGACATAGTTATGTATTTAAATCACCGGAGCAAATGTATATATTTTTTATTCTGACAATTCAAATTGTTCAGACAATATTCGAAACTCTTGGATTGCCATTAACGAGTGCAGAAAATAACCATGGTAAATAGTTTGGATAGCTGGGAATGTTCACTTAATTTTGCAGAACCAAAGCAACCAAACAATTGAATTATACGTTTTGACTTTGTACTAAATAATAATTGATGAAAAAGCATATTCAACATTTACTTACGACTTTAACACTTAGCTTTTTTTCTACCCTTCTATTTGGTCAGGCTCTACCTCCGGTAGTTCTATGTCTAGGTGAGGATGCTACTGTATGTCAAGGTCAACAAGTTACAATTAATGATTGTGCTCAAATTGGCGGAAATGTTGGTGGTGGTACAGCTATCGGACCTTATCAAGTGTTAAATATTCCGTATGCTCCGGATCCTTGGAACGCCGGGACTTCTATCAACTTATCTGATGATGCCGTTTCTCCTGCTCAAAACATAGGTTTTCCTTTTTGCTTTTTCGGCACTACGTATAATCAGTTTTGGATTGGTAGTAATGGATGGATTGCCTTTTCTGCAGGTCAACCCGCAACATTTACATCCGCAGCGATTCCTAGTACAGCTGCAAACGTTCCAAAAAATTGCATAATGACACCATGGCAAGACTGGCATCCGGGTGTTGGTCCTAATGTAGGTAATTACATACGCTATCAAGTTTACGGAACAGCTCCATATCGCAGACTTGTGGTGTCGTGGAATTCAGTCCCAATGTTCTCATGTACGACAACATATGGTACCTTCCAAATTATCATTTATGAGTCAACAAATGTGATTGAAACGCATATTCAGAACAAACCAAACTGTCTAGCTTGGGCTGGTGGTACTGCCACTCATGGTCTGCACAATGCTGCAGGTACTGTAGGTGTAATTATTCCTGGAAGGAATTCAACTCAATGGACAACCACGAATGAAGGTTACCGATTTACACCGGGTGTTCAGTGGGAAAACACTTTAGGTCAAACATTCCCCTACAATGGCGGAGTATTGAATATTACAAATGTCCCTCCAGGAACAACCGGATATTGGCTCACTGGTGGCTGTGGAGGTGGAACAGGTGTCGCTATTTCTGATACAACTTGGATAACAAGAACAAACTCGACGGTTACAGCCTCTTCCACTCCGGATATCTGTTCTTCCGGAATTGGTTCTGTTACAGCTAACCCTGGTCAAGGTACAGCACCATTTAACTTCACATGGCCAGCACTTGGTGCAAGTACACAAACCGTAAATAACGTTTCAGCTGGAACGTACACAGTCGTTATGACTGACGCGAATGGTTGTCCGTCTTCTGCGAACGTGGTAGTTGGTGACACTCCAGCACAATTTACAGGTTCAACGACTGTTGTTGCTTGTTCAGGTGGTGGTGATGGAACTGCAACAGCTGTAATGACTCCTGAACTAGGCAATGTTACGTATCAATGGAATGATCCTTTGGGCCAAACCACCCAAACTGCAACAGGATTAAGTGCTGGAAATTATACGTGTGTTGTCACATCTGACATTGGATGTACAGGGAATGTGAATGTTACAGTTACAGAAATCCCTGGGGTAAATGCTACTTTGGTTAGTCAAACAGATGCCACATGTAATTCAGGGAATGATGGTACAATTGAATACAATGTCAGTTCAGGAACGGGACCTTACACCTATTCATGGGACAATTCTACGTCAACAAATCCTTTTGCCAATGACCTTTACGCTGGTACACATACTTTAACTGTTGTGGATCAGAATAATTGTGTTGCCACTTTTTCGACAACAATTGGTGAACCGGCACCTTTGCAAATCAGTCAGCTTACTAATGATCTTCAGATCTGTCCGGAGAACACAGCAACACTTGAAGTTAGTGGTACCGGAGGTTCATCAGAGTACACATTTACTTGGTTTCAGAACGGAGTCTTAATCGGTACAGGCTCTTCAATTGTTGTTGATCCTGATGTAACCAACACCCAGTATTGCGTGATTCTTTCAGAAGCTTGTGGATCACCCACTGCAGATAGTTGTATGACGATTACCTTCCCTACTCCCATTGTTCCACAATTAACACCAAATCAATTTTCAGCTTGTATTCCTGGGGAATTTACATTTACAAACACCTCAGAAAATGGTGGAGAAATTGCAACAATGTATGTACTTTTCACAGAAGGTTCAACTTATATGTTAAATGCAACTGATCCGGTAACCATCACCTTCCCTAACTCCGGATTCTATGGTGTGGACTTAACAGTTACGTCAGTTTATGGGTGTGTCTATACGAACACAATCAACAATATTGTTCAAGCTTTACCTTTACCTGTAGCTAATTTCACCTTCTCGGCAAATCCAGCAACTATTTTCGAAACGACAATCATGTTGCAAAATTCTTCTACACCGGATGTTGTGAATTGGGAATGGTTTAGTCCTGGATCAACACCATCTTACAGCCAACAAGAGAATCCTGTTGTAGTTTTCCCGCAAGAAGTTGGAACTTATCCTGTAACACTAATGGTTACTACAGCAGAGGGCTGTATGGATACTGTTGAATACTTCATGAATATTATTCCGGCAATTTTATTCTATGCACCGAACACATTTACTCCGGATGGAGATGAATTTAATCAGCAATGGGAGTTCTTTGTATCTGGTATTGATATCTATCAATTTAATTTAGCCATTTTCAATCGTTGGGGACAAACAATTTGGGAGACTAATGATCCAAGCGCAAAATGGGATGGAACATATAACGGAGAAATCATCCAAAGTGGAATGTACGTTTGGAAAGCCTCTGTGAAAGATCCTTATTCCGATCTCAAGAACGAATTTACCGGACACATCAATGTTCTTAAATAAAACTAAACGGGAGTTCGCTCCCGTTTTTTTGTTTGGTACCTTTTTTGAACAGCCGGGAAGAATCATTAAGTTTGACAAAAAATAAAAGATCATGAAAATTAAATTCATAGCTGCTACTCTATTTTTCTCTTTCGTTTCATTAACTAGTTGCGATACATTAAATGAAGTTGCTCAGGTGGTTAATACTACCGGAACCTCAACTACAAATACTCCTAAACTGACAAATGAAGAAGTGATCTCCGGATTACGTGAAGCATTGAATGTTGGTATTAAGAATTCTGTTAATCTAACCTCCATCACTGATGGTTTCTGGAAAAACGATATGATCCGGATTCCTTTTATGGATGATGCGATCAAAGTAAAACAGAAAGCATTAGAATGGGGACTTGATGGTCAAGTTGAGAAATTTGAAGTGACCATGAATCGTGCAGCTGAGGAAGCAACTAAGGAGGCTCTCCCCATTTTTGTTGACGCTATTAAGAACATGACCGTTTCTGATGGTTTTGCTATTTTGAATGGAGGTGATGGTGCAGCAACGAAATTCCTTAAAGATCAAACTACTGCAAAACTTGTAACTGCATTCTCTCCGAAAGTGGAAACTGCAATTGCCAACGTAAAATTAACAGAATACTGGAATCCGATCATAACAAAATACAACAGTGCGATGACCTTTACAGGTGGTGAGAAGCTTAATCCTGACCTGAACAAATACATTACAGAAAAAGCGATAAGCGGACTTTTCTACATGGTTGAACAAGAAGAGAATAAGATTCGTAAGGATCCTGCAGCACGTGTAACAGATCTGTTACAGAAGGTATTTAGCAGTGTAACCGGAAAATAAAAAAACATGCATTATCCTCCAACGGAGTTAGTATTGAATAGTGAAGGCCAAGTTTATCATCTTGGCCTTTCTCCTGAACAATTGGCGAGTAAGGTCATCTTGGTGGGTGATCAGGATCGTGTCGCAATGGTTTCTTCCTTTTTCGAATCCATTGAGCACCGTTCTCAACACCGGGAATTTGTTTGTCACACCGGACATTACCAAGGAAAGCGAATTTCTGTACTCTCAACAGGCATTGGTACCGACAACATTGATATTGTGATCAATGAACTTGATGCTTTAGTCAATATTGATTTAGTCAATCGAAAAGATCACTCAGGGTTCAACCAGTTGGAACTCGTTCGTATCGGTACTTGTGGGATTCTTCAGGAAGAAATACCTGTTCATTCCTATCTCTTATCCACTCACGCAATCGGCTTGGATAATGTAGCTCATTTCTATGAAATTCCATTTTCGGATGAGGAAGAAGGACTTTTAAAGTCATTCGAAGCTCAAATTTCATTACCCGAAAAGATAAAACCTTATTTAATTTCTGCCGGGCAAGATTTAACGAATCGTCTCATGTCTACTCGAACTTATGAAGGAATCACAGTTACTTCAAGTGGATTCTATGGTCCACAGGGAAGACAATTGCGTTTACCTGCACTTACTGCAGATTTGAACGAACAATTGACTGCATTTACACACCCTGATTTTCAGATCATCAATTTTGAAATGGAAAGCTCGGCACTTTTCTCACTAGGACGTGCTTTGGGACATGAATGTGCGACTATTTGTCTCGGAATTGCCAACCGACCAAAAAAGGATTTCTCCAAAGGATATGGCACAGAGATGTTGAGTTTAATCCATTATGTTTTGGATCGCATTTGACCATTTACCCTATTTCGAAATAGGTCGATAGATTTTGTAGGAGCCTTTAACGATTGTACTGAAGCGCATTTTGCTCGTACCAACTTTTCTTCCTGTATAACCTGTATTTTGGTGAATAAGTACCACTTCATCGGAAGAATTCACTTCAAAGATAATAGCCGTGTGGTGCGTCATTAGTTCTGTGTATTTCGTTCTACCCTCCTGATATTGAATGCGCACATTCTTAAATTGGATAATATCTCCCGGCATTAAACAAGCTGACTTCTTCAATTCTTCACCAAAAACATAGCTTCCATCCCATTTGCTATTCGTTTCGTCCAACACATACTTCGCCAGATCCCAACATTCACCTCGCAGTACCTTCTTCCCCATTTTCGCTTTACTCAATTCCACAATTTTCAAGTTCAAAGGAGAAACCGAGTCACATTGCGCTGTGACTGCGAGGGAAATGAACAAACAAGAAAAAAGCAAGATGGACTTCATGTTCATAGAACGCAAAAGGGAAAGAAAGATTACATCACGAATTGCAGACCCATTTTTGAATTGATGCATGTCGATTAAACTAAAGCTGCTTACCAAATAATTACAACAATTTACAAGTAATTATACCCGGATCACGGATGTTCGCCTATTCAAACACTGGTAGTTGTATCAGGGAGATAAAAGTGTATATTAGTGTGTATGTAAATAAGTTATAGCTAACCATCCAAGACATTCCGTTGGAAAACGAACCCTTTGTGTAGAAAACTAATTTTTACTTGAAAATGACAGAATACAAATACTCAACAGAAGAAGCGATAAACATGGTACTAGACAAATATTGGACAGTACAATTTGACGAGTTAGATTCTATAAAAGATGAAAACTATTTTGATGCTCATGCCCCGAATAATATTTACATAATTTGCTCAAAACCCCGAATAATAATTGATAAAGACTACATAAACAAGACTACCGATGCAATCGAACTTAAATTCCAAGAACAACAAGGGACAAAATTCATAGATCATTTTATTAAAATGCCCACCGAAGGGAAATATGGTATTGGAGAAACTAAAATAATCTCTAACCATTTTAATCATCTAAAACTGGTTGATGATGAAGGAACTATTATCGAAGACAGAAAACCTTCGAGTGTGCTTTTTGAATTTCGAGACCAGGTAAAAAATAAAGACCTCTTTGATTATAAAGTATTATATATTGGTCAATCGATTGATGAATATGCAAAGATGCCGACCATCAAAAGAATAAAAAAGCACGAAACTTTATTAAAAATATTCTCGGACGCTATATCAAAAAATATAGACAAAGAAATATTCCTTGTATTAGCATCATTTAAACAAAATAATTTTATTGAAAGTTTAAGTGGCATTCCTCTTTCGGCCGAAAACCTTGTAGCAGATAATCAAAAGCTTGAAAAGCTTATTGTTAATCCCTCAAGATTTACCCTTGCTCAAAGAACAACATTTACTGAAGCTTCATTGATAAGATATTTTCAACCTGATTACAACACTAAATTTAAAAATAGCTTTCCTTGCAAAAAACATACATCATATTCGGAATGTTACTATTCCGACATCAATCTTATTATGGTAGAGGTTGATTTTTCAAGCATGGACGGAAACATTTATACTGACACGACTGAAAAATTAATGTATCATAATCCTAAGTTTAATCTTCAAAACAGCGCAGACAGAAGAAAAATGTTTGCAGACTGAACTTTGTGTGGTTGGCAAGCTATAACAGCAAGCACAAACCCTCTATCCTTTCTTCGCAACAATGCTAAACTTGAAAGAAAATAATTTTATCTTCGGACAACGAATAATTTAATGAGTCGGGCTATGCGCCTGCTTGCCAACCGTTAGCGGTCAGGCTATGACGACACAAACCAATGGACAACAATACAAAGAATAGAATATGAAAACAGTTTTAATAATAATCGGTGCGGCAGTTTTAATTTTTATTATAAAAGCTTGTATGCCAGCCGGACAAAAACCCCAAGCCGACACTGATACAACTAGACCGTCAAATGAACATTTGCCAAAACAAGAAAAACCAAACGACAAGCTTGTAATTGTTGACAATATTTCAAAGACAGAAATTGATAGTATTTTGACTGGGTTTTGTAATATGTACAACAAGGAAAGTTTCCAGGCACAACCACGACTTTATAAACTAAACGAAAGACAATTTGCTATAACATTTCCGTATGACATTGAATTTAAAATTTATTGTTACTTCATTAACTACGTTCATTATCCTATGGGTTTTGACAAATCATTTGATGTTACAGCTTGGGAAACGACTGGAAAAGCTTACGGTTGGATAACTGAGAAATCAGCGAACAAAAAGGTTATGTTATTCATTCCCGAAGACGATAGCGAACACGACAACGTATTCTTGACAACAGAAGACAATATTGGTTACAAACTTGGCTTTGCAATGGGAGAAGAAAAACAACTTTTGCAAACACCAAAAAAGACGTACTTCGCACCGACAATTGACATTAAAACATTAAAAGAAAAGGAAGCACAAGACTTTCAGTAATTAGAAAAATGATGACAGAAAAAGAAGCCCGAACCGCTAACAGCCGTTTTGCAAAAGCGGGGGTTTCGTGCTTCTATGACAGTGAAGTGCTAAATTCAAGTTTTGTGCATCTAATAAAGTTTAATACTGAATTCCCCTACTTTGCAAAGGCAAACCGATAGGCGTAATAGACGAACATGATTAGAATACTGTACATATTAATTTTCTTTATCTCAATAGATACTCAATCACAAACATTGAGGAGTAAAAAACATTCGATTGAAATAAAAACTGAATTAGACTCAATGTTAATGGATCAATTTAGTTCAGTGTTAGAGAATGAGGTTACATCAATAAAACTAGTTTCATTAGAGCCATCATGTGGCATGTATATGAAATGGATTGATTCATTATCATTGGAATCAGAGGAGGAAAGATGTTATTATATGACTCTAATAGATTTCAAAACGAATGAAATAGATGTGGAGAGATTTAAAACTATAGTTGAAATAAATTCTGAAGTTGTATCAGAACTTTTGACAGCCATGTATCAACCAAAATCAGAATTTGAAATTGGTGCATGTTATGAGCCTAGACATGGCGTTGTGTTTTACAACAATCAAAATGAACTAATTGGTTACATTGAAATTTGTTTTGAATGTAGTCAAATTCATGTTTTTGGCAAAATACCCTTTCCTGGACAAATGGCTTATGAAGATTATATGAGAATAAAGAAAATTTTCGCTAGATACATGAATGATTATATGAACAAAAAGTAATACGCATAATATTGGTTTGGCTACATGCATGGCCTTCGCAAGGCTATGGGAAGCAAGGACTCCACCCTTTCTTCGATATAGAGAGTATATGAAAAAATAATTTAACTTCGAAATAACGATTTATTTAAAGAGTCGGCCGAGCGCAAGGCACAAAATGATTCTACAACCAAATCTCCTTATTCAATCATGCGAATAACAACTGTTTTTCTTCTTTCTTTTCTACTTAATATAACTTCAGCAGTGTCACAGACATCTCAAAGAGTATTGGATTCATTGTATCGTGAAATTGAGCTATTGATTGGAGACTCATGGTTTTTAGAAGAATCAATAAACGGATTTCAAGTCACCTATTGTAAATCCTGTAATGATTCCTATATCAATTATTTGAATAAAACTGATTTTTTCTCGAGAACATTGACACGTGAAGATTTCTTCCAAGAGGAACTCATGGACTCTATTTCATATTACAGTACAGTTAGTAATTCCCCTGTATCTCAAAAATGGACCAAACAGGAAAGAATAGAACATTTTTCAGAGCTTTACAAAGCAACCGATGTTCTAAGATTTAATGTGCGTTTTGAAAAGAAATGGTCAAATGAAAAACTTGACTCAATTCTATTGAAAAACAACCAACTAAAGGATTCAATTCTAAAGGAACCATTATACAAGTCTAACATGAAATTTTTTTCAGATTATCGATTTTGGATTCCTGACGATAATTGGAGAAGAAGAACTCAAAACCTAAATTTTTATTTTGAAAGGTTACCATACGAATCATTAATCCTGGAAGAATCCATTTTCATACTGCATAACAAACCTTTTTTCTTTGCCGAACCTATGTTAGTTGATAAAAATGATCCTGAATATTTTTACAAAGGAGAGAATCGCCTTGAATCCGAAAGAAGAAGAACTTTAAAGATAATTTCGCTTTGCTTAGGCATACATAATTATGTAATTGTCAATTAATATGTAAAGATCCACCCATCAAGGATTCGATTACTAAGCAATTCTTTCTGCTGATTTTAGAATGCGTTCAACGCGACTTTTATCGACACTTAAAATCGATTCAGAAAAAAGCGATTCTTCATCCAGTTGCGTTTTAATTGTTCCTGAAAAATGAATGGCATCCGGCTGAACTTCATTGATCAGTTTGCCGACATTACTGGCATTCACTCCCCCACCGGCCATGATTTCGATCACACCTTCGGCATATTTTTTCAATTCTTTCAATACTGGAATTCCAATGTCTACATTTCTAGCCATTCCTGACGTTAAGACGCGCGTTACTCCACATTCCTTCAACACATTCAAAGACCGTCTCCAATCAATTGAATCATCAAAAGCACGGTGAAAAGTTACTTCCATTCCCTCCGCTTTGTGCATGATCTCCGACAAAACGTCCTTGTCAATTTCTCCCGATTCACGAAGTGCACCAACCACCACTCCTTTAACGCCACTGCGCTTGCAATTGATCACTTCTCGGAGAATCACTTCCACTTCGTCTTCGTTGTAGACAAAACCACCTGCACGTGGACGAATCAATACATGGGTTTCAATTCCATAAGCTTGAGCATATTCGATTAGTCCATAAGACGGCGTAATTCCACCCTGCTCGAGATTCTGGCACAATTCGAGTCGATCAAAATTCAACTCTCCGGCAACTTTGATGGCTTCTATAGAAGCTGCACACAATTCAAATTTCATCACTTGTAAAAGATAATAAGTTCATCCATGAAAGTCCACGGAATCGAGCCTGCACCCGGTTTCCCCTCCGGAATTTTATCAAAAGGAAGTATAATCAGCTTTAAATACCTACCCTTCTTCCCTATTGCTGATCCGAAAAGCAAGAATTTTCCGGGACTCATTTTTTTACTGTTCAGCTGTAAAGTTGATGACTTCAGCTCTTTCCATTTCTTTTTATTGGAAGAGATCTGAAATTGTACTTCATTCGGATGATAGATCCAGGAACCCTCATCCAACAAGAAGTTAAGATCGATGCTTTCAATGAGTTTCTTGTTTCCAAGATCAACGATCAATTCAATTTCCTTCTCTCTAAATCCAACCCATTCATTACCCCGCCAGGGTTTCGCACCGATTATTCCGTCGACCAAGGTCAAATCACCACCGGAATTATAACTTTTCGATGGCGCTGTGATGTATTCTACATTTATGCCTATCGATGGGTGTTCTAAAACAGTGTAAACTGATGATTTATTTGAATTCTTATTCCTGACTGAGAAAATATTAGACTGTACTTTGTTAGCGCTCGTTCGTTTAAGTTCGAATTCCTTAATAGAACCGAATAATCCATGATTAAGATCAGAATTTGACACTAGAATGTCATCTTCATTCTGCCCGATGAATCGAACTTGAATCCCTGTTGGACTCCTTTCCAATTTCAGTTCCGGATAAAACATCGCTTCTGAGTAATTAACCCCGATTTTCTTCAAGTATGGAAGTTGATAATTCAACAAAGCTTCCTTAAAGACGGAGTAGATCGGTTTCTTTTCACACCATAAAGCCTGCGCCAAAGCCAATGCTCTCGGATAAACCATGTATTCGACTTGTTTGAAATTTGGAATGTACTCGGTCCAAACGTTCGCTTGTCCACCCAGAACAAATGCAGCCTGATCCGGTGTCATTTCCGGAGTTACCGGATTGAATTCATACACTTTTTCCAATGGTGTATAACCTCCAATCGCCAATGGCTCTTCAGGATGCTTGCTCTGGTAATGATCAAAATAACAATGCGAACCCGGACTCATCACCACATAATGTCCCTGCGAGGCAGCTTCAATTCCACCTTCGAATCCGCGCCACGACATGACCGTTGCATTTGGTGACAATCCTCCTTCCAAAATCTCATCCCAGCCGATCAGTTTGCGACCTCTATTTGTGAGGAATTCATCCATTTGTCGAATAAACCAACTTTGCAATTCATGTTCATCTTTCAAACCATTTTCGTGAATAACGGATTGACATTTTTCGCAACGCTGCCAACGCTCTTTAGGCGCCTCATCTCCACCAATATGTATGTATTCTGACGGGAACAAATCAAGTACTTCAGCCAAAACATCTTTTAAAAAATCTATGGTATTTTGATGTGAACAGTAAATATCATCAAACACACCCCATAAACCGGGCACCTCCATTTGTTCGCCGAAACAGGACAATTCAGGATATGCCGCCAAGGCCGCGCGACTGTGTCCGGGCATTTCGATCTCAGGTACAACGGTTATGAAATGTCGTTCTGCAAAGCGAACCACCTCACGAATTTCTTCTTGTGTGTAAAATCCCCCATAGCGCTCCACTTTGTACGTTCTTGGGACAGTGTTGTAATGATTGCTGACTGTGCTATCTCGCCAGGCTCCCACTTCAGTCAGTTTCGGATATTTTTTTATCTCGATCCTCCAACCCTGATCATCGGTCAAATGCCAATGAAATCTATTGAACTTGTAAAAAGCCATCAATTCGATGAAACGCTTTACCTCGTCAACGGAGAAGAAATGACGACTCACATCCAGGTGCATTCCCCGCCATTGAAAACGGGGTTGATCAGAAACAAAACATTCGCGAATGAAAATACCCTCTTCCGATTGTTGCATCAACTGGAGCAAGGAATTTAACGCGTAAAAACAACTTTCCTCTGAACTGTAACTGATGGTGATTTTCTCTGCAACCCGTATGGAATAGTGATCTTGTGGTACATTTTGTAAGCGTTTAAACTCCAGATGACGGCCATTTGAGGAAAATACGACAGCTAAATTGTAATGTTCGGTCATTTGTCGTACCAAATGATCTTTTATACGATCTGGTAAATTTGTTGGATTCACCGAAATCTCCCCTTGCAAATGCAGACTACCATTTCCCTGCTGATATGAAGCGGGATGTGGGATGATGGGGCATTGGGAAAATGATAAAGGAGCATAGAACATGAAACATAGAACATAAACTATGAACCAAGGACATATTTTTTGTTTGATCATGAGACGAAGATACGAAAAGGTAAGTGGTTGCCCTTTATGACGGTTATTAAAATAATTGAATAGATATTTAGATTGTTTAATTCAAATGGAAATGAGATCAGTTTGTCAGAATAACCAAAAAGATTCCTTAAAGAACCCCTTGATACAAAAAATGGCATCAATTTGGTTTACGACAAATTCTTATATATTTGTAAATCAATCAAAAAACCAAACTATGAAAAGAATCAATCTAATTTTAGCTGCTGCTTTAAGCATTTTTCTTCTCTCTTGTGAGAAAGAGGATTCATCTGATGTGAATCAAGATAAAATCTATACTGTCTATGAATTATTCTACAATCAGAATTCGGATAAAACAGTAGTTGTTTGTCGTCTACGATTTGGAGGACCTACAGGAACTTTATTGGAAGCAACAGGAGATGCGAATGTTAAATTCAATGGAGATATTATGCCCTACTCTGCAATATATTCAGGTCATGCAAAAGAATATGCAGGATTGGTAACGAGCGGAACTTTTGTTTACACTAATGTTGAAGGTGTTGAATTCACAAACTCAGTTTCGTCAATAGCTAGCATAGCATTCCCTGAAGATTTTACCACAATTACGAAGTCATCTGCGAATACATTGACTTGGGTCGGGAACGCTTTAAACGCGAACGAAAGAGCAGATTTTTTTGTTGGTACACCAGTCTGGGGACAAGATGCACTGTTCTTTGCTACAGGTCAGGGTACAACAAACATCATAATGGGTGTAAATCAAATGGCTGGATTGGCTGAAGGAAATGCTACTTGCTTCCTTGATAGAGTTAAGGAAATTCCAGTTACAGAAGGCACATCAAAAGGTGGGGTTGTTCGCTCTAGATACCGTGCTTTGAATAAGCAAATCCAAGTGCTACCTTAATAGACAAAAAATTGTCCAATAAAAAGGCGTTCAGTAATAAATGAACGCCTTTTTCTTTGTTTTAATAATTTTCAAAATCAATTGATCGAGCCTGCAACTCTCCTACTATTATTTGTGCTTTTCTACATGTTTCTTCGGTACTGTCCACCCACTTCAAAAAGTGCTGATGTGATTTGTCCCAATGATGCATATTTACAGGTCTCCATAAGTTCTTCAAACATGTTACGGTTCTGAACAGCTGCTTCCTGAACACGTGCGATGCCCTCACTTGCTTTTTCGGCGTTCGCCTTATGCAAACTGTCGAGCATTCGGATCTGATACTGCTTCTCCTCTTCCGTCGCACGGATAACTTCTTTTGGAAGTATCGTAGGTGATCCTTTTGAACTGAGGAAGGTATTTACTCCGATGATCGGGAATTCACCCGTATGCTTCAATGTTTCATAATACAAGGATTCTTCCTGGATCTTCGAACGCTGGTACATGGTTTCCATTGCCCCCAAAACACCTCCGCGCTCGGTGATGCGATCAAATTCTGAAAGTACCGCTTCTTCTACAAGATCTGTCAGTTCTTCGATGATAAACGATCCCTGTAGTGGATTTTCATTCTTCGCCAAACCTAACTCACGGTTGATGATCAACTGAATGGCCATCGCACGACGAACGGATTCCTCGGTAGGCGTTGTAATCGCTTCGTCGTACGCATTTGTATGCAGCGAGTTACAGTTGTCATAGATCGCGTAAAGCGCTTGAAGCGTCGTACGGATATCGTTGAAGTCGATCTCTTGAGCATGTAATGATCGTCCAGAAGTTTGAATGTGGTACTTCAGCATCTGTGCGCGTGAATTTGCTCCGTATTTCTTCGCAAGTGCCTTAGCCCATATACGACGAGCAACACGACCGATCACCGCATATTCAGGATCGATACCGTTCGAGAAGAAGAACGATAAGTTCGGTCCGAAGGCATTGATGTCCATTCCACGACTCATGTAGTATTCTACATAGGTAAATCCATTTGCTAGTGTGAACGCCAATTGCGTGATCGGATTCGCTCCGGCTTCGGCAATATGATAACCTGAGATCGAAACGGAATAGAAATTACGAACGCCTTTATCAATAAAGTACTGCTGAACGTCCCCCATCAAACGAAGTGCGAATTCTGTTGAGAAAATACACGTATTCTGCGCCTGATCCTCTTTCAGGATATCAGCCTGAACCGTTCCACGAACCTGTGTTAAGGTTTCTGCTTTGATCTTTTCGTAAACATCTTTTGGAAGCACTTGATCGCCGGTCACACCCAACAACATCAATCCCAAGCCATCGTTTCCTTCCGGAAGATCTCCCTGATAGCGAGGACGCTCCACTCCTTTTGCTCTGTAGATCGCTGCAATCTTCGCTTCTACTTCAGCTTCCAATCCGTTTGCCTTGATGTATTTCTCACAATTCTGATCGATGGCAGCATTCATGAAGAAACCGAGCAACATTGGCGCCGGACCATTGATCGTCATCGAAACCGATGTCGCCGGATGCGAAAGATCAAATCCTGAATACAATTTCTTGGCATCATCCAAACAACAAATCGAAACTCCCGAGTTACCGATCTTTCCGTAGATATCCGGACGTAAATCAGGATCATTACCGTAAAGCGTCACCGAGTCGAACGCTGTAGACAAACGCTTCGCAGGCATTCCTAACGAAACATAGTGGAATCGCTTGTTCGTACGCTCAGGCCCACCCTCACCGGCAAACATACGCGTTGGATCTTCTCCTTCACGTTTGAATGGGAACAATCCTGAAGTATAGGGGAATTCACCCGGAACATTTTCCTGCAAAGACCAGCGAAGAATATCGCCCCAACCTTTGTATTTTGGTGTTGCCACCTTTGGAATATGCAAATGGGATAGCGATTCCGAATGCGTTCTGATGGTCAAAATCTTATCGCGTACTTTGAAGTTGAACTCGTGATCCTTGTATAAATTGCGTTTGTTCTCCCATTTCTCCAAAACATCCCAGTTGCGGGGGTCGAAATTCAATTTTACCGTTTCAAACGTTTCCTGAAGACCTTTGATCAGACGATCCTTATCCTCTATTGTAGAATTCTTCAAGGTTTCGATCGATGAATTCAATCCGTACAACTGATCAGCAACAGCCACCTGCTCGTTGACCCACTTATCGTAGGCACGGTTGTTTTCAGAGATTTCAGATAAATAGCGTGTTCGATCCGGTGGAATAACGAAGATCTTCTCCGACATTTCACGCGTGATCTCGAAGGTAGATTTCAAATCAGCTCCGGTGCGTTCCACTACCTTGTCCATGATCACTTTGTAGAGAGAGTTCATTCCCGGATCGTTGAACTGCGATGCGATCGTACCGTAAACCGGCATAGAATCTACTTCTTCGTCCCACAAGTTATGGTTGCGTTGGTATTGCTTGCGCACATCGCGTAAAGCATCGAGTGCACCGCGTTTATCAAATTTGTTGAGCGCGATCACATCGGCAAAGTCGAGCATGTCGATCTTTTCCAACTGTGTTGCCGCACCGTATTCCGGTGTCATTACATACAAGGAAACATCCGAGTGATCCAGAATTTCTGTGTCTGACTGACCAATTCCTGAAGTTTCGAGAATGATCAGGTCGTAATTCGCTGCTTTTAAAATAGTGATCGCTTCAGCTACGTGCTTCGACAAAGCCAGATTGGACTGACGTGTCGCGAGAGAACGCATGTACACGCGATCACTTTTGATCGAGTTCATACGAATGCGGTCACCAAGCAAGGCTCCACCTGTTTTTCTCTTTGAAGGATCGACAGAAACCACCGCAATCTGCTTGTCTTTGAAGTCGATGAGGAAACGGCGCACCAATTCGTCCACGAGAGATGATTTACCTGCTCCACCTGTACCGGTGATCCCAAGTACCGGTACATCATTCTTTTCAGCGATCGTTTTGATCTTCGCCAGTTCGCTTGCCGATTCTTCCGGGTAATTCTCTGCTGCCGAGATCGTCTTTGCGATCGTCGGAATGTTCTTTTCTTTTAATAAGTTCTCATCTGCCTTCAGATCCTTCCCAACCGGAAAATCACTTTTCTGAACAAGGTCATTGATCATTCCCTGCAATCCCATTGAACGTCCGTCGTCCGGGTGATAGATCCGCGTAATTCCGTAAGCTTGTAGTTCTTCGATCTCAGAAGGAAGAATCGTTCCTCCTCCTCCGCCAAAGATCTTGATATGTGGAGCGCCTTTTTCTTTCAAAAGATCATACATGTACTTAAAATACTCCGTGTGACCACCCTGATAAGACGTCATGGCAATTGCTTGCACATCTTCCTGGATCGCACAGTTTACCACTTCTTCCACTGAACGATCGTGACCGAGGTGAATGACTTCGCAACCGGTTGACTGAATGATACGGCGCATGATGTTGATCGCAGCATCGTGACCGTCGAAAAGTGATGCGGCAGTGACGATACGAACTTTATTTACAGGCTTATACGGTTCTACTTTTTCCATAGGAATGATCTTCTGTTTTTTAAGCGGGGTAAAAATAGCAAAAAAGGAGGAAAACAGAGGCGTGCTGTCATGAATAGCAAGCAACAAGAACGATTTATAGATCATCATTCTTTCTTATTCTTTGATGTAGCTCAGAAAGTGAATACAATCTTTAAGAACCAAGCCAGATAAGTATCCATTGACATTAAAAATGAAATATTTACTTTAGACATTCGAAAGAATCAAAACAATTCAAACTAATTATGGAGGGTATTATTCGAAACAATTAATCGACAACACATGAAAATCATCCCAACTCTTCTATTTCCTTTTTTATTGTTTTCGTGCAGCGTCAACAAGATTTTTCTGCGACCAACAAAGATTGAGCATGTTTCATCAGAGAAGGAGAAATTTAATCTAACCGTCGCCACGCGCATTGATACAGCTCATGTTCTTATTGATTCAAAGACCCTGCAACCAACATTCTTAAATTCTATCAATGACACTATAAATCAAGATTACACCATTGAAAGTGTTGTTTTTGAAAGTTTGAACGGCAATAAACTGAACGGGTGGTTAATCAAGCCAAAAAATGCTACTCCAACGATAACCTTATTGCATTTTCATGGAAACGCCGGATTCATTTATAATCAATATCATGCAATGACTCCATTCCTGAAATTAGGATATCAAGCCTTTGTATTTGACTATAGTGGATTTGGATTTTCAGAAGGCAAAGCATCCAGAAAGAATGTACTTATTGACGGGAACTCTGCACTGACATATATCAAGAGCAGAGATGATGTGAAAAACACCAAAGTTGTTATCTACGGGCAATCTCTCGGGGGACATTTATCCGCTGTTGTAGCACAGCAAAGACAAGCTGAAATTGATGGATTAGTAATTGAAGGAGCGTTCTCTTCGCATCAGGATATTGCCGCTTTAAAGGCTGGAATTGTAGGTCGTTTATTTGTAAGTGAACAATACAGCGCAAAAAAATCAATACGTGACTATAAAAAGCCAGTTCTCGTTATACACAGTACAGAAGACCAGACAATTCCTTTTGAATTAGGGCAACGCATCTATAGTAATGCCAATTTTCCAAAAGAATTTTATGAAATTGAAAAGTGTCATATATGTGGCCCTCATTTTTATGCTGAGTTGATCTCTGCTAAAATCATGAATATGTTGAATAATTAATCTACAAGAGTTTTATTGTTTTTAAGTAATCTTAACGTATTTGATTTATGCTAACTAATGAAACTCTTTAACCAAAACATTACTGCTAACCAATGAAAACTATCGATAATCAGCTTTCTAAAGATTTCAAAATTCAAACGGCCAAAGCCATTACTAGTCTACTCCTCTTTGCATTCGTATATATTACACTTCTTGCTTCAGCAATAGGACTGACCATTTTATGCGTTTACGGAGGAATTGCCTTGATATTTTCATATCCGATGTTCCTTATAATTATTCTCGGAATCGGATTAATCTTGTTTGGTGTATTGATTCTTGTTTTTTTAATCAAATTTATTTTTAAATCACACAAAATCGATCGTTCACATTTAGTGGAGATAAAAAAAGAAGATGAACCGCAACTATTTGCACTAATTGAAGAAGTTATTCAAGAGGTCGGAGCAAACTCTCCTAAAAAGGTATATCTATCGCCAGAGGTGAATGCCTCCGTATTTTATGACTCCAACTTTTGGAGTATGTTTCTTCCAATAAAAAAGAACTTATCGATTGGAGTTGGATTGATCAATACCGTGACCAAGCAAGAATTAAAGGGCATCCTCGGACATGAATTTGGACACTTCTCGCAACGAACAATGAAAGTAGGAAGTTATGTTTACAATGTCAATCAAATCATTTTCAACTTAGTAAATGACAATGATTCATATAATAACACAGCCAATAGACTCGCCAATTCAAATTGGATCATTTATTTATTTGTACTGATGGCCGTTCAAATCAATCTCGGGATTCAATGGATTTTAAAAAAAATGTACATTATTGTGAATAAGACCTATCTCGCATTGTCTAGGGAAATGGAGTTCCATGCAGATAAAGTTGCAGCAAGTGTCACTGGATATGAACCTTTGAAAAACTCATTACTGAGGTACAATTTGGCCAACACTTCACTTCAGTCCGTCCTTGACTTTTACAGTGAACGAATCTCATCTAACCTTGTTTGTGACAACTTCTACAGAGATCAACTTGAAGTTCTGCGAATTCTTGGAAAACTCAACAAATTCCCGATAAAAAACAGCCTACCGCAAGTGTCATTGGAGGAACAGAGCAAGTTTGACAAATCCAAGCTTATCATTAAAGATCAATGGTCTTCTCACCCCACAACCGCTGAACGTATTCAAAAACTTGAAGAAACCGGGTTTAATTTTTCTGTTGAAGACGATGTTTCTGCCGGTTCACTTTTTAACAATTTCGAGGAGATTCAAGTACGCTTAACAAACAAAATTGCGGAGAATGTACATTTCTCCACTGAACCTCAAATTTTATCGCCTGAAGAGTTTGTCATTTCGTTTCGAAAACAAGTTGAAGCAAACACATTCTCTGAACAATACAACGGTTATTATGACAACAAAAATCCACTCCATTTCGATTTGAATAAAATTGAATTGGATAGTGATTTAAATATCGAAGATCTTTTCAGTGATCAAAAAGTAGACATCGTTTATTCTTCACTTGCATTAAGCAATGATCTTGAGACGATTAAAGCAATTGCAAACAAAACTATTCCTATTAAAACTTTTGATTACGACGGTGTGCGGTACACTACAAAAAATGCATCCCAATTAATTGATCAGTTGACCTTAGAAGACAAGAAATTGCACAAAATCATTTCTGAACATGATCAAAGAATCTATAGCTATTTTAAGAAACTTGAAGAAAAAACCAATCAATCAAAATTAGATACGCTCTACAAGGATTTTTTCGTTTATGAAAATTGCATTGAAAATGACCTTAAAATTCATCAATCAATCCATACAGCCCTTCAGTTCACCCAAGAAACAACTGAAAATGAAACTATCATGTCTAAATTTAGATCGATTCGAAAGATGGAGGATGAGTTTAAAATCAAGATCAAAAAAATACTTTCGGACCCCCTGCTCGAATCAGAATTGAAAACCGAGGTTAAAACCAATTTTGATGATTATTTATCAAAAAACTGGGAATATTTTGGTATTTCAAATTACCTGGAAGACAACCTGAAAATATTGTTTTCTGCTCTAGAGGATTACTCATACTTGACTTCCAGAAAGCTTTTTCTTTTGAAGAAGAATATATTGGATTATCAAATATCACTTTTAAACGTTTAGTCATCCATTCTATTTAACGATTGTTCACCATTGTATGAATTCAACAGCTACCACTTTTTTAATATTTTCTCAAAAGCAAATTATGGTATGTAAATTCTCAATGGACTTCTTTAAAATGAATTATCGCACTATTCATATATTTCCGATACATACTAATAATAAAAATCAAGTAAAGAAAGTCATTACATATGCATTTTTCTTTATGATAGTTATAGTGTTCATCGGTTGCCAAGATCAATCTGTAAAAAACAAGAAGGCGGACATAGAGCAAGATTCGCTAGATCCTCTTGAAAAGGAATATCAGATTATCAACGCCACATTAGCAGAAATTTTCCCTAAAACACAATTAAAAGGACGTTCAATTATGGTCAACGGAAGACTCTTTGTTGCAGATGATCACTTAATCAATGATTTCATTGTCTCTGGCGGAAATTCTACTCTACATAACATAAGCAAGAAAAATGCTGATTCTCAACCGATCAATACGCTGAGAATAAATGATTTTAACGGTATTGAAGTACTCCATATATCCCCATTAACAAATAAAGAGCTGGAAAGGCATCTTGGAGGAATTAACTTTTCAAAAATAATTTTTAGCGAACAAGACACGAAAGCAAGTTTTATTTATCATTTTGAGAGATTGCATGATCGCCTTACAAAAAAGCTATGTGCTATAGATGTTGAGTTAATCGATGGCAAATGGGAAATAATAAACACGTTGTGTCTAGATAATCATGACGGAATATTGTATAACTAATTTTCAAAAATTAAACCTCTTGTGGAATTCGACAAAGGTCGTAACTTCACTACGTACTGAATACAAATATTAATCGAATTCAAAATGAGAGCGATTTTAATTCTTTTTCTATGTTTTGCATGTGTGATCCCTATAGTAGGTCAGAAAAACAAAACCAAACAGACCATTACACCAAAACCTTTTGTTTTAGGCCTTATTGATGAAATTCAATCCCAAGAGTTGAATGAGAAAAGGACACTGAACATCTATCTGCCAGAAGGATACGCTGAACAGGACACAGTTTCTTATCCAGTAATTTATTTGTTAGACGGTTCAGTAAATGAAGATTTTATTCATGTCGTAGGTCTTGTGCAATTTTATAGTTTTGAATGGATCGAGTTGCTTCCTAAATCAATTGTGGTGGGAATTGCAAATGTAGATCGGAGAAGAGATTTCACTTTTCCTACCAGTCTTGAACATGATAAACTAAATAATCCAAGTTCGGGTCATTCAGATAAATTCATTTCATTTATGGAGAAAGAACTTCAACCTTTTATCGAGAAGAATTACAGAACCAACACAACAAAAACACTGATTGGACAATCACTGGGCGGACTACTGGCCACAGAGATCCTTCTTAAGCATCCAGCGCTTTTCGACAACTACATTATAGTGAGTCCAAGCATCTGGTGGAACAATGGCTCAATTCTCGAAACAGAATCCCAATTATACACTGCTAGCTTCAATCAACCTACAAAAGTTTACATTGCGGTTGGAAAGGAAGGATTAACTCCAACAGAAGTACCTCGTGTAATGGAAGTTGACGCTAATTTACTGGCCGACAAATTAAAAAATGGAGAAAGTGAACATGTCGCTGTCTATTTCGATTATTTACCCAATGAGAATCATGGAACTATTTTGCATCAGGCGGTGTCTAATTCATTTAAGATCTTGTATGGAAACACAAAACGCAATTGATTGGTAAACTCACCAACTACGACCCTTAAACTCAAAATTTAACAGTTAAAAAAATGCTCACACTGCTTAAAGCCGGAGAATTAAGAATCCCTCAAAAGGATCAACCATTGAAAATTCTTTTTAGCGCATGTCTATCAGGTCTAAAATGTGGATACGACGGTAGTTCATATGGCGAATATCCCATCATTCTCAAAATCATTCAACATACTAATACAAAGGCTATCCTTTTTTGTCCGGAAGAGTTCTCTTTTGGCACACCGCGAGAAATGTGTGATATCCATGGAGGATCAGGATTAGACGTCTTAAATGGAAAAGCAAAAGTACTCACTGAGTCCGGAAAAGACTGGACTGAAGGAATGATCAAATCATCACAGAAAATGCTTGAATTAGCGATAAAGGAAAGTATTGATCTTGCTATTATGATGGATACAAGTGCCGCATGCGGTAGCCAAGTAATTTATGACGGCAATAGATTTGCTGAGAATAAGCGTTATCAAATCGGTGAAGGAGTTTGTACTGCACAACTTCGCAGGCATGGATTTAAAGTAATTAGTCAGCGGGATTTCGCCTCACTCGAAGTACTTCTTGCTGCACTGGAGGAAAATTATGTGGTTGACAAGATGAAAATAGATCATCACCAGTCGGATTGGTACAAATCCTATTTTTCAACTTGACAACTGAAATCAATAAGTAGTTCTACTTAAATCCGCTCATTGTTAAATGCTAAATGAAACATGTTGCGCCATTGCATGTTAGGACCCCCCTTGATTCATGATCGACCTTTGCACTATAAAATTTAGTAGTCATGCAATCAACATTCATCTCTCAAACCATAACTTCTCCGGAAGTTTACTACTCCTCATTTCTGAACAAAATTGAAATCAAAGGTAGATCGATCACATTAGAAGGTGACACCTTTTGGCCAAAACTCGAAGAAATCAAAACAGATTTAAAACCCCAAAGAGAAAATTTTCAACTTCACATAGACCTTGAAACTGTCAATACCGCCGGGGTACGTAACCTTGCTAAGTTCATTCATGAACTGAAGGAGCAACTTGGTCAAAGTATTCAAGTCAAATGGTTCTATTCACTTTTGGATCTCGATTTATTGGACACTGCACAATGTATTGAAAAGGCGACAGGAACGTCCTTTGAATTCATTGGAAAAACGGTGTCGTTGAATTGATTATGCGTGCCAATTTGAAAATATAAATCGAAGAAAACCTATGAATTTCTAGGTAAACCACTTATTTTTGTGAGGCACGCTAAAAGTGTACATCATGGGCAATTCCTCACGCGAAATCACCTCGGAGAAATGGTATAGTCAAGCTCTTGAGGCCGTTTATGAAAAACTCGGAAGTAGTGAAAGGGGATTAACATCAGATGAGGCAAGGGAAAGACTCCAAAGGCATGGCTCAAACCGCTTGCCTGAAGGAAAAAAGAATACCTTAATCCAAATTCTTCTCCACCAGATCATCAACCCATTAATATTTATTTTAATTGCTGCAGCCATAGCTTCAATTGCTATAGGTGAAGGTGAAGATGCCATTTTCATTTTCCTTGTCATTGTTATCAATGCCACATTAGGCGCATATCAGGAATTCAATGCTGAAAAAAGTGCGAACAGTTTAAAAAAGCTACTGAAGATCAAGGCACAAGTGCTACGTGATGGCAAAAAACAGATTGTTGACTCAGAAGAACTGGTTCCCGGAGATGTTGTATTTATTGAAAGTGGATTAAAAGTCCCAGCTGATCTACGCTTAATTGAGGCAAGCACCCTCGAAGTTGATGAGAGTTTCTTGACAGGAGAATCAATTCCGGCTCTTAAAACAAATGTAGTGATCAAGGACAATTCACCTGTTTCAGACAGGATCAACATGGTCTTCGCAGGATCGCCTGTGCTTAAGGGACGTGCCTTGGGAATTGTCACGTGTACCGGAATACAAACTGAAGTAGGAAAAATCTCTCAGAAGGTAAGCGACTCCAGCTCTGCAAAACCACCTCTTGTTCTGCGAATGGAACGCTTCATTAAACAGATCAGTATTTTTATTATCGCACTGAGTATCCTTCTTGCAATTGTATTGCGACTACAAGGAATGGATCTTTCTGCAATTTTTTTCTTTGTTGTCGCCATGGCCGTTTCTGCCATACCGGAAGGTTTGCCAGTCGCTTTAACTGTTGCTTTATCTATCGCTACAAAACGTATGGCGAAAAGAAATGTAATCGTTCGCAAATTAACATCCGTTGAAAGTCTTGGGAGTTGCACCGTCATAGCCAGTGACAAAACCGGCACACTCACTGTAAATGAACAAACGGCTAAATTGATCCTGCTGCCGAATGGCGAACAATTTGAATTGAGTGGTGAAGGGTACAATGGTGAAGGCAAGGTCCGTTTCAATTCAAATGAGCTACAAGACAGCTCCATTCTTTACCCATTAAATACGATTGCCATAGCAGCCAATGAAGCCCAACTGAAGAACAACAATGGTATATGGGAACATTATGGCGATGCCATGGATGTGGCTTTACTTGGGATGAGCTACAAATTAGCTGTAAATCCGGAGAAATGGAGAGAAGACAACGCACTACTTGATCTCATACCCTATGAATCTGAACGAAAATTTTCAGGTGCCTTTTTAAAGCAAAACAATGAGGACACAATTGTAGTTAAAGGAGCATTAGAAACTATTCTGGAATTTTGCTCGTCCATGAGAATTGGAACGACTGAAAAACCGCTGGATCGTGAACGGCTGCATCAACAAGCTGATGATTTGGCAAAAAAAGGATATCGAGTTCTTGCTTTTGCAAGTGGTAAGCACGCTTTCTCGGAAAAAACCAGTTATGAGCAAGAGCAAATAAGCGAATTAACCTTTCATGGATTGGTAGGATTTATTGATCCTTTACGCAAAGAAGCAATTCAATCGGTTAAAGAATGCCACAGCGCCGGAATTAAAGTTTTGATGATTACCGGTGATCATCCTGAAACGGCATTGACCATTTCACGTGAATTGGGTATCGCCAATGAAAAGACAACCGTTGTTACAGGTAAAATGCTTTTAAATTGCGGTAATCCAACAAGTAAAGAATATGAAGAGCTTGTTGCATCAAGTACTGTATTCGCTCGTGTTTCACCCACTCAAAAGCTCGAAATTGTTGACGTTTTGATCAGACGTGGTGAATTTGTGGCTGTGACAGGTGATGGTGTGAATGACGCTCCTGCCTTGAAACGAGCAAACATCGGTGTAGCAATGGGATCAGGAACTGATGTCGCAAAAGAAGTTGGATCTATGATTGTCGTGGATGACAATTTTTCTTCCATTGTTGCAGGAATTGAAGAAGGAAGATTTGCGTATGATAATGTACGTAAGGTTATCTATTTACTTATATCAACGGGTGCTGCGGAAGTATTCCTTTTTTTGGCATCAATAGCAGCCGGTCTCCCCTTGCCGCTTTTAGCCGTACAACTTTTGTGGTTAAACCTTGTTACGAATGGGATTCAGGATGTAGCCCTGGCTTTTGAAGGAGGTGAACCCGGTGCCATGAAACGCCCACCTCGAAAACCAAGTGAAAAGGTGTTTAATCCGTTGATGATCCAACAGACTTTGACCTCCGGACTTACCATTGGAATTGTTGTATTTGGTTTTTGGTTTTGGCTCAATCGGTACACGGAATTGAACGAAACCCACGCTCGGGACCTTGTGCTCTTGCTTATGGTATTTATGCAAAATCTTCACGTTTTCAATTGTCGATCTGAACGTACATCCGCATTTAAAGTTCCGCTTAAACGAAATTTAATTCTTGTGTTTGGCGTTTTTGCTGCTCAAGGGATTCACATTCTCAGTATGCAAATTCCGTTTATGCAAAACATCTTGAAGATTGAACCCATTACCCTCACAGAATGGTTATATGTATTAACGTTGGCCATACCCATCCTCATAAGCATGGAAGTGTTCAAATTGATCAAAAGGAAAGCTTAACTTATTTTTCCTGAACAAAGCTACCATTCACCATTTTAAATTTCATTCCATTCAATTTAAAGGACTTACCATCTCCATGCTTCGCAATCAACTCCAAATCTTCCTCCATCGTGTGAACCGAACCGCCGGTCGCGTAAGCTATATCAAGGTATTTGGTATTGAGCCTGTCTGTTACTCCACAAACAATAATACGTACCGGGACTTTCTCTTTTTTGAGAAAGTCCAACAAATGCATATCACATGGATCCTCCCAGTTGTCGGCAATCATTACCACATTTTGCTTATTCTCGGGATATTTCTTAATGGCATAACAGATCGCTTCCAAATTATTCTCCATGTGGTGACCTTTTGCCATTGCTTCATAGGCTAACTCAATCACTTTCTTTGAATTTGACGTCTCAATGTCCCAAATCCCCGTTTCATCTAATTTACCTACTTGATTCGTGCTTTTTTCGTCATCATCATTAAAAAAAACAATCTGCTTGAACGTTTTCATGGTTTGATTCGCTTTAATCCAAAGTAGAACTTGTGCTGTGTAAGGCGACATACTCCCTGTAACATCAGTAACAACCAGCATGTTCTTCCAATCTTTTTTTCGATCAAGAACTTTCAATAACGTTGAGTCTTTTGGTGTCACTTTACCATCTACCACATCAGCTATCAATTGATTTTCCTGTGCATTCGTCGGCATTGGCCGGTAATAAATGACTAATCCGTGAAAGTAATTCTGAATTCCACCAGTTGATGCAACCCCTGTTTGCTTCACAATGCGCCATTCGGACATAGACGCAAATGCGTCCGGAGCATGCATATACAATTCCAAGATTCGCTTTCGATTTAACTCAGTAAAATCCTCACCTACGGGATAATCCGAATACACCAGATCCACAGAAACAATAGTCATTCCTTTGATCATCTCTAAATCCTTTAAGTTTTGAATACGATGATCCCCCGGATTCATTTTGAGTTTCAAGGACGAAAATGTCGTTTGCTGGATGGCATATTTATCCACAATCACGGTATCCTTAAAACGAATACGTTCTTTTATACTAACAGTGGATTGGGCTGCGGCATATCCTTTCACCAAAAGAATGATCACCAGAGAAGCAAGGATTTGTTTCATGGGGATAGAACTAAATAAACCAAAAAAGTAACAGATCACTTATTGATTACATCCTCAAAATCAACTTGAGATTGAAACGTCGTTGTGTTAAATAATTCGGGATCGAGTAATATTTCCCCTCAACATCCTGGATCCATTGCTTTGATAGTACATTATTGACTCCCAGTAAATTAAATATCTCAAATGAAAGTATTGCATCAGTAAAATTACGCTTGAAACATCCTTCTTTTGAGCTGGAGTTGTAGAAGAAGTCGTAGGACATTCCGATATCGACTCGAAAATACGATTTCATGCGCAAAGTGTCTTTGTATCGATTAAAATCAGGTGGACCATACGGTAAGCGGGAACCAAACTGCAGTCCCATTTGTACACTAAACTTCTCGAAACCGGGCATGCGGTCCTGAACCAAAGCACCCAAATTCAACCACTGATCTGTAGGTCGAGGTACATATCCAGGATAAATCACCGCGCTATCCACTACCACCTGATCATCGCTATAACCAAAAATGATGCGTTCACCTGCCGCATTGTAATATTCTTTATAACTATCATTGAGAATATCTTCTTTGGTTGACATCAGTCCCAATTTAAAGAACGATTCAATTCCTTCTACAAATTGTCCATGTACATTTAAATCCAATCCATAAGCGTACGCCACTGCATTATTTTCAGCATAATAGCGTGTTCTCACATTCTCGATCTCATAAGGATTTATATCCCACAAGTACTTGTAATATAACTCAGCAGTAAATTTGAAAGGGACATCACGTTCCCACATGTTAAAATACACATCAGAACCGGCTACCAAATGAAATGATTTCTGAGAAACAACATTCAGATTCAGATTTCCATCAAATGTTCTGAATTCTCGGTAAAACGGAGGCTGATAATAAAGTCCGCTGGATAAACGATAACTCAATCCCCTTCTTGCGATACGACCTTTGTTGACCAAATAGGCACGAGGATAATACGTAAGTGTTGCTCTTGGCGTAATGAAAAATTCTTGATTAATACTAGTATAGCCAGTTCTGGCACCTAAACTCAAGGCAAATCTCGAAACGGATTCACGAATAGTATCGGTATAGATTACTTTTTGCTTGATGCTGTCTTTCAATTCTTTATTGGAAACTTGTACCAAGTGATTTCTTTTGATTGAGGACCAGGAGCCATTCCATTGCAAAAAGCCTGTAGCACGCTGAGTCGTTAAATTCAATTCACCTTTAATTGTCTCGAAAAGAAGTATTTGCCCATTACCACTTTGAGGAACACTATAGCCTGCAGAATCAATCATTTTCCATTCTGATAACACATCATAGAAATCATCATGCTGGAAATTTACACCCCATTTCAAGGTGTTTGAGCTATATTTTGTACGATCCTCGCCTTTGAATCCAGCGGACAATTCATACTGACCATTATGATAAACATTCAGAATTGTGGCATTTAATCGATTTCGCGCATGATTTAAAAACGTTCCAACACCTAATACAGCAATTGAATCTCCGTATTCTTCTTTTGAAGGATCCGTTTCCAATTGATTGATGAAATACTGACCTTGAATATCGAAATACTCCTTCTCGTTTGAATTGAACACAGTCGCGTAAAAATCCAATTGCAACTTATCAGATGGTTTGTACTTCAAGGAGGTCCCTCCCATCATTGTTTGAAAACGTGTTTGTTCTTGTCCGTCAAAGTAGATGCGAAAAGAATATGCTTCATTAGCAGTACCGAAATCTGTTTCCGCTGTTTGTGGACTGAACCTGAAATTGTTGGATGAAAAATGTCCGATCACTGACCAAGTCAACTTCTCATTAATGGCATAATCAGTCAAGAACTGCGCATCCCAAAATACCGGATTGTAGGCTCCTTTGGTTGGAAGTGAATTGAGCAAATAACCATTAGAACGATAACGAGCACCAAACAAATAAGTCAGTCGTGAATTTACAGCTTGTTCAGCATGTGCCTCAACACCTAATAAAGAAGCCATCGCAGATGCACGAAATTCAGTTGGATTATTGTATTCAATATCTAAAACAGAACTGAGTTTATCTCCATAATACGAATCAAACCCCCCAGCACTGAACCGAACCGATTTCACCAATGCTGAATTAATAAAACTCATACCTTCTTGTTGACCACTTCGCGTCAAAAAGGGTCTAAAAATGTTAAACCCATTAACATACACCAAATTCTCATCGTAATTCCCACCACGAACATTGTAATTCGTGGTCAATTCATTGTTTGAAGTTGCTGCTGTTGTATAAACCAAAGATCGTTCGATTGAACCCATTGGTAACTTTTGCACATCGTAATACGGCATTTTTGGTATTTCAAAAGGCTCTTCTTTACGTGCAGAAACCTCAACACCTGTTTGCTGTTGAATATTCATAACAACATCTTGAATTCTTAAATTCGGGGAACGATCTACTATGACCGTACGTTGTTCTTGAATTTCGGCAGATAAGCTGTAACGTATCTTCAAGGTATCATTGAGCTGAGCAAAGAATTCATAAACGCCTTTTGAATTGGTGTAAACGACAAGCGGATCGCCTTTGTCCGTAACAACTTGTACTTCATCTAACATCTGACCTTTTTTATCTACACAGCGTCCCGTAACCCTCACTTGTTGAGAAAACCCCACAAATGCAAGTAAAAAGAATAGCAATGAAATAAATCTTGTCAACATACGAATAGTCAAAGAAACGCCAAAGATGCTCAATTATTATTCACGAATTACAATGAAATCCTTCTCAAAAGGATCTATAAAATGATGCAATTGATCCAAACGCTCCTCTACCTTACCACCAGCGCACAATTGAAACAAATTCATACTTCGCTCCTGAAGTCCATTATTCGGAAACAATTTTGTCTTAACCTGATCGATTGAAATTAATGCCTGATCATGCTTACCTTTTATCGAACGGAACATTTTATCCCTAACTCCTTGAATTTGCTTTTCCATACGAACCAGTTCGCTTGCAACAAATTTCTCCAATCCAGGATCGGCTTTCATCACTTTTTGCGTAAGTTTAACTTTTAAATCTTTAAAGGACGACTCAACTTCCGTCATATCAAGCTCATCACTTTGATTTCTGTGCACATACCTCTTTTTCAAATCTTCCGAATCGAGAAAAAGATCTTCAAGTGATATATCGATCTTCGCAATTTTTCTGGAATTAACGCTATCTATCCACAGCAAGGAATTACGAACACTCAACATTGGATAAGGCACTTCAACGGCGTCAAATACGCCTTTTAACTGAAGCCAATATGCGATCTCTCCCACTCCACCGATATAACACAAATTTGGGAGAATGAATTCTTGATACAGAGGTCTAAGAATGACATTTGGAGAAAAGCATTCCGGCTGTTTACGGATCAAATCAAGCAGTTCTGACTTCGTTAATTTCCCTTTTCTATCAATGATAAAACCATCATCCAAATGAATGATTCTTTCTCGCAGCCCATTTTCCATATAAAAAAGGTTGATCTCTCTTGCATGAACCTGCACCTTCATCCCTTCTTTATTGAGTTGCTCGTCTGTTTTTACAACTGCCGCATGTGAAAACCCACTCTCAATTTCTTTTTCAAAAACAGGAGCAAAACTACCTTTCAATTTTGGATGATCAGCATTCAGAATAAGTAATCCATATTTACCAAAAAGATGATTCACCACATTCAGGGTAGCATTGGCAAAATTGGTTCCGTCATAAAAGGACAGAATCTCTTCGATCTCTGTCAAAGCATCTCCGCTAAAAAAATCAGCAAATTCAGTTTTGACTTTATCAAATCCCTCCAATTCAAATCTTCCGACCGGACCTTGCTGATCAGTATTCCATTCGATTGTTTTGTTAAATAAGTCCACCCATTTAATTTCGTCGAAATCATGATCTTCTGTGGCCATCCAATAAACAGGAACAGTCTTGAAGTTATCATTCTCTATATTCAACTGCTCACTGAGGCGAATGACATGAAGCAATTTATACACAAAAAACATCGGGCCGGTGAAGATGGGAATTTGGTGACCTGTAGTAACTGTGTAGGTATTTTCCTCTTTCAATAACTCCAGATTCTGTTGCACTTTCTCATGCAAATGAATTCCGTTATAAGTTTCATTCAACACTTCACAAAGTAGCGATCGCTGTTCTGTGGAGAAAGTCTTGGATTTTCGTGCGACCTGCTTTATAAAATTGGCTGGAGAATAAGGCAAATCAATGAATGAAAGCAATTCTTCTTGTCTGTATACCAAGCGATTTTGCTGCTCAGAAAAGAGTCCGGTTGCCCCTCGATGAAACGTAAATTTCTGCATAGAGCAAAGATACAAAGGGAAAACGAAATCGAGTCCTAAGAAATGATTTTGCCTTACAAATCCTATATTTGCATAAACATTTTCAAAACATGGAAGCAGTAATAAAAACAAACAAAGGTGACATGAAAGTGACCTTTTACACGGAGGATGCACCTAACACAGTAGCAAACTTTGTTAAATTGGCTAAAGAAGGATATTACGATGGTTTAAAATGGCATAGAGTAATCCCTGATTTTGTGATCCAAGGTGGTTGTCCTAATTCACGTGAAGGATCAAATGGAATTCCCGGTACAGGTGGTCCAGGTTATCAAATTGACTGCGAATTGAACGGCGGAAATCAGTTTCACGACAGAGGTGTTTTGTCGATGGCACACGCAGGAAGAAATACCGGAGGATCGCAATTTTTCGTTTGTCACTCACGAAATAATACGGCTCATTTGGATCGCAACCATACCTGCTTTGGTAAAGTAACAGAAGGTTTGGATGTATTGGATGATATTCGTCAAGGAGATTCGATTGATGCCATAGAAATCATCGATTAAGTATTTTTTATGATGTATAAAAATGGGCGTTCAGTTTGAACGCCCATTTTAGTATTAAATAAAGTCTTTAAGCTTATTTATTAGCTGACTTCACATATTCAGCGTGAGTATCTTTCAAGTCCGGACATTTAGACTCGATCGATTTTCCCATTTGCTCATCAAACGGATCAACATCGAATGCCACTTCAAGAGCACACAATGAATAGTTCAAATCTGTCATATCCAAATTCAATCCAAGCGTATCCTCTTCGGCTGCTTTTGCTGCTTCTTCATTCTTTTTGCTCATGCAATCACAAATCTTTTCAGCTGCCTTGTCAAACTCAGCAGTACTTGGTCCACCTCCACAAGACATCAACAAAAATGCCGCTGAAGCGAAAGTCAATAATGTAGTTTTCATAATAAATTAGTTTTGATTTAGGTCAAATATAGATATATGATCTAACACAAGTACACTTCTTTGTATGTTATTTTTGAACATATTACTCCAAATAACTGCAATACTGTAACTTTGCGTGTAAACTTTTTTTGAATGATATTAAAATTTCAAGTAGGTGCAATTGCATTTTTTGTTTCCCTTCAACTTTTTGCAGAATCAAGATTTGTTCGTGCTGTTTTCAATTCTGACGCTTCAAAGGCATTAACCATTATTTGGGATCAGAAATCGGGTGCCAATCAAACTTTGTTATACGATACTATTCTCCCGATTGATCTGAATTTTAGATTTTCTGCCGCTGTATCAGTTTCCAGACAGGCAAAAGGGATGAACAATCAGATTGTTCGCTTAAATGGTTTAAAACCAAACACGCGCTACTATTTCTGTATTAAGGACTCAGAAGGTTATTCACGGATTTACAATGTTTCAACTGCTCCGGGAAATTCCGATATTCCTCTGTCATTCATAGCCGGGGGCGACTCACGTGACCGAAGAATAGTTCGACAGAAAGCCAATGCGCTTGTGCCAAAACTGATGGCGCATGCTGTTTTGTTTAATGGCGATTTTATTGGAATTGATATCGAAAAGCAATGGTTGGAATGGTTTGAAGATTGGGAATTGAGTACCGGAGAAGATGGAAGAATTACGCCTATGGTCGTAACACGTGGAAATCATGAAATTACCAACAAGGTTTTTGTCGACCTTTTTGATGTACCACACAAGAAAGTATTTTACAGCACAACATTTGGAGGTAATTTATTGCATATCGTTTCCTTGAACTCAGAAATTCTTAAAATTGGTCAACAAAAACTTTTCTTGCGTTCAGCACTCAAAGAACACAAAGAATATGTCTGGCAGATCGCACAATACCACAGACCTGTGCGTCCGCATGTTGGACACAAAAAGGAAATGGAAACACAGTACCGCAATTTCGTTCCTTTATTTGAAAAATATCCCAATTTAAAATTGTGTCTGGAGAACGATTCACATACCTGCAAAACTACCTGGCCAATTGTCAGTGACAAAGGAGCAGGTTCTGAAGAAGGATTCAAACGAGATGATGTGAATGGAATAGTCTACGTTGGAGAGGGCTGCTGGGGAGCACCTTTACGTCCAGCTGACGATTTAAAATGCTGGACACGCGACGCAGAAGCCATCAACCAATTTAACTGGATCTTTGTGTCAAAAGACAAGATCGAAGTACGCACAGTGAAATACGAAAACGCTTCACAAGTAGGTCAATTGACTGAGGATACCCGTTTCACTATGCCTGAAAACATTGATTTGTGGAATCCGAGCAATGGAGCGGTAATTACAATTGGCAAAGCGTATTGATCAATCGTTAATGTAAAGAGTTATGAACAATTGACCCGTTCGCTTTTCATTTTCTCTTTGAAAGATTAAATTTGTGTCATGAGTGAATTCGTTGTTTCGGCGCGCAAGTACAGACCCCAAACCTTTGATACGGTTGTTGGTCAACGTTCCATCACATCCACACTAAAAAACGCAATTAAGAATGACCACCTTGCTCAGGCTTTTCTCTTTTGCGGTTCACGTGGTGTCGGAAAGACATCTACCGCACGAATTCTTGCTAAGACCTTAAATTGCTTCAACCGAACAGAAGCAATTGAAGCTTGTGATCAATGTGATTCCTGTCAATCATTCAATACAGGAAACTCGCTAAACGTTTATGAACTGGATGCCGCGTCCAACAACTCGGTGGACGATATCCGTGGATTAATCGATCAAGTGCGAATTCCACCTCAATTGGGTAACTACAAAGTCTACATCATTGACGAGGTACACATGTTGTCAACGAGTGCTTTTAACGCTTTTCTGAAAACGTTAGAGGAGCCACCAAAACATGCGATCTTCATCTTGGCAACTACGGAAAAGCACAAGATTATTCCAACTATTCTTTCCAGATGTCAGATCTTTGATTTTAACCGAATCAAAATCAAAGATATTGCTGAGCACCTGATGATGATTGCAGTTAAAGAGGGAATTACTGCAGATCCTGAAGCTCTACATATCATTGCTCAAAAAGCAGAAGGCGCTTTGCGGGATGCTTTGTCCATTTTCGATCAAATCGTAACGTTTACAGGAAATAATATCACTTACAAAAGTGTCATCGAAAACCTGAATGTACTTGATTACGATTATTACTTTCGAATTGTTGACAGTGCACAAAAAGAGGATATTCCATCATCATTGTTACTTTTAAATGAGATTGTTGAAAATGGCTTTGATTTACACAATTTCATAGTTGGACTAGCGGAGCATTTTAGAAACCTACTGGTGTGTAAAGATATGCGTACGGCTAGTTTGCTCGAAGTAGGCGAATCCGTTGAGCAAAAATATACGGATCAAGCCAAGCAAATTGAAGGACAAACCATACTTCGTTCCTTAGCCGTATTGAGCAAAGCAGACGTGGACTATAAAGCCTCTAAAAATCAACGATTATTGGTCGAATTGGCCTTAATGCAGCTCTGTTCACTCAAACAAGAGCAAGAAAAAAAAAATTCCTGACGGATCCCGTTGATATCATTCCTTTCCCAAAACAAAACTTGCGTGAAAAGATTGCGAATCAACCACGTCCAATCGCACCTGCCATAAAACCTGATCCGGAGTTACAAAACAAACCCGAACCAACTGTTTTGAAAAGTCCAACCGGAAAAGTTGTAAGCGCTATGGTTTCGATCAAATCATTGATTCAAAAACAGGAAGAGCAAGCAAAAGAAAAAGTTGATCTCAACGATCTACCCCATGATTCATACACCTTCGATCAAGTGAAAATGCTATGGCGTCGATTTGCCTTCGATATCAAGGAAAAAGGAATGGACACTTTTTACAATGCATTAATTAAAAGAGAACCCGTTGATCTTAATGAACACAATTATGCTATCGATGTGGACAATCAAGTCCAAGTGGACTACATCACCCCACACCTTCAGGATATGAATGCGTTTTTCCGAAAAGAACTGAACAATTATGTCTTCACCGTTTCATTGCGACTTTCTGAAAAGCAGGAGGAGGAAGTAAAATACTTAACAGGTAAAGATAAATTCATGGCATTGGCGCGAAAAAATCCGAACATGCATACCTTGAAGAATCTGTTCAATCTGGATATTGAATTATAATGAAACCCTCTGATCAATTAAGTCTGGAACAAGAATTCAAGTATCGAAAATACATTCGAACAAGATTGGAAAACGAGGATGGACTAGCCAGTATACTTTTCAAACTGAAGAACTACGGACTTGAACATGATTTCGCCCGAAAGCTTGTAATTGACGAGACCTTTGTTTATTCCCGAAAAATCAAATTGGAATCCACCGCAAAGATCGCTTTTTCCATTTTGGTTGTCATCGTTTTGGTCCTATTCGGAATCAGTCTTTCTAATCAGACAAGCATTGAACTTTATGCCTACAGTGTTGCACCCGGAATCTTTTCAATTTATCAGTGGAGAGTAAGTTCACGAAGAATAAAATACTTAAGTTCAATAGAAAAAAAAGGATAGAGTCTATTTGTTTTTTTCCCTATTGCGGTAAAAAATCAAGAACTCCAATTTAAATCCATAAGTACTAATTTTCGATTGTTTCTTTTAAATATGGCTTTTAGCTGAATAGATTGCTTGATATAATGCAATACACCGTAACTTACAATTACTTCTTCTTTTCGGTCCTTTAACGTCCTGAAAATTGCACCATGAAAAGTAAAATCATCAACTGATCCATACAAAGTGTCTACTGGATATAAAGTTGAATGAACAAATTCTGAGCTCACATCATTGAAAATACTCGGATCCATTTTTCTAGCAAACGCCTCATATCTTCTATCTTGAATATCGACCATGAAATCGATAAACAAGTTCGTATAACTCTTCAAATCACTTAATTCTTTTGAAGAATAAACAAATGACTCTTTCTTACCATTTGGGGCAATAAGCTCAACGATCATTTCATTAAAACCCCTTTCATCATTGCTCATATAATCATGAAGTATCATCGCTATGTTTGAAGCCGGAACCTCCATCCATTGACCAAATTCTTCAAAAACCTCACCCTTCACTTTAACCAATATTACTTTCTTCATACCACTTAAATCGAAATCTTTTTTGATATCAAAAACCACTTCGCAGTTGTAAAATTCTTGAATTCTATTGATTCCATTTGTAATATTCGGGCTAATAGGGTCGTTTACTTCACAAGAGACAAGTAAAATCAAAAGTGTAAAAACAAACAGGTTTTTCATTTTCAAATGATTATTCAGATCAGATAAGGGTATCTATTTAAATATCATCAACTAAATCTGAACTAGATATTTTAGTCTCATCTTCAAATTGATAGGATGCTGATTTATTACCCTGCTCGTCACTTATTACGACTCTTTTGTAGTTGGTTTTTAAGCGAGTTGGAATGTAGAATGCCAGTACTACAGCAATTACAAATGGAATTAGTACCAAAAAATCCGCCGGTTCTTGACCTTCTCCATCTTTAAATGACCGCAAAATGGATAAACCGATCAAAATTCCCAATCCACGATACATATCAAATCGTGATGTAAGAGTAGCAAATATACCTACAGCCGGCACTACGATTCCTAAAATCACAGCGAAGGCAATCAAGATCGGTTGCAATTCGGAAAAATAGGCAAACAAAGTGATCGACAGAAGGCGTATAGCTACAATTATTGCAAGAATTACTACCATTGCATTTAACCACATGCGATTCTGGTTTAATCTATTCTTAGCTGGAATTATTCCAATTAATTCAGCCAACTTATCCTTATCAATTGAACTTTGTGGTGCCAATTCATCAAACACACTCTGATGTGAAAGTCCCTCCTGTAGAATCATTCTTCGCGCATTCTTATTCAATTCTGATTTTTTCATTTTTAAAGTTTTATTCTTAATTGAACGGTAATATCAGTTTTTTGTGGACCTTGAATTTCTTCAGGACCTGAACCAATTGTCTTTCTGTTTGCGTAAATGAAGTTACCGTATCTCACCCATAGGTCACATTTTCGAAGAAACGACCAACGTATCAGCACATAAGCCCTGGAACCTGTATAGAAATAAGCCGGAGTTGCAAAAGCATAAAGTGCGTTATTCTCATAGGTATACAAACGTGCATCGTAACTATCCGTATCGAATATTGCATAGCGAAGAGCCACATCCACCGGGAAATTCTTTGGACGGTACAACACATCCTGCGACAACAACATACCCCGCTCTCTGCCAACACTCTCACGATCAACAGTTATGAACTCTACCCTACTTTTGATGGTGAAATACTCTGAAATAGCATAAGAAACATTCAAACGGTAATTTCGCTGAACCACATCTTCAATCGGTGTAATGTAAAAATCTCCTCCTCTGTAATTACGTTGTCGCAATTGTTCTCTAAACCGGCCATAGATCTCCAACTTTTTGGTCGGCTTGTAATTCGGTTGAATCATAAATTCATGTCCGGCTGAAGGTGCGTCCACGAGGTATTTCATCCATGGAAAACGAAACATATCGAAATAGCTATTTACGGTCCATGCTGAATTTATTTTCACGCGTGTTCCAAAATAAATCCCTTTTTCATTTTTAGTACGACTCCCTTCGGAGAAGCCATTGTTGTAAAAAGTGTGGTAGTCTCTATCGTAGTTACGGTAAACAACACTGAATGTGGCACGTGGATCCATCGAAAAAACTACTCCATGTATTTGAGCCATTGCACCGGTATTCATTGATCTCGATCCTTCACCGAAAAAGTTGAAATTTTTGTAAACCCAACTATAATCCGCACTTACAGAAAACATACTTTTCCCTCTAAAATCAAATTGATTATAGGGTTGATCCACACGATTAAAGTATTGATCATAACCTTGATACACCCCAGCAACACCTACTTGTAAGCTTCGTGTGCGGTACCTTAAGTTTCCACCGGATATGTACTCGGTCAGTGCATTCTTTCTTGAAATTTCAGAAGTGGTGCGGTGCAAACCAGAAATGTTGATCGTCGAAATAAATTGTAATTCATCGTATAGAGAATCTGCCATAGTCGTACCATCCAATTTCTTCATACTTCCGAATGCCAGTAAAGAAAAATTCTTGTATCCCGTTTCAACGGCAGCCCCCCTAAGAAATCTTGTCTCATCCACTGAAGTATAGGGACGAAGCGAATTGGCTGTCTTTTTCACTGTTGCAATATCCGCAGTTTTTCCAAATGCATAGCCGGACCAAAGATTCAAACCTTGTCCAATTTGCACCTGATAATCTCCCAAAGCCACAGTACGTAAGTATTTCCCTCCCTTGAAAAAGGCATGAACTGAGTAAAAATCAAACCCTTGTTTGTTGGAACCTCTAAAAAATTCCTCCCCCGGATCTTTCTCTGCAGTGAACCCAATACTCAGATTTGAGCGATAACTGTAACGAAAACGGGTGTAATACCTATCCGGATTCCCCCAATAGTATGAGTTACTGTTCTGCTTAATACTATCCGATACATCAGCATACCCTTTTTTCTGCTCTGGAGTTGTTTGGTAACGCAAAAACAATTCAAAATTCCCCTCTTTGATCGCCTCGCGAAAAGTGAGGTGCAAATTATCAAGGCGATCTTCCACTTTCACAAAAGGAAGGATCATTTGAATGGTTTGCAAATCCCAGTATTTCAAACTTTGCAACTCATAAATGGCTATTAATTTCCCGAATCGTTTGCGGTGCAACAACAGATCGTTGATTTGAATGTCGGTCAATAAATTCAATTCCTGAAGATCATCAAAAGTAGCGCTGTTCAAATTCAATGGATGATCAAAGAAATAATTCAACTGTTCAATCACGTTTGTCAAGTCGAGATCTTCTGACTCTAATTGTTCAGAAATAAACTCAATCCGCTGTTGAATGACCTCACTTTTTTCTTGTGACCATGCTGTAATACAAGGAGTAAAAACAAAAAACCAAAGCAAATGTCTGATTGTTTTCATCCTGCTTACTTCTTTTTACCCGAATAAATAAAAGCAAAATGCGGTGACCAACCTAAACGTTGATGATAGGCTGAACCAAGATCGATCTGAAGCGATGAAAAACGATAACCAAAACCAAAACTCATTTCAACCGGCTGAGTTGCTGCGCCAAAGCGTAAAAAGAAATTTTCAGACGGAAGGTATTCTACACCCGCCTTTGCTCTCATTTTGTATTCAATGTGCTTCTCAGCTTCCAATAAGAAAACGGCTTTTTTAGACACGCTGTAAGAAGTCCCCAAACGCATAACTGTACTGAAACGATCATCCATAAAATCAGCCAATTTTGCCCTGCCTATATTAAAGACACTTGCACCAATTTTCCAGTTTTCTGTTAATTCCCCGATAATACCCACTTCTGCAGAAGCTGTGTGTTTGGAACCATAATTTTCAGGGAGTCGCAATCCAAGATAATTCAACTGAACTCCTCCCGAAAGTTTATCAGCCAATTTCACACTATAACCAACTCCTGCCTTTTGGGTTCTAAACAGCTCATAGCCGTACAGTTGAGCACCAACAGAGATCACACCTGTTTTCATAGGAATGGCAACTACGAGTGCCTGAGTCTGTAATTCTTTCAACAAAAAACGATTCTCATACCCAGCCGCAGCTGTAACACGATCAATCGAGGACAATCCAGCCGGATTATGGTAAAAGGAAAAGACATCATCCAGACATACAGAAGCATTTCCAAGTGATGCAGATCTGGCACCTACTGGTAAATACCCTTGTGTAAAAACAAAAGAGGGAAGTAAAATAAGAAGTAGTAGAACCCTTAATACCATGAGTTAAAAATAAAATTTATTCCTTTAATGAAATCAATCGATCCAGCTCTTTCGCAATTGATTTATTCACATAATCAGATCTATCCACAAAAAACCAACTTTTACCTTCATCCGAACTGATCGCTATAAAGGGATCGAGACTTTTTTTTGTTCCGCCCCATGCTTCTTCAATTGCTTTCACTTCATACATGACATGAATGTTCGCTCCCTTTTTTTTCACATGTTTGATAACCGGGTCACTTAGAAAATGATCTTCAGGGGCATACGTAAATTTTTCCACAAAGATTGAATCTCCTTGATCTCTATATGCTTTAACTACATCCGGATGCACCATTGAAACAATAGCCAATATTGCACCTTTTTTCCTTGCTTCCAAATAATTCGTCGTTGCTTCAGACAGACTCTTTTCTTGCTCTGAATTCAAGGAACAAGAAGTTAAAAATAGAATGACAAACAGAAAATATAATGCTACTCTCATAAAACCAGATTCAATTGATGATTAAATTCTTCTACAGCGCAATATTCGAATGGCTCAACACAGTCCAGCATGTCCATAATACGCAATTTCTCCGGGTACTGTTTGGCTTCAACTTCATGCTTCAATCTTTTTTCTCCGATCAATTGAACTTCTGTAAAATGTAAATTGTTAACAATACAATAGAATGCTTTTCCGTTTTTCAATTTACGGTATTGCGGAAAGTCATTAATTTTATGTTCCATAAAGCCAAGATACGATGTTTGTCAATAAATTTCATGAAGAAGCCTATAATCTGGCAAAGAAAGGTGAATTAGACAAGGCTATTGCGCTTTTTAATGCCGCTCTTGCTGAAAATCCGGGTCAACCCGACATCCATTCTGACAGAGGGGTGACCTATTTGCATCTGAAAATGCAAGCTGAAGCTTTGTCAGATTTTGATTTGTGCGTCGAGATTCAACCGGAATATTCATACCGCTATTCGTCGCGGGCGTATGCGCGTGACTTTTTTGGAGACACTGAAGGAGCTATCGAGGATTATGAAAAAGCAATTGTTTTAGACCCTGAAGATGCGGTTGCATATAACAATCTCGGACTTTTGCAGGAAAAGATTGGTTACAACAAAAAAGCGAAAGAGAATTTCGAACGCGCTGATAAGTTATCCAAAATTGAAAATCGGCTTTACGAGGTAATGGATGAGCTGGAGCAAACGGAACCCGCTGAACAAGCAGAGAATTTATCGACGACCGTGAACTTAATTGATAAGGTGGAACCAACTGAAAATTCAACTGAAGACACGCAGGCAAAAAGCGAATTCAAAAAGATCTTTACTTCAAAAAAACAATTTGGCGAGTTTATTGCTTTTCTTCGCAATGGATTTCGCATAAAATAAATTATGAGCATCGACCTATCCTTTCAGAATAAACGTTCTCCTGTTAGCGGATGTATCCTCATCTCAGACCCTTTTTTAGATGAAGATTTCTTCCGTCGTTCTGTCGTTTTGTTGTGCAATCACGACAGCGAGGATGGTAGTTTTGGATTGGTTCTCAACAATTACATTCAAATTGACCTTCATGATATCGATGCGAATTTTCCGGATATCAAAGCCAGAATAAGTGTTGGAGGTCCGGTTGAAACTGAACACTTATTCTACATCCATACATTTGGTGATCAAATCAATGGCTCTACCTTGATCTCAGGAGACTTGTATTTTGGTGGAGACTTCGAACAGCTACGGGAAATTCTTAAAAACGAAGAGGATGCAAAAAGCAAGGTACGCTTTTTTCTCGGTTATTCCGGCTGGTCTAAAGGTCAGTTGAAAGATGAACTGAAAGAAAACTCATGGATTGTAACAACCAATATTACCTCCTCAGAGATTCTAAATACAAGTAATGATGAATTTTGGAAATTCTGCCTGGAGAAACAAGGAAGTCGCTTCAAAACGATTTCTAAGTTCCCTTTGAATCCGAATGATAATTAAAAAAGGCCACTTCTTTCGAAATGACCTTTTCCTTTATGCTATTTTCAATTAAGATCTGAACATTTTTAAGGACAAGGAAATTGTCTCTTTCAATTTGGTGCGATCTACAATATAATCCAAGAATCCGTGTTCTAAGACAAATTCAGAAGTTTGGAATCCTTCCGGCAAATCACGACCGATGGTTTCTTTTACAACGCGTGGACCAGCAAATCCAATTAAAGCATCCGGTTCTGCAATGTTAATATCTCCAAGCATGGCAAATGAAGCTGTAACTCCCCCAGTTGTTGGATCAGTTAAAAAAGAAATATACGGTAATTTATGCTCTGCCAATTGTCCCAATTTACCTGATACTTTTGCCATTTGCATGAGTGAAAATCCTGCTTCCATCATGCGAGCACCACCTGACTTGGAGATAATCATGAAGGGTGCTTTGATCTTAATGGCGTGATCGATAGCACGTGCAATTTTCTCCCCCATAACAGAACCCATTGAACCACCAATGAACGAAAAATCCATTGCAGCAACTACAAACGAATGTCCATCCACTTTACCTTCAGCAGTTCTAATCGCATCTGACAATCCCGTATTCTTTTGCGTAGCTTTAATACGATCTGTATACTTCTTCGTGTCTTCAAACTGAAGTGGATCTCCAGAAGTCAATTTCACATCCAACTCCTTGTACTTTCCACCATCAAACAAGATTTCGAAATACTGCTCTGAACCGATGCGTTCATGATGCGAACAACGGTCACAAACGTATGCATTCTTTGCAATGTCTTCTGCTGTAAAAAGTGTTTTACAATTCGAACATTTCGACCACAATCCTTCAGGAGTTTCCTTCTTGTCAGATGTTGATGTGGTAATACCTTCTTTATCTCTTTTAAACCAACCCATATTTTATAATTTACAATTGACAATTTATAATTGACAATGCACAATTTACAATGTATTCACGTTATTTAAATCCTCAAATGCTTGAACAAGACGGTTGATGAATGTTAGCTCACCTTCACGCATCCATTTTCTTGGATCATAGTATTTCTTATTCGGCTTATCCTCTCCTTCCGGGTTTCCGATCTGAGTTCTCAGGTAATCAATTTTTGAGATCATGTAATCGCGAACACCTTCGGTAAATGCAAATTGCAGATCGGTATCAATATTCATTTTGATCACACCATAGCCAATCGCCTCACGTATTTCCTCTAAAGTAGAACCAGATCCACCGTGAAAAACAAAATCCACAGGATTTGATCCCGTGTTGAATTTATTCTGGATGTATTCTTGAGAATTCTTTAAAATGATCGGCTGCAACTTCACGTTTCCAGGCTTATAAACACCATGTACATTACCGAAAGCAGCAGCAATTGTAAACTTATCCGAAATTTTCTTCAATTCTTCGTAAGCGTATGCCACTTCCTCCGGCTGAGTATACAATTTTGAACTGTCTACATCTGAGTTGTCTACTCCATCCTCTTCTCCACCTGTAATGCCAAGCTCGATTTCCAGTGTCATACCCATTTTACTCATGCGAGTCAGGTACTGCTTACAAATCTCTATATTCTCCTCAATCGGCTCTTCGGAAAGATCGATCATATGTGAACTGTACAAAGGTTTTCCTGTTTCTGCAAAATGTTTTTCAGAAGCATCCAACAAACCATCAATCCACGGCAACAATTTCTTAGCGCAATGATCGGTATGCAGAATCACTGTTGCACCATACAATTCAGCCAGTTCGTGAATGTGCTTTGCACCGGCCACTCCACCTGCAATTGCTGCTCTTTCATTCTCGTTAGACAATCCTTTACCAGCATTGTACAAAGCTCCACCATTGGAGAATTGAATGATCACAGGAGAATTAACTTTTGCGGCGGCCTCAAGCACAGCGTTTACTGTACATGAACTGGTAACATTTACAGCCGGAAGTGCAAAGCCTTTCTCCTTTGCATACCTAAAAATCGCTTGAACCTCGTCACCTGTTGCAACACCAGGTTTGATTGTATGACTCATACTTTTTCTTTTAATGTGGCGACAAAGTTAAGAAAAAGGGATTTGAATGATAATTTAACATGAGGAATTTCTCAAACTAAAATGTATACAATGGATTACTTCACTCACATGATTTTCGCTACCTTTGAAAAATGCTCAAAACATCATTTTTAAGCATAAAACAACAACAAACAAAATTCTTTCATGAGTTATCTTGACGAACTGAATCCCTGTCAACGTGAGGCTGTAGAGTGTATTGAAGGTCCGGTTATGGTCATTGCGGGAGCAGGATCAGGAAAAACCCGTGTTTTAACGTTTCGAATCGCGCACATGATTGAAATGGGTGTTGATCCATTCAACATTCTAGCCTTGACCTTTACGAACAAAGCAGCTCGTGAAATGTCAGAACGAATCGGGAAGATCGTTGGTCCTTCTGAATCGAAGAATATTACCATGGGGACTTTTCACTCTGTTTTTTCACGGATTCTTCGCTTCAATGCCGATCGTTTGGGTTACCCTACTAATTTCACGATTTACGATACGCAAGATTCAAAAAGTTTATTGAAGGACATCATCAAAGAATTTAATCTGGATGACAAGGCTTACAAACCCAGCATGGTTCTTGGGCGAATTTCTTCAGCTAAAAACAACTTGATCTCACCTGAAGCTTACGAACAAAACCCGGAGATCATACTGGAAGACAATCAATCACGTCGTCCGGAATTAGCAAGAATCTATAAAACCTATGCGCAACGCTGTTTTAAAGCAGGTGCCATGGATTTTGATGACTTATTGTACCAAACCAACGTGTTGATGCGTGATTTTCCTGATGTTCTGCACTTTTATCAGCAAAAATTCAAGTACATATTGGTTGATGAGTATCAGGATACCAACTATGCCCAATACCTGATTGTTAAAAAACTTGCTGCCGTTTATGAGAATATTTGTGTGGTTGGTGATGATGCACAAAGTATCTATTCATTCCGAGGGGCAAACATTCAGAATATTTTGAATTTCAGGAAAGATTACCCCGATTTCAAATTGTACAAGCTTGAGCAGAATTACCGCAGTACTAAAAACATTGTGGAAGCTGCGAATAGTGTGATTGCACGCAATCAAGACCAGATCAAGAAAAATGTATGGACCGATAACAATGAAGGAAATACGATCAAGGTCATTCGCACACTCACAGACAATGAAGAAGGAAAGATCGTTGCCAACAAAATCTTTGACCTGAAACATGGCGGGGCAAGTAGCTACAATGATTTCGCAATTCTCTACAGAACCAATAAACAATCGCGTTCATTTGAGGAAGCTTTACGCAAACTGAACATTCCCTACAAGATCTATGGTGGGATATCATTCTACCAACGAAAAGAGATCAAAGACCTGCTCTCCTATTTCCGTTTAACAACTAATCACAATGATGAGGAAGCGCTGAAACGCGTGATTAATTACCCAAAACGTGGAATTGGTAAAACCTCGATTGAGAATATTATCATTGCAGCGACAACGTATAATGTAAGTATGTGGGATGTCATAACAGATCTTCAGCGTTATCCGGTAGCTTTGAACAGCGGAACCAAAACTAAATTGTATGAGTTCACTACAATGATCAATAGTTTCTCAGCACAATTGACCAAAATGAACGCCTACGACCTCGGCCAAACGATAGCAAAATCCTCCGGAATCCTTAAAGAACTCTACAACGAAAAGGACAAAGGTCCTGAGGAAGTAGAGCGTTATCAAAACATTGAAGAATTGCTTGCCGGACTCAAAGAATTCACTGTATCTGAGGATGGCGAGTCAGCTAAAACACTTGACGAATTCATGTTGGATGTAGCATTGCTTACCGATGCTGATGATGAGAAAGGTGAAGACAAAAATCATGTTACGCTAATGACCATACACTCCAGCAAAGGATTGGAATTTCCTCATGTATTTCTGGTTGGCTTAGAGGAGAATTTATTCCCTTCACAAATGGCGCTTCATACTCGCAGTGAGTTGGAAGAAGAAAGACGTTTATTCTATGTGGCCCTTACTCGAGCTATGGATACTTGTACCCTCTCCTATGCCGCTTCACGATTCAATTGGGGACAGCTTGTTACGAGTGAACCAAGTCGATTCATTGATGAAATCGACCGCCAATTTTTGGACTTTGAAACACCTCAAAGAGGAGCCGGTCGTTCACTGAGTGGCCGATCCATGAATGATCCCGGATTCACAGGCGGATTGAACAAACGCTATAGTGCTCCACCTTCATTTAAACCAATTGAACAAAGTAGACCGAAGAATTCCGGCTCAGGTTCATCCGATATTAAAGTGGGTTACAATGTAATGCATGATCGATTTGGAAAGGGAAAGGTGACGAAACTCGAAGGAGATGGCGCAGATAAAAAGGCGACCATATTTTTCCCTCATCATGGAGCGAAAACAGTATTGTTGCGTTTTGCTAATTTAAGCGTGATAGAGGATTAAACTACTTTCCGAGTCCTTTAATACGCTCCTAAATAACGCCTTAGAAACCATTCCCCACCAACACAAAGGAGGAGAAAGAAAAAGATCCATTTGTAGTCGATCAAGCCATCAAAACTGGCCTCACGGTATGAAATCGTTGTGATATCATCGCGTTTTGACAAGAGGTCAAGTAGTTTATCTTGTTGAGAAATTGGAAAGTACTTTCCGTTCGTTGCATCAGCAAGTTGACTTAGCACTGTCGGATTCGCCGAATTGGCATACGCTTCCGGATTAACATCCTCGACGATGAATACGCCATTTTTCGAATGCTTCTTTCCATCATAAGTTGTACTGGCTGTCCATTCGTATTTCCCCGGAATCAAAGTACCTGCTGATAATCGATACATATTACCACTTACACCAAATTGGTACTTGGAAACCTTTCCCTGCTCATCTTTTATAGAAAATGCAATTTGAGGTTTTGTTATTGGTTCCATGGATTCATTATAGAATGAAGCATTGACATTTATTTCTTCATTCTTGGTAAAACGTTTTGGTAAAGTAACTCGCAATGAAGAAGTATTCTGTTTAACAAGAAGGTATTGACTTGATTTTGTTATCAATTCAGTAAAGCCTTTTTGTTCACCGGTACGCGCAAACTCACTTAAACGCCACTTCCAAACCCCTTCTCCATACACAACACCATACTTGACATTATTTCGTTTTAGAAAAAAGATTAAAGGTTCTTTCTTTCGAACCGGTCCTACTCGCTGAAAGGCCAAAACATCTGCTCCGGAAACTTTCAACTCTCCAAACTTAGTTTTTAGGGGCGGGAAATAATCCAACGAACGTTTCAAATCTTCCGAAATCTCAAATTGTGTGAAGCCATCATTTAAAGCAGCTTGACTTTCATCCAGTTGTTTTTGACCAGAAGGCTGAATCCCCAAACCTAAGGACTGAACAGTCTGTGAATTGGAATTTGGTCCGATAAAGAACCAAATTGGAATTTTAGAGTCCACCAAGTTTCGTAAAACCTGAGCATCCATATTGAACCCCGGTTCGTGGACAATAATCAGATCCACCTTTTTCAAATCTCTATCCCAATTGTTCAATTGAAAGGACTTAACTTCCAGATTTTCATCTTTTTCCAATTCTTGCTTAACAGCCGAAATATCGGGGTGAGGCGCTCCTGCCAAAAGTAAAACCTTGCTTCTGGAATCAATCACTTCGACATAAAAACTACGTCGATTGTTCGAATAATTGTATTCATTTCGCGCATCAGAAACTTGAACAACATAGGATTGATATCCAATGCGATCAGCATCCAACAAAAAGCTCACATGTTGAAAATCCTGATTGGCTCCACTGTATTTGACCGTTTGGGAAGCCAACACCTTTCCGTCACGTAATATACTTACAACTGCCTCTTCTTTACCAAAACGCTGAGCTTCGATATCTACTTCTACAGGAAACTTATTCCGATAAAAAGCTACATCATTTGCAGCAATATTCTTGATGTAATGATCTCTCTTTTTAATGGTATCTCCTACCATCAATGAGAAAACAGGTGTCAAACTAATTTTCTCTGCTGCATAAACAGGATTGGGGCCGTCATTGTAATTTCCATCAGAAATCAATACAATTCCGCCAACATTCCGATTGTAGTAATCTTCAAATACGCGTTCAAATCCAGCTGAAATGTTTGTTTTTACATCTTTAAAATCAAATTCATTCCCATAGATCACTTCAGAACCGACACCTATCTCGACTAATTCAAAATCTCCGGAAAAACGATTTTTCAATGCTTGTCTCCATGAATTTATTTGCTTTACAAGACGAGTTGAGTCTTTGTAATTGCGCATGGAAGAAGAATTATCAATCATTGTGATCAATATTGGCTTCTCTTCTCTGTAACGTACACTTTCAAGTATTAATCCCAAAAGCAATAGACCAAGAAAAAAAATGGATAATGAGCGTAAACTTCTAAGTACCCATTTCCAAGGGTTTGATAGTTGTTCCACCCAAGAAACATTGCGGTAAAACCAGATACCAGCCATAACAGCCAAGACCAACCAAGGCAACAACCACCATATCGAAATATCCGCTGCGAATCGCATTTTATTTTTAAAAACTTAAAACTACTGAATATCGTTTAAATTAAAAGATTAATTCTCCATTTTGTAGGTAATCCCGATGCCCATTACAGATTTGAATTGGGTTCTTGGACCAACGTTGCCTTTTGCATCACGAATATCGATATCATCGTCATAAATTAGTGTCCACTGGATAGATGCAGCAAGTGAAGCATTGATTTTAAAATTAAACAAGGCCTCGGCATTGACGTCAATATTTTGTGGATTTTCAACGTAATTGCTAAACAGCTCCAATTTGGATTTCAAATCCACATTTTTCATCAGTGATTTATTGTATTTCACCTTGATATACGCTCCAAACTCACCTCGAAAACGCTTACCTGCAGTTAAAACATTACCCAAACCGTCATAAACTGCTGGTGTCACACCAAAGGCACCGGCATTAGACAACACTTGATCATTCACAATCGTCATTTTCGAAGCTAATGGAGAGGTAAACACAGAGAAATTTTCGTCTTTAATAAAGTCAATTCCAATTGCAAAACTCACGTAAGCCGGTGCCATGAATGTAGAAACACGCACAGAATCATTAGGAAAACTAAAACCATCCAGCATTTGAGTTCTAAAACCTCCAACTGTAGACACAAAAACATGTTTTTTGATCTTATAACCAAAATTAGTAGCTACGTCAATTCGGTCGTCTGTCTTTTGCATTGGATTAGTTGCTTCTTTATCTGTATAATAAAGTCCTCCTAAGGCCACACTTAAATCGTTCGTCCAACTAATTCTGTCCTTTTTGTAATAAGCGTTGGCTATTATACCTGCAATTGCAGAAATATTGTTTCGTCCACCTGCATTCCAGTTCACAAAAGAGGTTTGAGTTCCATTCAAGGTGTAAAGCGCCTTCATTTTCCAATACTTTGGTTCAGGCTTTACGGTATCAGCTACAACAGTCGTATCAGTTACATTCACTTCATCCTCTTGCGCATTTAAAACGAAAGAAAAGCAAATGAAGGCATAGAGTAAACGGTATTTCATAATCCTTTAAATTTTGCCCTCAAAGATCGTTAAAATAGATGTATGTTCGAATATTTTGAAACTAGCTATTAAAAATCAAATTCTCATCCCTTGAAATTTGCTAACTTCGTGCTTCAAAACAAAAGACAAAAAAATGGCAAAAGAAGTATACATTGTTGCAGCCGCAAGAACTCCAATGGGATCATTCATGGGTTCATTATCCAGCGTTTCTGCAACGCAACTTGGATCAACTGCAATCAAAGGGGCTTTGGAAAAGGGCAATATCTCAGCTGACATTGTGGATGAGGTATTTATGGGTAATGTTCTGCAAGCGGGTGTTGGTCAGGCTCCGGCAAGACAAGCTGCACTTGGAGCAGGGCTTGGACAGAATGTACCGTGTACAACTGTCAACAAAGTATGTGCATCCGGAATGAAAGCCATCATGTTGGGAGCTCAAACGATTATGGCAGGTGACAATGAGGTGGTTGTTGTTGGCGGTATGGAAAGTATGTCACAAACACCTCATTATCTGGATGGAAGAAACGGGACAAAATTCGGCAACATTACGATGCTTGACGGAATTACAAAAGACGGGCTATTGGATGCATATGGAAAGGTTCCAATGGGAAATTGTGCGGAACTTTGTGCAAAGGAATATAACTTTAGTCGTGAAGATCAGGACAATTTTGCAATCACCTCTTACACTAGAGCTACTGAAGCATGGAAAGCCGGGAAATTCAATACTGAAATAGTTCCGGTTTCAGTCCCACAACGCAAAGGCGATCCTGTACTTTTTGCCGAGGATGAGGAATACAAAAATGTATTCCTTGACAAGATCCCTTCTCTACGTCCAGCCTTTGACAAAGAAGGAACAATTACTGCCGCAAATGCTTCAACGATTAATGATGGCGCATCAGCACTCGTATTGGCATCTAAGGAGGCGGTTGAAAAACATGGATTGAAACCACTCGCAAAAATTGTTAGTTATGCAGATGCTGCTCATGCTCCTGAGTGGTTTACAACTGCACCAACAAAGGCTGTAGGTAAAGCTTTGGAAAAAGCAGGGATGCAAACAACAGATATTCATTTTTGGGAATTGAACCAAGCTTTTTCTGTTGTGGGATTGGCTAACATGAAACTTTTGGGCTTGGATCCTTCGAAGGTTGACGTGAATGGTGGAGCTGTTGCTTTGGGTCACCCGCTTGGTAATTCAGGATCTAGGATCATCGTGACATTAATCAACGTACTTAAACAAAATAATGCAAAATTCGGAGGTGCCGGAATTTGTAATGGTGGTGGTGGTGCATCAGCCATGATCATTGAGAATATCTGATTTCATTTAATGAAATATCACTATTAAAAGGGGCTCTCACATATTGGATAGCCCCTTTTTAATTTTATTTGGCCGGATCGATGAAATCAAATTGTTTAAAAAACATGAATAAATCGATTATCCAGGGCTTGTACAGACCACCTTACAAGCTTAATTTTGACAAAAAACTTAACAATGAAATTCTTTATCGATACAGCAAATCTTAATGAAATCAAGGAAGCCAATGACATGGGGATTCTTGACGGAGTAACTACCAACCCTTCACTCATGGCAAAAGAGGGAATCACGGGTGAACAAAATATACTAGATCACTATGTGGCCATTTGCAATATCGTTGACGGTCCGGTCAGTGCTGAAGTGATCTCAACTGATTTCGAAGGAATGGTGCGCGAAGGAGAGCGATTGGCTGCTTTGCACAAAAATATCGTTGTAAAAATCCCAATGATACCCGAAGGAATTAAAGCCATCAAATACTTTTCTTCAAAGGGAATTAAAACGAATTGCACCTTGATCTTCTCTGCTGGTCAAGCCCTACTTGCTGCAAAGGCAGGAGCAAGTTACATATCTCCATTTTTAGGAAGATTAGATGATGTGTCAACAAATGGACTGGATCTTATCGCTCAAATTAGATTGATCTACAACAACTATACATTTGACACAGAAATTCTAGCTGCATCAGTGCGTCATCCTATGCACATCATCAATTGTGCTGAAATTGGTTCCGATGTTATGACAGGTCCTTTAAGTGCCATCAAGGCCTTAGCAAAACATCCATTAACGGACATCGGTTTACAGCAGTTCCTCGCTGATCACGCCAAAGGAAACAACTAAGATAAAATGACAAAATAAAAGGGCTGCTTCAATTGAAACAGCCCTTTTCTTATTTCTGATCACGGAGTTCAATAAACTCCTTAATCTTTTCATTTTCGATCAGAACAGTCAGGTTATAGTGACTGATCATCCACTTTCCTTTTTTCTTCACTAAAACACCTGTCCCGCGACATCCACGCATCCAGGTATCAAGATCTTCATCAAACCAAGCGACTTTTCCATTCGAAGAAAAATTCCATTGGCGATTGGATGCTTTAAAATCCCACGCTTTACCCTGATCAAAATAAGGTTTTGAAAAAGCTGCAAATTCTGCTTTTCCCCAACGTTCACCCGGTGCTGTACCCAGAAAAACAAAGTCATCCGACATAAAACCAAAATAACTTTCAAAATCAGCATTTGCAGCGGCTAAATGCCAATGATCTAAAAGGACATCCAACTCAGATTGTTGAGAATAGGATTCAAAACTGTAAACCAAAACAAACAGAATAAATAAATGTAGTCTCATACTAAAAATGGGATTAAGGTTGTCATATAGGAAAATGTGTGAAATAAAAAGGGCCATCTATAACAGACAGCCCTATCATTCTTTAATTGCTTATTTCGCCATTTTCTCTTTTTCAAGCTTCAAGCAGAGTTTTACAGCATTCTTCACATTGATCACAGAACCTGTAACAGATAGAGTAGCAAAATCAACCAAATCTTCAGAGCCGGGTTTTTGATGTTTTTTTCCTTTGTAGGATACAGCTGAATCCAACATGATCTTTTTTATCTCTTCCATTGTCAAGGTCGGAAAGTAGGACTTTAACATCGCCGCCACTCCTGACACCATTGGTGCAGCCATAGATGTACCTTGCAACTTCATGTAGTCACTTTGAGGTACTGTATTGTAAATCTCAAAACCAGGAGCAAAAACATCTACTTTCGTTTGACCATAATTTGAAAATCCAGCAGCAAGTGAATTTTTTCCAAATCGAGTCGAAGCTCCAATAGTCAAATAATGCTTAAAAGGCTCCGTTTGAAAATCATACATAGAAGTTGGATAATTCTTTGTTGTATCCACATTCGACGCATCATTACCAGCCGCATGTACCAACAACACACCTTTCGAATCAGCATATCTGAATGCTTCATACACTTCTTTTTGATGTGGAGAATAACCTTTTCCAAAAGACATATTGATCACTTGAGCTCCATTATCCACAGCATAGCGAACGGCTAATGCAATATCTTTATCAAATTCATCTCCATTTGGAACGGCGCGTAATGACATTAACAATACATTTTCAGCTACACCATCTCCACCTTTATTATTTCCACGTATAGCACCAATAATTCCACCCACATGAGTTCCATGCAAAGCATCCGGACCTTCCACATCCGGATTTCCATATTTTACATCCGTAAAATCATCTTCATTATCCCCAATTAACTCACGATCCAGATAATTGACATTCAAGTGATAATCAACCCGTTCAGCCACTTGTTTCTTTTGCTCTTCTACGACTTCAGGAGTTACTTCACCATTCAAAATAGCCATCGCAAACCTTTTCAATTGAATACCTTGATCATCCTTCGGCTTCCACTTCTCCAAATCTTTCTTCGTATAATCTGTTTTCCCTATTTGCATGGCAACCATTGTTGGGATCTGTTGAATCAACATCGGCAACATGTCTAACTGAGACATCACAGATGCGTACATTTCCAATTCTGCATCTACATCTTCCTTTACTTCAAGGTACATTTTGTATTCCGCTCTTTCTTCCGCAGAAAGCGTTTCCGGATCTATCTTTTCATATTTAGAACTTAACTTCCGATAAATTCTGGTTTTTTCTAAGTTAGCCTCATTCAGGTTTTCTCCTTTCGAATTACCCAAGAAATTCCATCCGTAAACATCATCTATGTACCCATTTCCATCATCGTCTATCCCATTTCCAGGAATTTCTTTCTTGTTGATCCAAATCTTCCCCTGTAAATCCTCATGCTCAATATCAATCCCTGAATCAATAACAGCTACAACGACTGTTGATGAACTCCTTTTCTTCAACATTTTATAGGCCTTCTCCGTTTCCATTCCCGGTTTCTTGCCATTGTACCAATTGAGAATTTGTTTATTATCCTGACCAAAAAGAGTAAATGAAAATCCAATGGTTAATACTACTATTCCGAGTTTTATGAAATTCTTTTTCATGCAATATGTGTAAATAAATATTAAGAGTCACTAAATTAGAAAAATAAAAGAATTCAATTTTCTTTTTTATCCTTCTGGTTTATTTTTACGTCTTAAGGTTAATATTGACTATAAATGGCAATGACTATGAATAAGATTTTTTTGGTTTGTACCATATTATTTTTCACGCATTCAGCATTCACTCAATCACATTTTTACTTTGATGAAACCAAAGAAAAAGTCGGTGATTTGGCAACAGCTTTTGCCATTCCTTATAACCAACGAAACATAGAAGGACTGATCGCTGAAGGCATTAAAATGAAATACACCACCCGAAACTGGATTTACATTACTGCTACAGCCAATCAAATTGAAGCATTGATACAAAGAGAAAGAATCACTGATTTTTACTTTGAAAATGCTATTCCTGTGGCGCTTGCAGATTCAGCACGCTTATTATTCAATGTGAATCCTGTTCACAATGGTACTGGAGGGCTAGATGGTGCATATACTGGTCAAGGCGTAATAATCGGCTACGTGGATCAAGGATTGGATTTCAATCATCCCGATTTTAAAAATGAAGATGGTAGTACACGAGTTTTACGCTATTGGGATCAAACACTTTCGTCCGGAGGTCCCTCATCACCATATGGATATGGAATCGTTTGGAACAACAATCAAATCAATTCCGGTGAATGCATAAGCACTGAAAGTGGAACAGCACATGGAACTACTGTAACAGGAATGGGGTCGGGTAATGGTCGTGCAAACAACACCAATAAAGGTATCGCACCAAAATCAAGTATTATTGTTGTCGAATCGAATTTTGGACTTCCCAACTGGACCATGACAATTGCGGATGCCTGTGATTACATTTTCAAAGTTGCAGACACACTAGGTATGCCAGCAGTTGTCAATCTTAGTGTTGGGACGTATTTGGGAAGTCATGATGGAAACGATCCTGCTTCCGAAGCGATTGAAGCCATGTTAGACGCTAAACCAGGTCGTGTTGTAGTCTGTGCTGCAGGAAACTCAGGGGCTCAAGGAAAATATCATGTCACAGGTAATATCACCAGCGACACTTCTTTCGTATGGTTATTAAACAACCCCAGTGGCTCTGCTACATTTGGAGCAAACAAAATTTATTTCGAATTATGGACTGATCTAACTGACGCAACCTTTGAATATGCTTTTGGCGCAAATCGTCCGGCACCTTTTTATAGCAAAAGAGGCACAACCGAATTTAGACAAGTCTTGAATGAAATCGGAACAACCATTATCGATACTGTTTATACAGTTAACAATACTCCTTTAGCTCGCGTTGAGATCTACAGAAATATCATTGGTGAAAACTTAAGGATGCAAGTTTTATTTAGTCAAATCGATTCTACCAGTTATTATTATAGCTTTAAAACGAAGGGATCAGGTAAATACGATATGTGGAGTGGTGCATGGATGGGCTTAAACAATTTTGTGACAACGATACCGACTGTTGCCGAATACCCTCCAATAGCCTTTTACCACATGCCGGATACCTTGCAAACAATTGTCTCTTCATGGAATTGTTCTGAAAAAGTTATTTCCGTAGGAAACACGCGAAACAGGGTCGGACACATGACAAAAAACCTCACCTACTATACTCCCGCAGAAAGTACACCAGTCAGAAAGCTAAGTCCAAATTCCAGCAAAGGACCAAATCGACATGGTATTATAAAACCAGATGTAAGTGCAAGCGGAGATGTTTCGCTCACATCTGCTCCACTTTGGCTTCTCTCCAATCCTTCTTATAATTCAATGATCGATATCAACGGTTGGCATGCACGTAATGGTGGAACATCTATGGCTTCACCTCTTGTTGCCGGATTAGCAGCTTTGTATCTTGAAAGTTGTCCGAAAGCGAATTATTCGCAATTTAAAAATGATTTAATCAACACATCATCAGGTGATGTTTATACAGGACCACTGCCTAATAACGCTTATGGTTATGGCAAGCCGAATGCTTACGAACTTTTGATGGGAACCATGTTTCAAGCAGCTATCTCAGGTCCTGATGAAAAATGTGGAGAACCAATTCCATTAACAGTAAATTCAGTTGTACAAATAGATCACGTTGAATGGTCAAACGGTGAACAGGGCAATCCACTTTTGGCAGAAAATGGAGGTAATTATGTAGCCTATGCTTACGATACTAGAGGTTGTAAAACGGTTACCGATACGCATCAGATCGTTCAACTTGAAGTCCTTCCTATCTTGCCTATTTTACAAGTGGGAAATGTTCTAGCAACGCTTTCATTTACGTCCTATCAATGGACCTTGAACGGCGTGGATATTCCCGGAGCAACAGATCAAACACTCTTAATTGAACCACCATACGGTACCTACACTTGCTATTGCATTAGTGATGATGGTTGTAGATCAGAAACCCCTCCTTTTGAGGTAAGTGCCGGAATAAACGAGTTAACAGCTGAAACGAATTTTGTTTACCCCAATCCAACTGCTGATCTTTTCAATATATCCAAAGAGCTTGCTGAGTCAACAATACGGCTTTACGATGCTGCCGGAAAGGAGGTTTTGGCGATAAAAAAAGATAATACCTCCTATTCTATTGGACATTTACCAAAAGGTATTTACCATTTATCATTGGAACAAAACAATCAAAAGACGTGGTTAAAAATCGCACGAATGTAAAGCGTTCACAAAGAATTTATATTTTTGGACAAAATTAATCGAATGGATCTATCAGGTATTATTGCAATTTCGGGAAAACCGGGACTATTTAAAGTAATCGCTCAAGGAAAAAATAACATCATTGTTGAATCGCTGATGGATGGGAAGCGCATTCCAGCTTATGCAACGGATCGTATTTCAGCCTTGGAGGACATTAGCATCTATACATATGATGAAGATCAGGCTTTGAAGGAAGTTTTTATTTCTATTCACAAAAAAGAAGCCGGTAAAGAATGTCCTTCTCACAAAGAGAATTATGACAATCTGTTCAATTACTTGTTGGAGATTCTTCCAAATTTTGATCAGGAGCGTGTTTACCCTTCCGATGTTAAGAAGATCTTCCAATGGTATAACCTTCTGCACAAATCAGGCAATCTGAAAGTGGAAGAAGAAAAAAAGGCAAAAGCAAAAACTGAAGATAAAGCAGAAGACAAGTCCGAAAAAACTGTCAAGTCTGACAAACCGAAAAAAACAACTACTGCCAAACCAAAGGTAGAAACGCCAAAAGCAGCAAAAGCAGCGAAACCTGCAGCACCAAAGAAAACTACTGCGGTCAAAACAGGATCAAGCAGAGGGAAATAAAATTTAAAAGTCGGTTTAACCGGCTTTTTTTTTGAATGAATGACACATGAAATTAGAACGAAAAAAGAGGCAATTTGTTGATGAAAACCTGGTCATCGACGCATGGGAGGTAATCAAACCTTATTTTGAAGATTTGTTATCAAGAGACATTTCAGATCGTTCGGTATTTGACAAATGGCTTGCAGACAGAAGTGAACTTGAAGCCGTTTTGGAAGAAGATGCTGCCTGGAGGTATATTCGAATGACGATCGACACACGTGATGAAGTACTAACCAACTCCTACACTTTTTTTATTACTAAGATTCAGCCTGAACTGGCTCCATATGATGATCTTCTAAATAAGAAATTAGCTGCATCTGAGTTCTTTGATCCCAACACACCAATTCAGGAAAAACACATTTTTTTCAGGTCTGTACAAACTGCCTTAGAGCTCTTTAGAGAGGAGAATATAGCTCTCGATGCAGAGCTAAGTGAATTGGCCCAACAATATGGCGCTATTAGTGCTGCTCAGACCATAGAGCACAAAGGTGAGGTCATCACTATGCAAAAGGCTTCACTCCTCTTAAAAGAAACAGATGAAAATCTGCGAAAAGAAATCTTTGAAAAAATCAGTAACAGAAGACGAGAAGATGTTGAGAAACTTGATCAATTGTACAGTGATTTAATAGCAAAGCGTCACCAATTGGCTTTGAATGCAGGTTTTGCCAATTTCCGTGATTATAAATTTAAAGCACTTGGTCGTTTCGATTACACAAAGGAAGATTGCTTTGAATTCCATAAAGCCATTCGTGAACAAATTGTTCCTATCGTCAAAGAAATTCAACGTGAGAAATTGACAAAACTTGGAAAATCGAAGTTTAAACCATGGGACCTTGATGTGGATCCTGATGGCAGGGCTCCCTTAAAGCCGTTCGAAGGTGGAGATCGTCTGTTAGAGGGAACAGTGAATATGTTCAAGAAACTAGATCCTTATTTTTCAGATTGTTTACTTACAATGAAAGCAATGGGACATCTTGATCTAGATTCGAAAGCCGGAAAAGCTCCGGGCGGCTACAACTACCCGCTATATGAGATTGGTGTTCCTTTTATTTTTATGAATTCAGTTGGTGCGCAACGTGACGTAGTAACAATGGTACACGAAGGCGGTCATGCAGTGCACTCTTTTTTAAGCCGTGATCTTGAATTAACCGCATACAAAAGCTTACCATCGGAAGTTGCTGAATTGGCTTCGATGTCGATGGAGTTACTCACGATGCCTTTTTGGAATGAGTTTTATACCGATACGGAAGATTTGAAAAGAGCGAAAAGAGAACAATTAGAGAGCATACTCAAGATCTTACCGTGGATAGCGCAAATTGATGAGTACCAACACTGGATCTATGAGCATCCTACTCACTCTATCGAAGAACGACATGCTAAATGGGGTGAATTAGCTAAAGCTTATGGCAGCGGACTGACTGACTGGACGGGATTCGAAGATATTTTCGCCACTGGTTGGCAGCGTCAATTGCACTTATTTGAGGTGCCTTTTTATTACATTGAATACGCCATTGCGCAACTTGGTGCCTTAGGAGTTTGGAAAAATGCCATAGAGAATCAGGACAATGCGATACAGGCATATAAAAATGCCTTATCACTTGGTTACACCAGAAGTATTCCTGAGATCTACAAAACCGCAGGAATTTCATTTGATTTTTCTGAAGAATACTTGAAAGATCTGGCTGAATTCGTTAAAGCGGAATTGAAAAAGATTTAAGTACTCACCCCCGCTGTATTATCTAATTATTAATCAAACATTTCGAAAAAAATAAGCAAGGAAGAGCAGCTTTTTTGATCGATTATTGGCTAAAATGAAAAAGTCCTATTATATTTGCAGCCGCTAACCAGAGCGATAGGTATTTGGCGAGATAGCTCAGATGGTTAGAGCGCAGGATTCATAACCCTGAGGTCCCGGGTTCAACTCCCGGTCTCGCTACTAAAAAGGATGTCAAATTTGACATCCTTTTTTTGTATAATTGTTTTTTAAATATAAATACCCTATGCAAAGCAAAGCTTTAACTCCTGAGCAATACCTTAACGAACTCTCAGAAGACCGAAAAGAAGGAGTTCGTAAATTACGTGATGTTATCGCTATGAACATTCCAGCCGGATTTGAAGAAGGTATGGGATATGGGATGCCAGGTTGGGATGTCCCTCACTCCATTTATCCTCCAGGTTATCATTGCGACCCCAAGCAACCACTTCCTTTTGTGGGTTACGCTTCTCAAAAAAATGCCATTTCGTTTTACCACATGGGCTTGTATGCGAATCCAGAATTGTTGGAATGGTTTGTTAAAGAATATCCTAAACACTCTGATCGAAAATTAGATATGGGCAAGAGTTGTGTTCGCTTCAAAAAAACTGAGTTTATTCCTTACGATCTAATCGGTGAATTGATGCGCAAAATGACACCAAGTGACTGGATCGAGATCTACGAAAAGGAGCTGAAGCGTTGATGAATATAGGTTATTAGAACGGATAACCTATACCGAAGTGAATTTGAGGGGTAAACGGTTTTGGCATCTTGCTCATGTATTTATCAGGCCCAAAAACAGCAATTCCTTCATCATAGTACGCTTGTCTGGGTTGAAAAATCCAACGTGCACCATCCGGTAAGGATGGATTTGTGATTGGGATTCCTAAATCGAGTCGAACGATGAAGAACTCTAAATCGTAACGAATTCCAACTCCTCCTGACAAAGCGATTTCCCGATACCAATTCGAAGTGAATTTACTTCCAGGGCGATTAATATCCTCATTCAAGGTCCAAACGTTACCTGCATCAAAGAACAAAGCCCCCCTCAGTGCACCTCCCAGAGAAAAACGAAGTTCTGCAGAACCGCCAATTCGAATGTCTCCAATTTGAGTTCCAAGACGATTGGTGTCTAAATAGTATTTATATGCACCCGGACCCAATTGCCGCGCTCTCCAACCTCTGTTATCATTGGCCCCACCGGCAAAGAATGAATAGTCATACGGAAGTGTAGTTGTAGTGTTTCCATAAGGAATTCCTCCTCCAGCTAGTAAACGTACATGTAAACTCGTCTTTTTCTTTAGTGGCTGAGAAAAATTTAAATCATTATCCAATCTTAGAAATTGTGCATAACCGACTCCAAAAATAGTGCGTTGTCCATATTCAGTCGTGTCTTGATAATTTTTAAAGAGACTCAACAGGTTACCTGCCGGATCGAATGTTGAGTTCATATAAAATAGGTTCCTGTTCTTCTTGTTATCCCTGTCCTTATTATTATACTCATAAGTTAATTTCCAATCTTGCCAGATAAACTGATTGCTATATGCGTTGATCAAAAACAAATCTTCTAACTGACTCAATCGTTCCTCAAAAGCAGAGCTTTTATCTATACTGACGAACTTTATAATCGAAGCAAAAGGAAGCCCAGCCTGAAAAACTTGTGTTTTCTCCCCATAAAAACGCCACAAATAGTTCATTTGATACACTTGGCGTGTGAAATCTGCTCTGTTTTGATAATTAAATGCTCCTGAAATAACTGTTCTTGGCCTCTTCCTTTTAGATAACAACGTAACTTTTGTTGGGAATAAACCAGGGATATCGAACTTAATACTCGGACCTATTTCAAACGTATTAAAGCTTCTTCCTACGTTTTCATTCTTATCACCATCTATTGTTTCATCGAAGACAGGTGGCTGTGACTCAAAACCACCGCCAATGGAAAAGGTGAATCGCTCACCTCCTCCAAACAGATTCTTATTCGTATAATTCACTGATGATTGAACACCCAAAAAACCATTTGAGTTGGTAAATCGAGGTTCAAAACCGAAACTTTGTTTTTTTGCCGGAACTAAATAGTAATGAACATCAATCATATTCGTACCAGGAATCTCCACAATTTCAGGCTTAATCACCTGGAACAAACCCAATTGTAAAAGTCTGGTGTAACTTCTTTCTAAGTAATACTCTTTGTAATAGTTCTGTTTCTCGAGATAATTTTGCAATTCCAGTAATCCTGGATCTATTGGAGGTTTTCCATTGTAATAAAACGTAGCAAAACGCTTAATGTCCAATGAGTCTGATCGCTCAGCTTTTATAACGCGATAATGTAACGTATCCAAAGTCCTCATGAATTGTTGTTCCATGAGAGTCAATCCCAAATCTTCAACGGTCTTTTTGAAGTTGCCATCAAATTGTGTTGTATCCGATAAATGAAAATATACTTCTCGTACAAAAGTTGTTCGGTGTCGCACAGGAATTAATGAATCTCTAAAAACATCGTGTCGAATCAAGCGATCAGAAAACTCTACTCCCAAAGTAACTGTCATTGTCGCTCTATTCGTATCAGCTACAAAAGTGATGTGTGAACTACTAAATCCATAAAGCGCATTATCCCTCATGTGGCGTGCAATTCGAGATCTTTGATCATCCAATAAATCCATATCGAAATTGGCATTCAATAGTGGATTGCCACCTTGTTTTCTGATGTATTTCGTGTATTCATTTCTCACCTGATGATTTGTTGTCACAACGTATATGGAGTCAATCCGATAAACATCACCGGTCTCAATCGTATAGTTGACAACGGCCTTACGATTCTTTTTATAATTAACATTGCCACTTACCTCAGAATAGTAATACCCTTTCTTTTTTAGAAATAGTGATAATTGTTCTAAGGACTTTTCATAAGGAATACTATCAAAAACTACAGGTGTTTCTCCGTACTTATACTTCAGCCACTCACGTGCAAACAGTTTTGGATTAATCGAATCTTTTAGAGGAATAATTTTCTTGGTGTAATAATTCCGGTTTTTCTGCTTTGCCTTTGCAATTCTTTTATCATTGATACGTTCTTCCTTAACTTTCTTCTTTCGATTTTTAATTCTCAACTTCTCATTTTTTCGTCCTCTTTTCTCAGCAATGGACGTTGAATCAAATAAATTGTAAACAATCAGTTTTGATTTAAAACCTAAAATTTTAAAATTTGGTTTTTGACGAATAATATCATTTACTTCATCAATCGAAACCTTTCCGCCTGTTACAGTAACATTGTTCTTCTTCAATAAGTACTTACTTTGAGGCACATATTTCGTTTGCCTGCATGAATATGCAAGAAGAACGATTGACAGAATATATGTAAGTTTGAACCAATTCAAGATGAACAAAGGTAATAAAATAGGATGTTGAGAGAACTTTCAATTAATAAGATGAAATGGATTCGAACTCTTCACGCTAAAAAAGGAAGAGAAAATGAAGGTTTGTATCTTTTAGAAGGAGAGAAAATGGTTCTTGAAGCCATTAAATTGATTCCGGATCAGATTCACACCCTGTTGTTTTTGGAGAAATACAAGAATCCCGGTAGTCATTTAAGTTGTGAGCAGTATTGGTGCACAGAAAAACAACTGAACCAAATTTCTACACTTAAAACACCAAACAAACTGGTAGCAGTTCTTAAGATGACCGATTCACAAAAAGCAAATCTAAAAGGACTAGTTTTGGCTTTGGATGGCATTCAAGACCCCGGTAATCTAGGGACGATTATGCGTATTGCAGATTGGTTTGGTATTCAAGAAATTATTTGTTCGCATGACACGGTAGACTGCTACAATCCCAAGGTAGTTCAGGCTAGCATGGGAGCGATACTCCGAGTGCAAGTTTCTTATCATAACCTTGATACTATTTTCAAGTCCTACAGTGGAAGAATATACGGCGCATACCTTGACGGTAATTCCATCTATCAAGAAAGCTTAAGTGAGGAAGGAATTATATTACTGGGTAATGAAGGAAAAGGAATAAGAAAAGAAAATGAATCATTTGTGACAGATCGAATTCACATTCCTTCATTTGGTGCGGCAGAGTCTTTGAATGTTTCTGTTGCCGCCGGTATAATCACTTCAGAATTTAGACGACGTTCCTTTTAATTGCCAACCAATACTTGTTAATGTTCGTTACTTTGGACATATTTGCAAGGTCAAAAACAAAATCTACTATGAAAAAAGGACTTATTTTACTTTTTGTAGCCTCTTCCTTAACATTAGGTGCGTGTAAAAAGAAAGGCTGTATGGACGCTTCAGCGGTAAACTATAATACTGAAGCAAAAAAAGACAACGAAACTTGTTTGTACAAGCCAATTATCACGCTTAATGGTTCCTCAACAGTTACGATAACTCTTGGATCTACCTATAACGATGCGGGTGCAACTGCAAAAAACAAAGATGGTTCTGCTGTTTCAGTTATTGCCAATACATCAAATGTAAACACAGAACAAACCGGTACGTACACTGTTACATACACCGCAACCAATGACAATGGTACAACAACTGCGACACGTACAGTGAACGTTGTAATCGGTCAAGACAATTGGCTGGTAAGTTGGAATGCCATTTCGGATTGTAGCTCTACCCAATTCCCAATTAGCGGAACACCTACAATTACTGCAAATGGTGAAAATGGCTTGAACATCGAGAATTTCTTTCAGCTTGTTGGCGGCACTGTTACTGCAACGATCAATGGTTCAACAATTACAATTCCTGAACAAATAGTAAACATTACAGTTGGAGATGTAATCCTTTCAGGTACTGGAACAATGAATGCTACAGGTACACAATTTCAAGTAAACTATACGTATGAGAACACAACACCATTTATTGGTGGTTCAGGTTCTTGTATTGCTATTTACAACAAACAATAACACAACTTAATAGAATATAGAAAGTCGCCTCACAGCGACTTTTTTTTGTTCTATAAATTCAAGTATCGATCTGTTTTATTTTTTGTATTTTTCGGGTGATTATTGAAATTCACTGAAATGAATAAACTATTACTTACTCTGAACATCTGTTTTTTCCTTGGTTTGGCAAACGGCTACAACGCTCAAAACTTGGTTTGGCAAAACTTCACGGATTCAATCCCTACCCTTTCCTCTCCTCGATGCGCGGATTTAAATGGTGATGGTATTCTTGATATCGTCATTGGCGGTGGAACAGACGGAGAATTTTCAAACAACGGAATCATGGCTTTTGATGGGGTTGATGGTTCATTGCTCTGGAAACGTTCGGCTCCAAATGAAATTTTCACAAGTGCTATTTTTCAGGATATCAATGGTGATAATATTCCGGATGTATTTCTTGGTGGACGAGATGCTCAACTTTATGCCATTAACGGATCCAATGGTGAGTTGATCTGGGAGTATTACACTGATGGCGGCGATCCCTCTGATGATGGACTGTGGAATTTCTATTCTGCTCAATTTATCCCGGATGCGGATGGTGATCTAATCCCTGATTTGCTTTTGGCCAATGGAGGCGACCACAGTTTGCCGTTGTGGGAGACAAACCGACCTCCCGGACATCTTATGATAGTTAGCGCTTTAACGGGTGATCTGATTTCTATGGCTGTTGTTCCTGACAGCAACGAGACTTACTGTTCCCCTTTAGTTATTGATTTGCAAGGAGATGGTAATTTATGGGTGTTATATGGAACTGGAGGGGAATCCCTTGGTGGATCTTTTTATGTCGTACCATTAACAGATCTTCTGAATAATACATTAGAAAACTCTGTACAACTTGCAACACATCCAACGCGCGGTTTTATCGCTCCTGCAGCCGTTCATACTTCATCTACTGGTCCGGGATACGATATTATTATTCAAGGATTCGGAGGAACGATTAATAAAGTGAATGGTTCAACTTTAACTACTGTTTGGAGTACCTATGTTCCCGGTACGGAATCAAGTGCAGAGGCTGTCATTGGTAATTTCTATGGTGGAGATCATATTCCGGATGTTTTTGCCGTTCTTTTTAAAGGTACACTCACCAGTTACAATGATTTTTATCAAGTAATGATTAATGGAGCTGACGGCAGTATTCAATTTATGGATAGTTTAGGATCTATCCATTTCGCATCTGCAAATGCAGTGGATTTAAATAATGATGGACGTGATGAAGTAATTGTATCTGTAAATTATTTTGAAACGGGGTATTTCCATCACAAACTCCTCAGTATTGATTTTCAAAATGATGAAATCAATCAAATTCATGAAAATCAAGCAGGTGTTAATATTGGTTCAACTCCATTAATTACGGACATTGACAACAATGGTCTTCTCGATATCATCTATGTTGTTAAGAAAGACAGTTTGAATCCAATGGGTTGGAAAGGCATTTATGTTCATCGTTATGAGACCAACTCAATTATCCCCAATTCAGGAATCGCTTGGGGTAGTTACATCGGAACAAATTCGGATGGGATATACAATTATGAACCTGTAAATTGTGGAGCAGGAAGTGTCATTACAGGAGGAAACATCACACAGCCTAGTTGTAATTTTGCTAGTGATGGTGTTCTCACTCCATTTGTGAACGGAGCAAATGGGCCTCACACTTATTTATGGTCAACAAGCGAAGTTAGCCCTTCTATCTCGGGTTTAAGCGCAGGCACATATACGGTAAGGGTTACGAATGCTCTTGGCTGTTATGAAGATTACACAGCAAATTTACAAGACCCATACATTCTGAGTTTTGGAGGTATTGTTTCACCAACTTGCCCTGACGGAAATAATGGAATGGTCACTGTGAGCTCAACGGGTTGCCCATGTATGTTTAACACGTGTGTTTTCCAATGGGACAGTGGAATCAACTTAGCATCAAACACACAAGCCAGTGCGGGTTACAATGTCGTGACAATTACCCATCCTAATGGATGCATTGTTCAGGACTCAGTATTCATAGCGATTCCGTTGGCTGTTGTAACTGAAACTATTGTAGACAATGTTCTTTGTGCAAACGCTGCTAACGGAAGTATATCTGTAATTACACCTGCTGAGTTTTCAGCCAGCTTTGTTTGGTCAACAGGAGAAACAACCTCTTCTATAGTTGACCTGGAACCTGGTGATTACGAAGTGGAAGTAACAGACAACAGACCATGTGTTCAAACATTATCTTTCACGATTACTGAGCCAGGAATACTTGAACTTACTTCCCTCATAAATCCAATATCGTGCAATGGATCCAATGATGGATCTCTCAATCTTAACGCCACTGGTGGTACTCCAAACTATACATTTTTTGTAAATGAAGTAGGCAGTTCTGAACAAGAATACAATAATCTATCACCAGGATATTACGAAGTTTTTGTAGAAGATGAAAATGGTTGTTTTACCGAAATTGAATCTTTCACACTTACAGATCCTTCAGAATTGGAAAGCTCTATTGAGCCATCAATTGAAAGTGGACCTAACACCTTAGATGGAATGGCAACTATTTCTGTGAATGGTGGAACTGCTCCTTATGACATTGAGTGGAGTGATCCAAATTCACAAACTGGCACATTAGCCGTGTACCTGACGAATGGATGGTATTATGCTACAATTACGGATGCACACGGATGCCAATTGGTGGATTCGGTATTCATCAATACACTTTCACTAAACGACAGCTATTTAACGTCACTAGTCGTTTACCCTAATCCGGCAAAAGATTATATTACCATCTCACAATCAGAATTTGAAACATTCTTTTTATTTGACGCTAAAGGGAAATTAATTACAACTGGAAAGGAAAATACAATAGACCTTCGCTCAATAAGCAATGGTATTTATCTGCTTAAAATTGTTTCTGAAAGCAATGAGTACTTCACCAAAGTGGTAATTGAAAGATAAATACTTTATTGCTTATTTTCGATATACACAAATGCGCGTTTCCTTGCATTCAAGCGTATGTCCTCCCAAAAGAGGTTGACATCACCCATATGGTAATTACGCATTGTAATTGCAAGGTAACGGTAAGGGAAATGTGGTGTTGAAATCCAAATAACGCCATTGTCCAAATGCGTGTTAAATGACTGCTTGTAAAGTTTACCGTTTGAAAATAAAAATCCCTTATGCATCGAACGTTTGGCTACTACCGTACTATCCCAGGTAACCGGATTTACAACCGCTTTACCTTTATACCATTTGTATTGCTTTTCATCAAATTTCCTTTTGAATGTATTCCATGTGACAAATCCACCAATGGCCTTTTCTTCAGTCAACAAAGGAATCGACTGAAACTCATTGCGACTCAGGCCGATACCCGGGAGATAGGCCGCAACCAATTGATTCTGGAGTTCTTTGCCATCAAAAAATTCTTTCAATAAAAGTGATAAATGCGTTGAACCTTGACTATGACCGGCAAGTATAATTCCTCTGCCCCTATTGTGATGCTCAAGGTAATACTGAAATGCAGCCTTTACGTCACTGTACGCCAATAGCAGTGCCTCTCTTCCACCATTTTCTAAATTGTAATACGATCTAATATGAGCCTGACGATAGAATGGTACATACAATGTTCCTGCATTCGCCCATGCACTTGCCTGAAAATGAACAGCTCTTGAAAGGACTGTTTCTTTATGTTTTTCATCACCAAGGTCCATGTTCCAGCGTTGATCATTTTCATTCAACAACAGTGTCGGATAAACATAGAAAACATCAATACCTTCTGGTGGCTGATCAATTATCAATTCATGCAATCCTTTTGGATATGCTCCCGGTCGAACAGCCCAATTCGAACTATCACTGTAATCCGTTTGTGCCGAAACAACAGTTATTTGTAATCCTAGAAAAAAAAGTATGGCACAAGTACGCATCGAAGTTGATCTTATAATGTGTTTTGTTTCAAGCTAGAATAAACTGCATCCATACATTTCATTCCATCTATCGCAGCAGAGATGATTCCACCGGCATACCCCGCCCCTTCACCACACGGATAAATTCCTGCCACTTCGCTATGTTGACATGTATCTGGATCGCGTGGAATTGAAATGGGTGATGATGTTCTGGATTCAGGTGCGTGAAGTACTGCATCATTGGTACAATATCCTCTCATTTTTTTTCCGAATGCAATGAAAGCTTTTCGTAAACGCTTTGCAATCAGTGGAGGAAGAACTTTATTTAAATCAACACTAACGATTCCCGGTTGATAAGATGATCTTGGAAAATCACTTGATTTCTTCCCTTCCACAAAATCAATCATTCGTTGTGCCGGTACTTTCTGTGTTGATCCTGCTGCTTCCCAACAGGCCTGCTCCACAGATCGTTGGAAATTCAAGCATACAAAAGGATCATTTTCTTTTCCCGGAAAATCTTCTGGTCCCACACTCACTACAATTCCCGAATTGGAATATGGATTATTTCTTTTTGATGGTGACCATCCATTGGTTACCACCTCACCTGGTGAAGTAGCACAAGGGGCAATGATCCCTCCCGGACACATACAAAAAGAATACACCCCTCTCCCATCAACTTGTTCGACAAGCGAATAAGAAGCCGGTGGTAGAAATTCATCATTTAAGCGTCCGTGATACTGAATTTTATCAATCAATTCTTGAGTATGCTCAATTCGCACACCTAAGGCAAAAGCTTTCGCTTCAATTCTAATCTTATGTTTGTAGAGTAACTCAAAAATATCACGAGCAGAGTGACCAGTCGCCAAAATCATGTGATCAAACGTATGCCAATCCGTTCCATTGATCTGCAATCTTTTCAGTTTTGCATTCGAAATTTCCAAATCAGTCAGCTTGGATTGAAAATGAATTTCACCTCCTCGATTTTTAATCTCTTCTCGGATATTCTCAATCAATCGCGGCAATTTATTTGTACCTATATGAGGATGGGCATCGACTAAAATATCTTGATCGGCTCCAAAATGAACCAACCACTGCATAGCGCGCAAAACATCACCTCTTTTCTTTGACCGAGTGTATAACTTTCCATCAGAATACGTTCCTGCTCCACCTTCACCAAAACAATAATTCGATTCAGGATCCACAATACTTTCTTTGTTCAACTTGGCTAAATCTCGCCTCCTTGAACGGACATCTTTTCCACGCTCAAAAATAACCGGTTTCAATCCTAATTCTAGTGCCCGCAATGCAGCATAGAGACCCGCGGGACCCGCACCAATAATTGCAACAGCGGTAGCATCCGCAACATTCTTCGGAAAGAACACCTCTTCAAGGGTAGGCTCCTCCCCAATAAAAACTTCAAAGCTGCAATTTACTTTAATCGTAGCTTTTCGAGCATCTATACTTCGTTTGCGCCATTGAAAGCTAAACTGATCATTTTCAATACCCAATTCCGTTTGAATGCGCCTCCGTAAATAATCATTGTCCTTAGCCTGTTCCGGACTAACCTGAAATACAACAGTCTCTTTCATTATCCTTCAAAGATAAAAGAGATCCACCATACTTTGTTGTACAGCCTGTCAATCGGTCTAGAGATATACGTGTTGTCCTGAACCAAACTATTCATAAAGCCATGTGAGTACTTCAGCTCAATGCCAAACTTAAAATATGGTGCAAAAAACTCAATACCACCTCCAACTTGACCTTGAATATCGTGTTTCTTGATCTTTATGAATGGATCAGTAAAACTTTGCGACGCACTTTCCTGAGATTGGAGGTCAATTGTATATTGTCCTCCAACAAGCACATAACTCGCAAAGTTGTTCAAACGCAAAGTTCTGAATTGAAACATCAATGGGAAATCAAGATTAGTTGAATTGATTCGCTCCTCGTTGAAAATATCCTTAGTTACTGCCGGATCGGGATCTTCGAAAGTATATTTCAAAACGCGCTCCTGAAAGGATAAGGTAGGAACAAAACGCAATCGAACAACCGGTGTTCCCAATTTAAGTGTGGAAATAATACCTACTTGACCACCCGGTGTTGAAGATGAGGTTAATGATTTTAGTCCATACTGTTCGTATGCATTGATAACGGGGTAATAGGTAAAATCAGATGTGTTGAAACCCAGCATGAACCCGAAATGAAGCAGGCGCTCATCAAATCGTTTGTAGTTCCAAGGCTTCTCTACTTGAGCAAAAACCTTTGTACTGAACAGAATAAGAATCCCAATGATTATGCAACGCATGTTTATACAAACGCTAAAAATGAACTTATATTGAAGCGCTGAGCTTTTCATTACTTCTTAATTCCGGTATAAATCGTCGCAATTCCACCTGAAACAGGTGTCGCTTTCACCTCTTTATAACCCACTTTATTCAAAATATTTACAAAATCTTCCCCCTCAGGAAAAGCCGCTACTGATTCAGGTAAATAGGCATATGCTTTCTTATCCTTCGAGATGTGTTTCCCTAAGAATGGAATAATGTATTTTGAATAAAACCCAAAAACTTGCTTCACAGGAAATCGTTTTGGTTTTGAAAATTCCAATATAACAGCTTTTCCTCCAGGACGTAAAACACGCAACATCTCTGAAAGTCCCTTCTCAAGATTCTCAAAATTACGTACACCAAAAGCCACTGTTAAAGCATCAAAATGACCTTCTTCGTACGGTATATTCTCAGAGTCGCCTAATACCATTTCAACGACATGATCTACCTTTCGTTTTTTCATTTTTTCCCTGCCCACTTCCAACATTCCGGAAGATATATCCAACCCGATAACTTGTTCAGGTCTTAATTTGAGTAACTCCAAGGCAAAATCACCTGTTCCTGTCGCTATATCCAAAATTCGTTTTGGTTGGATTTGCTTTAATTCACGAACAGCCTTTTTTCTCCACAACTTATCAATTCCCAATGATAAAAAATGATTCAGAAAATCGTACTTACCGGAGATATTATTGAACATTTCTGCCACTTCCTCTTTCTTCGTTCGATCATCCGATCCATAAGGTTTCACTACATTATTTTCTCCCATTTCCTATTATTTTACCTGATTAACCGACCATTGTATGTCCTTCAGGATACTTGTAACTTGTACTTATTACTCTTTTGCCGATCAAGTAGGCCACCGTCAAGGTTCCCACACGACCAATGAACATGGCGATCACCAGAACATATTTTCCGCCTACGCTTAATTCTGCTGTAATTCCAGTCGACAAACCTACAGTACTTGCCGCGGAAACGTGCTCAAACACGATATCCATAAATGTAAATTGTCCGGTTGCCAACAAATCTGCTTCGGTTATCGCTAAAGCAAATACGCCAAAAATATTCCCCATAATAAAGAAAAGAAATACAGCATAGGCCTTTAACACCGTTTCATTGGCAATTGTTCGTTTAAACAATTCAGTATGTTTTTTTCCTTTTATGGTTGATATCAACGATGCCCACATGATGGCAAATGTTGAAGTTCGGATACCACCACCGGCTGATCCTGAGGATGCTCCTACAAACATGAGAAACAGAAAAACGATCAGTACGGGCAAAGTCAATGACGCCGTTTCTACCAAATTAAATCCGGCATTTCTGGTTGTCATCGATTGATAAAGGGAGACTAATAAATCGGAGAGTAGATTCTCATGTCCTAATGAATTGTTGTATTCAAAAATGAAGAATACGGCGGCTCCCAATAATAAGAGCGCAATTGTGAAATACAGTGATATTTTCGTTCCAAACTCAATCGTTTTCCATGGGTGCTTCATGCGCTCACGGAGACGTTTGAATTCGAAAAGATCGAAAACATGTAACATTCCAAAACCTCCCAAAAAGAACATTACCAATACAATGGTATGCGCGTACTCGTTATGAATCACATCTGGATGCATCATGCCCCCTGAAAAAGTAGATAATCCTGCATTGTTAAAAGCAGAAACCCCATGAAACACAGATTGAAAAAACCGGGTTCCCGTATCAGCAAAAATCCCTTGATTTCCGAACGAAATAAACAGTAGGATCATTCCAATTACCTCAATAGCGGTTGCCCAAAGAACAATTTTAGCCAACATTGATCCTGCATTGAGAATTGAATCTTTATTCAGAAAATCTTCAATAACCTCATGATACTTAATGCCAACGCCAAATTTCGCAACGATCAAAAGTAGAGCTCCGAAAGCGATTGTATTCAATCCACCAAGCTTAATTAAAATTAAAATCACTACTTGACCTTTGAAGGTAAAATCACCTGCAATATCAACGGTTGATAAACCCGTAACACTTACCGATGACATTGACGTAAACAAGGAATCTATGAAGGATAAACCACTACCACTTGTTGTCATTTCGGGTAACATCAATAGGAAAGACCCAATGATCGTCATCAAAGAAATACTAATCGTAAACAACCAGCCCGGATGGATTTTCAACCAAGGAATAAAGTTGCGCTGCCTGACTATGCTGTTAATCAGAATAGCGAACACATACAACTGCACGAAAATGATTGAGAAATCTGCAAATTCAGTAAATCCTAGTGCTTTTGCCAATGGTTCGATCAATAATCCTCCAAAAATATTATAAGCGATTCCTTCAATCAGTAGCAAGAGAATCACACTGGCTTCAAACCAGTTGCGCTTGACAAAATTTATCGGATCAAAGTCATAAAAGACTTTAATCAAAAAACGTAAAATATAAAACCCAAAGCTGGCTTGAATTAATTTGAAGGCGAAATGTTTGTCTTCGTATGTAAGATTAAATCCGTAGTAATAAACAATTATTCCAAGTGAACTGAAGGAAACGATCATGTTGAGAATACTGAGCGTTGCCAGTACTTTCGGTTTTGAATCATAGATCCAAAGATTGATACGTTCCCTGAGGTCCCGAATATCCATTAATTACTCAATTTGTTTGCTTCTTTTAGCAATTGAATCTTATCAACAGGAACTACACCACTCACTTCACAAACCAGTCCTCCCGATAAATTCGCCATTTCCGCCACTAATTTAAGCGGCATTCCAACCACTAAACACAGTGTTGCAACGGAAATCACCGTGTCACCTGCCCCACTTACATCGGCTATATTTCTGAGATGAGCTGGAACATAATGTTTTTCTGAACGATCACACATAAAAACGCCATGTTCAGACAGCGTAACGAAGCTGATCGTATTTTCCAGTTTGCTTTCCAGAAGAGCGACAGCCGATTCAAACGTTGTCCGATCTGTCTTAAAATCGAAATTGACACCTAAACCTTCTTTCAACTCTTTCAAATTAGGCTTGAACAGGGTGACATTCCGATAGGCAAAAAAGTTTTCTTTTTTAGGATCTACTGCTGTGATCACATTGTGTTTATTAGCAATGCTTACAATTGCTTCGATCACCCGAGGTGTCAACACACCCTTGTTGTAATCTTCAAAAATAACAGCTTCTACACCTGATTCAATTAGAGCTGCCGCTGAATTGATCAGTTCATTCTCTTCGTCAGCAGTGATTGGATCCGTTTGTTCTGAATCAACGCGCAACAATTGTTGATTGTTCCCAATCACGCGCGTCTTCACTGTTGTTTTACGGGAACTACTTTCGATGATTCCCTCACCTGAAATAGCATTGTCCTTTAAAAGTCTTCGCAGTAAATCGGATTGTGCGTCATTACCGATCACTGTGCAAAGTATGGGTGAAGCTCCTAAAGCCGCTAAGTTCAGTGCCACATTTCCTGCTCCTCCCAAACGATCTTCCCGCTGATCCAAACTCACAATTGGAACTGGTGCTTCCGGACTAATACGCGTGACCCGGCCTCGAATGTATGCATCGATCATCACATCTCCAATTACGAGAATGCGTTTTGAATTGAATTGATCGAAGTACGTTTTAAGATCCATTAGCTTAATTTTTCAAGTGCAGACTTGATTCTTGACATTGCTTTATTCAAGGTTTCTTCTGATGCTGCATACGAAATACGAATACAATTTGGATCTCCGAATGCATCACCTGTCACTAAACCAACTAATGCTTCAGAAAGCAAATACAAACAAAGATCGTCTGCATTGTTTATCTTATATGAACCGTAAGATTTACCGAAGAATGAAGAAACATCAGGGAAAACATAGAATGCTCCAACCGGAATATTGGTTTTCACACCAGGCATTTCATTCAAGGCTCTCAATACCAAATGACGTCGCTTATCAAACGCCGCAATCATGTCATTCAAAACAGACGGATCAGCCTTTAAACCTGCAATCGATGCTTTCTGAGTAATAGAACAAGTTCCCGACGTAAATTGACCTTGAATTTTTGTACACGCATCTGCTATAATCTTCGGTGCACCAATGTATCCCATTCTCCAGCCGGTCATTGCCCAAGCCTTAGACATACCATTTACGGTAACAACTTGGTCATAAACGTCCGAAAATTGAGCTAAGCTCTCGTGTTTTCCAGCGAAATTAATGTGCTCATAAATCTCATCACAAATCACAACCAAATTCGGATATTTCTTTATCACATTAGCAAGATCTCTTAATTCCTCTTTCGTGTAAACAGTACCGGTTGGATTACAAGGAGTTGAAAAGATCATCAATTTGGTTCTTGGCGTAATTGCCGCCTCCAGTTCTTTCCCTGTAATTTTGAAGTCGTTCTCAATTCCAGCACTAATTACGACTGGAACACCTTCTGCTACTTTAACGATTTCGAGGTAAGAAACCCAATATGGCGCCGGTATGATGACTTCATCTCCATTTCCGATCAAACTCAACACAACATTTGCAATTGATTGCTTTGCCCCCGTCGAAACGACAATCTGATCTTTCGTATATTTTAGTCCATTATCACGTTCAAATTTTTCACAAATTGCTTCACGCAAATCATCGTAACCCGGTACAGGTGTGTACATCGTGAAGTTGTTATTCATTGCCTCCAAAGCCGCGTCTTTAATAAACTGTGGAGTGAAAAAATCCGGTTCACCTAAACTCAGAGAGATCACATCTTTTCCCTCAGCTTTCAATTCACGACTTTTTCTCGACATCGCCAATGTTGCCGATTCTTCCATTGCGTTCAAACGCTCAGACAATTGTATCATAACAGTATTCCAATTTTAAGCACAAATCTAAACAAACTTGTGCGAATTAAGGGGTATGAAAATGAGTTTTTCCCTACACTATTCCATGGTGAAATGTGAATAATTCAATTGATATTCATTAACGCAATCAGCAATTCAAATTAACTTTGCCTTATGGAACAGAAGAAATTCATCGATGTTCAACGACTTATCGCGAGTAAAAGTCCCCGTTTGGCCAAATGGATTCCGGGATTTGTCATTCGTTACTTGAAGCGCATTTTGCATCAGGATGAGATCAATGCATTTTTAGAAAAGCATCACGAACTGAAAAACGCAGAATTTTGTGAAGAGGTTGTTCAGTACTTCAACATCAATATTGAGCTTGTTGGAAAGGAGAACATCCCAACGAATGGACCCGCTATCCTCGCTATGAATCATCCCTTAGGCGGCATGGACGCAATAGCACTCGTTACAGCCATAAAAGACCAACGAAAGGACATCAAATTCATCGTCAATGATCTATTGATGCACTTACACAATCTCAGTGATCTATTTGTTGGCGTAAATAAACATGGTAAAAATGATATTTCGGTTCGCCAACAGATCATGGAACTATTTGAATCCGATGAAGCAGTTTGTATTTTTCCCGCAGGATTGGTCAGTCGAAAAGTAAATGGTCAAATCAGGGATCTCGATTGGAAGAAAACGTTTGTCACATACGCTGCAAAATACGATCAACCTGTAATTCCTGTTTTCATTGACGGACAATTATCTCCGTTTTTCTACAGGTTGTCGCGTATTCGAAAGTTCCTGAGAATTAAATTAAACATCGAAATGCTTTATCTTTCTGATGAGATGTTCAAGCAACGCAACAAAACAATACGATTTGTTATTGGAAAGCCGGTTTATATGAAAGACATGCCCCAAATTTCAGAAAGAGATCTAGCTCAATTGGTAAAGACAAAAGTGTACGAATTAGCGGGCGACAATCAATAAAAAAATTATGGAAGCTATAATTGCACCTATAGACAGAGAAATTCTTAAAAAAGAACTTAACCAAGATCGTTTTTTAAGAAAAACGCGAAAAGGCGATAATGAAATCTATGTTGTCAACATTCATAATGCACCGAATACGCTGCAAGAGATCGGACGTTTGAGAGAAGTAACTTTTCGCGCGTCAGGTGGTGGCACAGGAAAAAGTGTCGATTTGGACGAATACGATACTGGAAGATTGTGCTACGAGCAATTAATCGTTTGGTCACCGGAAGATGAAGAAATTGTTGGTGGATACCGCTACATTAAATGTGCTGATGCCATTGATCGGGCAACAGGAGAAATTCATTTGTCTACTGCACATTATTTTGATTTCACAAAGAAGTTTGTGGATGAATATTTACCCTACACTATTGAATTGGGAAGAAGTTGGGTGCAACCGAATTTTCAACCTACTGTAAATCCGCGCAAAGGATTGTTTGCTTTGGATAATATTTGGGATGGATTGGGAGCATTGGTAATCTTTAATCCGGAGATCCGTTATTTCTTTGGAAAAGTAACCATGTACCCTACTTACAATACAGCAAGCAGAGATTTTTTGCTGCACTTCATGCACCACTACTTCCCTGATAATGAGAATTTAATGAGACCTTTCCATCCGCTTATTCAAGACTATGATCGTGCTGCCGTCGATAAACAACTGGAGGGACTTGACTTCAAAGAAGGTTTTAAAGTATTAAACAGTGCTGTCAAAGAGCATGGCGAGTTCATTCCGCCATTGGTAAACATTTACATGAACTTGTCACCGACAATGAAAACCTTTGGTACGGCAGTAAATCCGGAGTTTGGAAACGTAGAAGAAACAGGTATTTTGGTTACAATTGCCGATATCTTTGATGAGAAAAAGGAACGACACATGACGTTTTAACATTGATAATCAGAGAATCACCGAACAAAAACCCATTCAGATTCAGTGGACTGGTTGGCATCAAACGAATAACCATCCACATCATACAATTTCAACTCTTCTGGATTTGAAAGTTTGTTTTTTATTATATAGCGTGCCATTGCTCCACGAGCGTGTTTGGCGTACATCATTACCACTTTGTAATCTCCATTTTTAAACTCCTTAAAAATGGGTGTGATCACTGATGCTTTTAATGTTTTTTTATCTACCGCTTTGAAATACTCCGTTGATGCTAAATTTATGACTGCTTCGCCATTCGTTAACTCGCTATTCAACTGTTGAGCAATTTTCTTTCCCCAGAATTGATACAAATTTTTCGTTTTCGGTGTAATCTCCCATTTTGTACCCATTTCCAAGCGGTAAGGAACCATCAAATCCAAGGGTTTCAAAATACCATACAATCCTGACAGTATGCGAATCGATTCATTAGCGCGATTCAATTCTTCCGGGGCAAATGTAAACGCATCAAGTCCACGATAAACTTCACCACTGAATGCCAAAACACTGGGAACAATTTCATCTGTTTGCTGTGTCGGCACTTTCCATGTGGCAAAGCGTTGTTCATTCAACTCGGCAAGATCCTTTGAAATATGCATCATCTCTGCCAACTTCTTGGCTTTGATCCGTTTTAATTTCTGTACCAATTTCTCAGATTCCTGAATAAAAACTGGAACAGATGAAGGATACATTTCAGTTACTTTAGAAACATCGATCGATTTTGCCGGAGATAATAAGATTTTCATAATTCAAATTGGTCTACGAAATTAAAGAAAAGCCATTGAAAACAATGTAACAAGAAGTACTCCCACAATGTTCAACACAAATCCTACTTGAACCATTTGATTGATTTTTACTTGCCCGGATGAAAAAATGATTGCATTCGGAGGGGTACCAACCGGCATCATGAAGGCGCAACTTGAAGCCAAGGTAATTGGTAAACACAACTGCAAAATCGAATAATCCGATTGGACAGCAAATTGTGCCATGACCGGAACCAAAACAGTTACCAAGGCTAAATTTGACATCACTTCAGTAGCGAAAATGGCTACTGAAACAATGATAATCAGAAGAATGAAAAATGGCATTCCATTGAATTGTCCAAAAGATTCGGTGATCGCCGTGATCACTCCATTCTTTTCAAACATGGCCGCCAAGGCCAGTCCCCCACCAAAAAGCAGTAGAATTCCCCAAGGCAATTTTTCAGTATCCTTCCAAACCAGTATTGGTTTTTTATGAGAGGATGGAATTAAAAACATCAAAACCGCACCTAAAATTGCAGGAACTTCATCACGGTAATTGAATCCCATTAAATTGAAATATTCACGAAATGACCACAAAATAACAACAACTCCAAAAATGGAAAGAATCAGCAACTGATCTTTATTCCATGGTTCAGGTTTGATTTCAATTTGCTGATCTTCACCTTTTCTTTCTTTACCTAACAAAAAATAGAAAAACACAAAAATGACCAGGATCATCGACAAACTGATTGGCAGAGCAACCTTCATCCATCCTATGAAATCTACATCGATCTGGTAGTTTTGCTCCAGAATACTCGCCATTTGAATATTTGGCGGTGACCCCACTAAAGTAGCCATTCCTCCAACGCTTGCCGCATAGGCAACAGATAGCAACAGCAATAAAGGAAACTTTTGGTGTTTCTCTCCTTTTGGTAAAGCATGAATGATAGCAAGCGCCATTGGCAACATCATCAAGGCTGTTGCGGTGTTTGAGATCCACATGCTTAAAATACCGGTACTCAAGAGAAAGCCAAGAATAATTCGCGGTTTCGAGCGACCCACCACTTTAATGATTCCACGTGCAATTTGTTCATGCACATTCCATTTCTCCAATGCAAGCGCGAGAATAAATCCACCTAGAAACAAATATACATTGCTATTTCCATAGGCCTTTGCTAGGTCAGTTTGATCCAGAATTCCCAATGGGATCCCCAAAACAAGCGGAAAAAGAGCAGTAACATATATTGGAATGACCTCAAACACCCAAAGAAAGACCATCAAACCTCCCAATGCAACTGAATTCCAGAAAAGTGAATTTCCGCCGGTAAAAAAAAGTACAAGAACAAAAAAGAACAGTCCAAATCCGAGAATAGTGTTTTTCCAGTTTTCCATGGCCATTAATGTATAAAAAAAGCGGACAATGTCCGCTTCAAGTAAGTCTATCGCAATTAAGCTAACGCATTCAATTTAGTCACAAAACTGATTGCTGCTTTCTCCATTTCAGCGCGAATACCTTTGTAGTCAGCTTTACCATTTGCTCGATTGATCTTTTCTAACATTGAATCCTGAAATTCTGCTGCTTCATCGATCAATTTTTCTGCTGCATCTGTATTTTTATCATTCATCATCATTGCCATGAAACATTCATCAACAACGTCGTAAACCATATTATTTACGTCTTTTTTAATACTTTTCTTACTAGCCATTTCTTTTTTTTTGTAAAAGTAAGGAAACTATTTTAATGAATGAAGCAGCTTGTTTTTTGAATTCTTCGTTATAGAATTTACGGATTAAGCATTGATCTATCGCATTCTCCATGAGAATATTCAACTATATTTGTTCAAAATCACTATGTATGAATCGTTTTATTTTTTTGTTATTTTCCTTAACAATATGGCTGCAATCACACAGCCAGCAATGGGTTTCTGAGAATTATGAATACACCAGTATTATTGATTTAGAATATGGTTCTGCAGAGAATTTTTTAGGTACTACAGTTCCATTGCATTTGGATTTATATCTACCTATTTGTGAAGGTCCAAACGAAGATTCTAAAACACCACTGGTAATATTTATTCATGGCGGATCCTTTTTGGCAGGAGATAAAAGCGAAACAACCATTACCGATCTTGCAAAAAGCTTCGCTAAAAGAGGGTATGCTGCTGCCTCAATCAACTACCGTTTGGGGTTTGTGAATGACGACGGACTCAACCAGTGTAATTTCCCTAATTACCCTTGTTTTGTAGCTGCAGACTCTGCTGAATGGTATCGTGCATATTACAGAGCTGTTCAAGATGCAAAAGGTGCGCTTCGATTTTTGGTGAATCGACATTTAGATTTTAAACTAGATCCATCAAACATTTTTGTAGCCGGAGAAAGTGCAGGTGCTTTCATTTCAATGGGGGTTGCTTTACTTGACGTCGAATCAGAGAAATACAGCCAGTGTAATGCACTTAGCGGACTGTCCTTACCAAATGCCAATACTTTTTCTTGCCCTCACAACTTAAATCAAACTTTTCCCGGTGGAATCATTCCGCGACCGGATTTAGGTAGTATCGAAGGAACTATAGAGCCAACTAGTATTCCATACACCATAAAAGGCGTAGGAAATTTTTTTGGTGGAATGTTCAGTAACTTGCTTGCTCTAAACGACCCAACTAAACCTAAACCTGCAATTTATCAATTTCATCAGCCTTGCGACTTGATTGTACCTTTTGAAACAGGAAAAGTTTATTCCGGTATGAATTGGTGTTTTACCAATGGGTACGGATGCAACGCAATTGGTAATGTTCCAATTATCAATGGAAGTAAGCAAATTTCAAATTGGAATATCAACAACGCACATGGTTATGCAATTCAGGATAATTTTACCACAACACCTTTCCCTTATGAATACTTTGGTTTTCAACCAAGAAACTGCTATGATCAGGTTGTCAATGGAAACGGTTGTCACCAATATGACAGTTATACAAACCGTAAAAATCAACTGGTCTCATTTTTTGCTCCACTGGTAACAACAAATCCAATTTGCGAACCCGTATTGAGTATTTCTGATATAGAGGGAGATCCAACAAATAAATTTGATATTTACCCTAACCCTTTCACAAATGAGATCTCCATCACAAGCCAGGTATTTGCTGAGTTTGTGATCAAGGACCTTTTTGGGAGAATGATTTCAAAAGGTCGAATCACACCGGGTACCAACAACCTAAAAATTAGCACTAACAATGCAAATGAAGGGCAATTAGACAATGGTGTATATTTCCTTGTACTTACAGTTGACAATGAGTCAATCGTTAAGAAACTGATTAGAAAGAACGAATAGTCGTTTTTTTAATTGTATATCTGATTAAATCAGATTATCAACCTCCGTAATCTGGACAAATATTCATCTCAATAAACAAAAAAACGCCGCAGAAAAAATCTGCGGCGTTTTATATTAAAAGAAAACTAATTACTGTTGTACTGATTCCTCTTTTCTTTCAGGTCTTGGCAAAAGAACTTTACGAGAAAGTTTCCACTTCTTCGTTTTTGGATCTTTCCCCACCACTTTGAATTTCAAGACATCTCCCTCTTTACAAACGTCTTCCATCTTCGCTACTTTCTCCCAAGAGAATTCAGAGATGTGGATCAAACCGTCTGTACCAGGAAGAATCTCAACGAAACAACCGAAATCTTTAACAGACTTCACTTTTCCTTCGTATTCAGCTCCTTCTTCAACAGTTGGAGGGAATGCAATTTGGCGAATTCTACGTGTAGCTTCACGCATGTCATCACCATTGTTAGACATGATCTGTACACGGCCTTCACCTGTCTCCAACTCTTCAATTGTAATTGTCGTGTTGGTATCTTTTTGAAGTCCTTGAATGATCTTTCCTCCAGGTCCGATGATCGCACCAATCATTTCGTTTGGCACATTGAATGCTTCGATACGAGGTGTTTGTGGCTTGAAATCCGGATTTGGTTTTGCAATCGTTTCAACGATCTTGTTCAAGATATGAAGTCGTCCTGCTCTCGCTTGCTCCAATGCCTGAATCAATACTTCGTATGGAAGTCCGTCCACTTTGATGTCCATCTGACAAGCTGTGATTCCAGCTGCCGTACCCGTCACTTTAAAGTCCATATCTCCCAAGTGATCTTCATCACCCAAGATATCAGACAATACAGCAAATTTACCTTCATCTGCCACAAGTCCCATTGCAATACCTGATACCGGAGCCTTAATCTGAACTCCACCATCCATCAATGCCAATGTACCCGCACAAACGGTTGCCATTGAAGACGACCCATTCGATTCAAGGATATCCGATACCAGACGGATTGTGTAGGCATTATCTTCAGGAAGTACAGGCTTCAATGCACGAAGTGCCAAGTTTCCGTGTCCGATCTCACGACGTGAAGTTCCACGAAGTGGCTTCGCTTCTCCGGTTGAGAATGGTGGGAAGTTGTAGTGCAACATGAATTTCTCATAACCGTGGAACGTTGCTCCATCGATCATTTGCTCATCCATCTTACCTCCTAGCGTCAATGTTGTTATAGATTGCGTTTCCCCTCTTGTAAACACAGCCGAACCGTGAACACATGGAAGGTAATCTACTTCAGCCCAGATTGGACGGATCTCATCAAATTGACGACCATCCAAACGCTTTTTCTCGTTCAACATCACCCAACGAACTGCTTTTTTCTTCACTTCTGAAAAATAAGTAGAAATGAATCCACCTACTTCAACCAATTCCTCTTCCGAGTAAGCAGCCTTTACCTCAGCTTTGATTGCATCGAATAACTCTGTGCGCTTCGCTTTGTTTGCTAAGCCCATTCGCGCAACTTCTTTACATTTTTCCATCGCCAATTCGTACACTTTCGCTTTTACTTCCTCATTGTGTACTTCGTGACTGTATTCTCTTTTGGGATTTGCCGTTGGAATTTCAGCAGCAAGATCCAACTGGAACTGGCACTGTTCTTTGATTGCAGCATGACCGATCTTGATCGCTTCAACCATTTCCAGTTCTGAGATCTCCTTGAACTCTCCTTCGATCATGTTCACGTCTTTGGCTGTTCCGGCTATCATCATGTCCGCATCAGCCGACTTCATTTCTTCCATTGTAGGATTAATTACCCACTGACCGTTTACACGTGCAACACGCACTTCTGACATCGGCCCGTTGAACGGAATGTTTGAAACTGCAATCGCTGCAGATGCTGCCAATCCACACAAGGCATCCGGATTGTTCACCCCATCATACGACAACAACTGGATCATCAACTGTACTTCAGCATGATAATCATCAGGGAACAATGGACGTAATGCGCGGTCCACCAAACGCATGATCAGGATTTCTCCTTCAGACGGACGCGCTTCACGGCGGAAGAATCCACCAGGAAAACGTCCCGCTGCTGCGTACTTTTCACGATAATCTACTGTTAAAGGAAGGAAATCTACTCCTTCTTTCGCTTCAGGGGCAGCCACAACTGTTGCCAACAACATCGTGTCCCCCATTCTAACTACTACAGACCCATCTGCCTGTTTTGCCAATTTCCCGGTCTCAACGGAAATTTCTTTCCCGCCTGTGACGATTGACTTTCTGATTCCTATATTCATATTTGTTATTTGCTTTTTTTGAAGATATTAAGATGTTAGGATATTAAGACTTTAGGACTTGGTTTTTATTTTCGATGTCGGTTCTGATTTTTCGGATGAAAGCACCTATTTTGTTTTGCAAAGTGGTTAAATCATCAATTAAATCCGTTGTCTCGACATTGAAAAGTTCATTAATAAGGATTAACTGCGTTTCCAATTCATACGAAGAAGAAATAGCAATTTCAAGAAACCGAACAAATTCTTTATTTATTGTTCTACCTGACCCTTCTGCACTATTCGAAGGAATCGCAACCGAAGAACGATTAATCTGGGATATAAATCCAAAGCGCTCATCTGCAGGAAGCACAGAAGAAACAAGATAAACCTTCTTTACAAAGCTCATCGAATCCTTCCATATTGTCAACTCCCTGAAATTGTGCTTCTTCATATAAATTTAGTCCTAAAATCTTAAAATCCGAATGTCTTAAAGTCTATTATTATTAAACAAAAAAGGGACAGTCGAAACGAATTCGAATGCCCCCTCCAATAAAATTTTGCTTTCGCTGAAATTAACGACGTAGTCCCAATTCCTTAACGATAGCACGGTATCTTTCGATGTCCTTCGCCTTAAGGTAGTCAAGAAGACTTCTTCTTTTACCTACCAAAAGCTGAAGAGCTCTCTGTGTTCCGTAATCTTTTCTGTTCTTCTTCAAGTGCTCAGTCAAATTGCTGATACGGAAAGAGAACAATGCGATCTGTGCCTCAGCAGAACCAGTGTTTGTTTCTGATCCACCATGCTTAGCGAAGATCTCTTTTTTAATTTCTGAATTAATATACATGCCAATATTACTTAAATGATTTTTATGTATGTCGCCTCTACATCT
>DAISYB010000005.1:71175-149681 GCA_036825545.1 Crocinitomicaceae bacterium | reverse complement strand
CCAAGTGTGGGGAGGAGGAGGAGGAGGAGGAGGAGGATCTAGCTCTTCTGGAAGTGGAGGAAGCGGCGGCGGCGGTGGCGCGTTGGTTACAAATACATTTTCTGTTTCATCCGGCGGTGTGATAAATTTTACAATTGGAAGTGCTGGTACCGCTGGTGCAGCTGCAGGTGGAACTGGAGGTAACGGTGGACAATCTTCTGTTTCTGGTCCTTTGATAAATATGACAGCAGCTGGTGGTACTGGTGGTGCTGGAAATTCGGGGGCTGCAGGTATTGCTGGAGCAAATGGAACAAGCTCTGGTGGGACTATTACGAATGGAACCAATGGTATTCAAGGTGGTGCTTCTGGAGGAAATGGAGGAAATGGAGGAGGGACAACAAATACCTTCGGAGCGGGTTCTTTGAATGGCCCAGGAATGTCAGGTTCAATTCCTGGAGGCGCAGGTGGTGGTGGCGAAAGGGATGGTGGTACTTCTCGCCCAGGTGGTGCAGGAGCTTCAGGACGAATTTCTTTCACATATACTTCAAGTATTACTTTACCAAACGCAGGGAGCGATATTAATCTTTGTGGAGTAACCAATCTATCAGGCAATACTCCTGATGTAGGATGGACTGGAACTTGGACATTGGTATCAGGTTCGGCATCAATTTCTTCACCGAATTCACCGAATACAGGCATTTCTGGAATTGCAAGTGGAGCCTGTGCCACTTTTCGTTGGACGTTTTCTCAGGTTGGTTGTCCCAGCGTAAGTGATGATGTTACCATATGTGTTCCATTAGTTTGTAACGAGAATCCTTGTGGAGCAATTCCATTAACAGTGGGGACATCGTGTACATACTCAGCCTTTTCGAATGTAAACGCTTCTATTTCACAAGTTTATCCTGAACCAGGTTGTGGTAGTTTTAGTCAATCTTTATCTGAGGATGTGTGGTTTTCTGCTGTAATTCCTTCAACCGGGATTCTTACAATTCAAGCCGTTGATGCACCTGGAGGAATTAGTTTCTATCCTGGTATCACAATTTATTCAGGTACGAGCTGTTCAAACTTATCTCATTCAGGTTGTGCATTTACAACTTCTACAATTACTCCTGCTACCAATACAGTTACGGGAACTCCTGGTGAAACGGTATATATTAGAGTATGGGATTACCTAGATAATACTGGTTCATTTAACATTTGCGCCTCTACACATTCTAATACCATTAGCAATATTGTTACAGGAAATACAACAATTTCTTGTGGATCAAGTTTATCTTTTATGGATCCAGGTGGTAATGGAAATTATCAGAATAACACATCTGCTTTCTATACCTTATGCCCTACTACTGCAGGTCAGTTTGTTTCTGTTAACTTTTCATCTTTTAGCTTGGGATCAGGTGATCAATTGATTGTATTCAATGGGAGTGGTAATTCACCTTCAATTATTGGTCAATATACGGGAACGACAATTCCATCAACAATTACTTCTTCAGCATCTGATGGCTGCTTGTCTTTTGCATTTCATTCTAATAATAGTATTGTGAGTACTGGTTGGAATGCAACAGTAACTTGTTCTTCAACTGCAGGAACAAATACCACTATTTGTTCCTCTACTAACTGTTCAGGTGGTTGTGGTTATTGGTTATGTGCAAGTGGTGGTTATCCAACAGAAAATGCAGGTACGGCTGGTGTCAATGATATAACAAATCAAACAAGTGGATGCTTTGGAAGTGCTGGTGAAATATCTTCGAAGTGGTTTTATTTCCAGGCAGACCAAACAGGAACTATTACTTTACAATTTGATGGTCCAAGTGGTCAGGATTATGATTTTGCAATTTATGGACCAACTACTGATTATTCGATTCCTTGTCCAACTTCAGGAATATCTCCTATTCGTTGTTCTTATTCTGCGGCTTCTAACCCTGTAGGATTAGGCAATGGTGCTACAGACTATTTTGAAGGTGCTGAAGGGGATGGATGGGTAGCACCATTGCAAGTACAAGCAGGTGAAACTTATGCCATGATTTTGAATATTTTTCAAAATGGTAATCCTCAGCCAACAATTAACATGACAATTGGTGGTACAGGAAATCTGGATTGTACTCCAATTGTTCCTTTACCAATTACTCTTCTTTCTTTTGAAGGAGTTCACAATCAATCATCGAACCTATTATATTGGATAACCTCGAGTGAAATAAATAATGACTTTTTCACATTGGAAAGAAGTTTCAATGGTCACGATTGGACAATTGTTGGTAATGTTCAAGGAGCGGGTACCTCGAATGATTCTCGTTATTATAGTTTAAGAGATTTTAATTTCTTCAGTCCCATAAGCTATTATAGATTAATTCAAACTGATTTTGATGGTAACAAGAGTACGTCAGATGTTATTTCAATTTCGACTTTAAATATAGAAGACGACAATATTTTTGGAGAGCTTTATCCAAATCCGTCATCCAGCTATTTCAGTTTTAATTATAATGGTAATAAGTTTAACCAACCAGTAATAATTAAAATATATAGTGAAATTGGTTCCCTAGTCGATGAATTGATTTATTCTGATATGCATAAAAATAAACCGACTCTTGTAAGAACAACAAACTTAGTGAATGGTGTCTATTATGTAGAATTAATACAAGATGGTTATTCTGAAAAACGAAAGTTAACAGTTATTCGTTAGTTTTAACTCGAATTATATTCAAAGGGAGCCCATCAGCTCCCTTTTTCTTTTCCTACTACTTTTCTTTTTCATCAGATCGTGAAGGTCGCATTTTTCAGGGACTCTGTTCCGGCTTGGTCAATTACTTTTAAGGAGAAAGTAACACGGGTTCCCGGTCGCGCCATGCGCAAAGCGCTCAGAGCTGCCTGGTTAAGTTGTCCACCGGTACCTTTAGGTGGTGCTCCCGGTAAACCAGGCATTGTCAATTCCCATTCCTTGATCCTGAACGTCGCTTTTAAAGGGATTTCAGGTGGGTACTTCGCAAATAGATTCGGTTCGCGTGAATTTGCCTTTTCATCTTCTTTTGCGGAACCCCAATACATCGAAGGTTTTGGTAAGCGTGAAACATCATAGGTATATGTCCCTAATCGCACTACTTTTCCGGTAGTTGTATTCTTTCCCGAAACAACCAACGAGCACTGCCTCACCTTGTGCGGAGCTACTATCCATTTCCCATCCTTTTTGCGTAAATCCGCATTTATAGCGGTGAGGACAGTCTCGTCATACCCGGAGGCCACAGCCTCCACTAAGTTGTCGTAACCAATGTACATTCTGTTCATTTCGGGTAAAGACACTGTTCCTTGAGGCTTCATAACACGAACGGTCTTTGTCCACTCTTCGGTTTTTGGTATGCCGGATTTGTTTTTGATCGTAATCTTTCCCTTCAGTGTCATCTCTGAACCCGATCCCGTCATACGGATCACTCCTTTTCCGTTCTTAACTTCGTTTACTGTGCCGTTCTCAAGTGTTACCTCCGGCTGACGATCACTGTCATAAGCAGCCATCAAGACTTGAACTTCAAATTCATCTCCCTGATTTACTAACTCCGGTCCGTAAGCCAATGCCATGATCTTGTTGAAGCTGTATTCACCACCGGAAACTCGCCCACGGATCAAGGCGATCGCATCGGCACGGGCTGTTAGAATTTCCTTTTGCATTGAAGTAAGCGATGCGATAGCAGCAACAGCTGGAGCATGATCAAAGGTTTTCCCGATCCAGTGCACGCCCTTCACGTCATTCACATCCCAAAATTCTTTTTTGGTGAGTCCGCTATAGATCTTTTTGATGGCTTCTTTGTCGTCCGGATTCACGTGCGAAGCTTCAATCGCCTTGTCGATCTGTGCATTGAGGTCCTTAAAGTCTTTGAAAGCATTGATTTCAGGTGCTTTAAAGAAGTATTTTTTCTCACCTGCTTCCTGTAACCATGAACCGCCGACCAATTCCGTCAGTTCCTTGCGGTAAACATTGTAGCTGTTCCACAGATCCATGCCTTTTCCGCTCGGTTTCTTGATATCCTGACCAATCATGATATACATGGGCTCGTCGTATTTATCCTTGCCATTCACATGCATCAAGTTCATCTTCGTAGGACGTAAAGGATCTTTATCGCTGTACGCTTGCACGATGATACTTTCCACAGTCCCAACGCTGCTCACATCCTCGCCGATCGCATGGAGAATCTCGATTTTCAGATCATCGATGAGTTTGATGCGCTGCGCCGTGATCTTATCGATCTCATTGACCGTCTTCAGGTATTTCTGCGCTTTTGCCTGAACCTCTTTTTGTGAATTGTCCTCCGACACTTCTTTTAGTGCCTGATACTTTTCATCTCCACGAACGTATTCATTTTCGTTGGCTACTTGAATGTTTTCTTCGATCGCCACAAATGCGTCGAGTATTGTTTTTGAAACATTCAAAGCCAACAGTGCTGTCAACACAAGATACATCATCCCGATCATCTTCTGTCTTGGTGTTTCTTTTCCTCCTGCCATGATTGAAATTTTTAAGTTGTTTTCAAGAGGAGAATGTGGGGCGGGGGAAAAGTAACAATTGTACCGAGGTCAGCGGCCCTTATCAAACATGCACTTTTCATAACATTTCTTAAATGATTTCACAAAAGGCATAGTTTTCGCGTTTTTTGTACTGTGAAAAGTATTGTTCTCTTCTTTTTTCTGATTCTTGGAAGTATAAGTCAAGCACAAATGCTTGACAATCGAGAAGGTTGTGCCTTTACGGATAAGCCATTTTTCAATTGTGAGTTCATCCGGATCAATAAGATTCATACGCTGAATGGAAAATTTACGTACAAGAAACCGGGCGACATTCTTCGAGCTACCGAATACAATTACGTTTACAATTTTGATAAATTGGGTCGTTTGATCGAATCATACGAAACACGAAAGGACGATGGGACTACTGATACAACATGGAATCGCTATGAGTATGACCACCAGAACCGTGTGATCGTTCACAAAAAGGGTGATCCACGCGGATTAAATGTCAATACCTTTTCATATGATGAGCAAGGCCGAGTTGTGGAAGAACTGTATGCACGAGAATACACAGACAGTTTAGGGGTATCAAAACTGACTGTTTTCAACCGTGAAACGATGCGGTATGAAAATTATGATCGTCAGGAAAAGAAAACCTGGTACAACAGTTACGATCTTCCTTACAAGCAGGAATTTAGTTATTACGATGAAAATGGTTACCTGACAGAGCGTGTAGAGCGACTCATGATGACTTCGGTTACTACCACTCATCGTTACGAGTACAACGAAAAAGGATTGATCAGTGCGATCCGCTCGTACAAAGGCAATTCAGAGACTGCTTCTGAGGAATTTTTGTACCTCTACGATGAAAACGGAAATCTGGAAGAAAAACAGCATTACCGCAATGGACAATACATCACTGAGATCGAGATTCTTTACAACGAGCGCAGCCATTTGCTAACCTACGTTATCACCCGCGATGTTGCCACGAATTTTATTATGATTTTGGGCTTTAAAGAATACGCTTATTTTTAATTGACAATGTATCCGTTAGACCGAGTATTTTTCAGATGTACTTCGATAAACTCAGTACAAGCTGTTTCTGTCAGGATCACTCAGTCGCGGATGAAAAATTGTATCGAGGTCTCCACCGTTCATACAGCCACACGATCGGCAAGAGCATGGAGTAATTGTAAAAAACATCCTCGACAGGAATAGAGAAAATACGTGGCCCCATGATATGTTCAGGATTGTACCAAACAATTGGTTCAGGGGTAAATGAACCGGTTAGCACACCATTGACGAGTAAAAAAGGAATCAGCGAAACCAAAAAAGTAAATGCAAAACTCCCGTACCATTTTACGCGTTGAACAAAGAAAATTCCAATTGTAAGCAGAGCACTCAAAATACAAGCACTTGAGGTGTACCAGTTGTCCATGTGCATTGAGCCTAGAACAAGTCCGCTTAAAGTAATTCCGAAGGCCAATCCTTTACCAATATTCGTCAAATCAATATTGGGGAAATAAGCGATCAATACTTCATAGATGAACAAGCAGGCGTAAGGGACGAAGAAAAAGAAAAGTACTTCCTCCAATGGAAGGTCCATGATATAGATCCCTGAGAGGTAACGCGGATTAAAGCCCCAAATTCCAGCTTGAGTGAAAAATTGATCCCAAACAATAAAAGCAATGGCAACGATTGACAAGGCAGGGAAAAGTGCTTTCCAGTGGGTGTAGAAATGTACTTTTCTATCAAAACTGAGTAAAAAAGGACCCGCAATCGAAGCGATCATTAACCAAAAGTACAAGCTCATGCCGCTTTCTGTTTGTTAGCGAAGGCTTTTTTGGCTTCAAGGTAATATTTTCGTGGCACGAGCAGCATCCCGAAGCATTCACCATGTTCTTTTCCTCGGTATTTATGATGGACCTTGTGTGCTTTGCGAATGGCCATTAAGTACGGACTGTCCAAGTTATCCAACCACTTAAATCGTCTGTGGATGTAAACTTCATGAACCATGAAGTAAGCCAATCCATAAGCAGCGATACCGGCACCAATCCATACCGAAAGGTACTGCTCATACATTACTCCAAGCATAATGCACAGCCATGAAGGAATGGCAAAGACCAAAAAGAAGACATCATTTTTTTCAAAAAAACCTTTCTTCTCCGAGTGATGATCAACATGGAAATACCACATCAGTCCATGCATTACATACTTATGTGTAGCCCAAGCGATGAACTCCATTGCGAAGAATGAAACCAGAAACACGAAGGAGCCCAACAAGAACATATCAGATCAACATTAGTATTACAAAAAACAAACTCATGATAATAAACAACACTTCGAAGACTTTGTTTATTTCAACCAATTTTGTTTTGTAGTAAAGATAGTGAAGTGGTAGTGATACTGCAAACCAACAAACATAATTATAGAACGGTATTGGGCCATTCCATGACCAGTAATCGCTAGCAATAGCGATGGGTTCCATGAGGACATCAAATAGCGTCATCAGTAAAGCAGATAGTATGACTTTCCCTATAAGTGGTAGATTTTTTAATCGATGAATAAAGGATGCACTACTCACTACTAAAATTCCCCAATTGAATCCAATTACAACAGGTACGCCATAAATTTTAGGTCCAAGGTTGGCGCCATAACTGTAGTTGCCAAAGAGTAAACCGGTTTTTGTTCCAATCACTTCAACCGTTATTCCAACGAGAAAGCATACAAAGAGAAAAAGTATAAAATGTTGAAAGCGATGTTTCCTTGCCAACAATACAATCAGCATGGATAACAGGAGGTTGAAAAAAGACAAACTCAAGAAAAAATCGCGGTATTCAGGCAGAGAAATGCCAACAACTCCCACTGTATAAAACAAGATGAGAATTGCGATGAGCACGCTAGTTTTGTGACTTTTCAGAAAAGATGTTAGTTGTCCCATAAGTTGTTCAATCTTTAACAACAATCTTGTTTCACAGATGTTTAGTTTAATCGCCCTCTTATTGTATTGGCCACTGTTTCTTCAAAACATCGGAACTCCACACTGAGTCGTTTTTTCACTTTGGAGGAATCGTAACACTTTCGTCCAAAGGCAGAATTCGCACTGGCACGTGTGACTGTTGGTTTTTTACCTCTGAAAAAAGCTACAATGGCCGAAATACGCCAAGTCAGGCCCATTAGCCATGGTGGCGTAAGAATTGACGGTTCTTTTTTTCCTAGTTGTCGGGCAATCTCACTTAACATGTCACGGATTGGCATATTCTTTCCGATACACAGGAAGCGTTCATTACGAATATCTGAATCTACCAGCTGAACAAGAATCTCAGCAACATCTCGAGCATCGACAATGGCATTGGTGCCTGGGGTGTAAAAAGGCAAGCCTTTTTCAACTGTTCGGAAGATTGTCAGAGAACTTTCATCCCATGATCCCGGACCAAAGATCAGACATGGATTGACAATCACACAATCCAATCCTTCTTCTACACCACGCCAGACTTCCTTTTCTGCAGAATATTTAGAAATGGAATAACCACTGGTTTTGGGTGATATTTTCCACTTGGTTTCCTCAGTAGATACTTCATCGTCCTTTGCTCCAATAGCAGCCGTAGAGCTTACATACGCTAAAGTTTTAACACCAGCATGCAGAGCTACGTTGACAACATTGGCTGTTCCTTCCCGGTTGATCTTGATCAATTTGTCAAAATCACGTGTGACAAACGACACCAAAGCTGCCGAATGATAAACAGTATCGACTCCGTCCATTAATTTTTCCAAACGAGGTACGTCCAAAATGTCACCTGCGTGCCATTCGATTTTTGCAAACGCTGTTTCCCAAATGTCACCAAGATAATACTGAAAAAGCTTCTTTACTTGTTCAATGCGTTCTTCGCACCGGTACATGGCCTTGATCGGTTCCTCTTTTCGCGTTAGCTCCAATAACAAATGACTTCCTAGAAGCCCGGTTCCACCGGTGATGAGTATCATGTGGTAAAATTATGAATTTTGTGGTGACAAGTTGATGTTGACTGAGTGGTTTTTCACGTGCGCTTCGATACAATCCTGACGATCCGCTATACTTCGATAAACTCAGTACAAGCTGCTTCTGTCAGGATCACTCAGTCGCCGATGAAAAATTGTATCGATGTCAACGTCAACTTGTCAATTGTGTAGCCGGATTCCAAAAGTGTTTTTCAAAATCAATAATTTGATCATTCACCACCTTGATGCCTTCTGATTCGAGTAGTGTTTGCATTCTGTCGGGATCGCCAAAGTGCATTTTCCCGCTTAGTAAACCATTGCGATTGACAACGCGGTGAGCGGGTACATCAGGTAGTTTGTGTGCCGCATTCATTGCCCAACCAACCATGCGACTCGAACGCGCACTTCCAAGGTATTTTGCGATCGCACCATAAGAAGTCACTTTTCCCTTAGGAATGTGTTTCACGACTTCATAAACCATTTCAAAGAAATCGGAGTTCGCTTGTGATATAGGCTTCGTTTGCATGGAATAAAGATAGAATTAACTTATAAATGTTATCTGCAAAAAATTATTTTCAGAGTTTCACACGATACATGCAAAAATCAATTGGACTAGCAATAGATAAACACTTAGTTTGCTTTATCCACAGATTAATGTATTTTGTTTTTGAAGAAATAATAAATTGATGAGTCCGACTTATATTACTACAATTCGTGAAAATCCGCTCAGATTTTCAAGTGAATCGCTAATACTTGTTTTAGGCTAGATCGTCAGAAATCCGATAATGCTTCGAGATGCTCTGCACAAGTAAGTGGACAAATAACTACTCGGATATTTTTACGTGAGAATAATGTTAACTCATTAGATTTGCACCAAAAATTGCAGAAATGAAAGGCGCATACACTATTGGTTTGTTGATCCTGTCGAACATATTCATGACATTGGCATGGTATGGACATTTGAAATTTAGTGAATCCAAGCGCCTAGCCGGATTAGGACTATTTGCCATTATTTTGATCAGTTGGGGGATCGCATTTTTTGAGTACCTCATGCAAGTTCCGGCCAATAGAATAGGTTTCAAAGGGCATGGTGGACCCTATTCATTATTGGAGCTAAAGGTGATTCAAGAAGTGATCACGCTTTTGGTTTTTATCGCTTTTTCGCTGATTTTCTTTCGCAACGAAACGTTCAAATGGAATCACTTTGCGGGGATGATTTGTTTGGTGTTTGCGGTATATTTTATTTTTAAGAAGTAGGGGGTAGGTAGGATTTTGCTCGGTAGACAAGGATGTTGAACCCTTGCAGTGTTTGACGTAAACGGATTGAAAACAAGTGTTTTTACCAGGAGTCAATAACAGTTCTATTCAGCCACGAAGCTATTGGACGGCATGTAGAAAACAGATCAAGAAAGTACGGATCTTATTCTACCGTAACAGATTTCGCAAGATTACGCGGTTGATCCACATTGCATCCACGCATTACAGCGATGTGATAGGATAACAACTGCAACGGAATCGTAGCGAGGATCGGTACGAGGTGTTCATCTGTATCCGGAATTTCGATCACGTGATCGGCAATTTCCCGTACGTGCTCATCTCCTTCTGTAACGATGGCGACAATTTGTCCTTTACGCGCTTTAACCTCTTGAATGTTTGAAACCACTTTCTCGTAAGATGTCCCTTGTGTTGCGATCACAAAGACCGGCATGTTTTCATCAATCAAAGCGATAGGACCATGCTTCATTTCAGCTGCCGGGTATCCTTCTGCATGAATGTAGGAAATCTCCTTCAATTTCAATGCACCTTCAAGAGCCACCGGAAATGAACTTCCCCGCCCAAGGTAGAGGGCGTTTGAAGCGTTTTGATATTTAGCAGCGATCTCTTCGATCAATGGATCTGTGTTCAATACGCGCTCTACTTTTTCCGGAATTGCTTCCAGTTCAGCCAGCATCGTGTGGAATTTCGATTCGCTTAATGTGCCTTTTTTGTGAGCAAGCGACAAGGCCATTAGGGTAAGTACTGTTACCTGCGCAGTGAATGCTTTTGTTGAGGCCACACCAATTTCTGGTCCGGCATGAGTGTATGATCCGGCGTCTGTAATACGCGAGATGGATGATCCAACTACATTACAAATTCCAAGTATCGTTGCACCTTTTGATTTAGCGAGTTCCAAAGCCGCAAGCGTATCTGCGGTCTCTCCGGATTGAGAAATTGCGATTACAACGTCGTTTTCATTGATAATTGGGTTGCGGTAGCGGAATTCACTTGCGTATTCGACTTCTACATTGATGCGCGCTAAATCTTCGAACAAGTATTCACCTACCAAACAAGCGTGCCAAGAAGTACCACAAGCAACCATGATAATGCGCTGAGCATTGATCATTTTTTGCTCATAATCCTTGATCCCTCCTAGAGAAACCCAACCTTCTTCAGCGTTTAAGCGTCCACGAAAACAATCCTTGATCGAACGCGGTTGCTCATTGATCTCTTTCAACATGAAATGCTCGTAGCCACCTTTCTCAAGGGCTTCAAGTTGCATCTCTAACTGTTGAATGTATGGTGTTTTTTCTTGGTTTTTGATGTTAAAGATCTTCAATCCTTCTACCAGATCCACTACAGCAATTTCTTCATCTTCAAGGTAGACTACGCGCTTAGTGTATTCTACTATTGGTGTGGCGTCAGATGCCAGGTAAAAATCGTTTTCAGTACCAATACCTACAACAAGCGGCGAACTCTTACGTGCAGCAACCAATTGATTTGGCTTGTCTTTCGACATCACCACAATGGCATAGGCACCAACAACGCTGTGTAGCGCCAATCGAACAGCTTCTGCCAGTTCTACTTTCTCATTTTTGCGAATATCATCGATGAGGTGTACCAGTACTTCTGTATCTGTTTCACTTCGGAAAACATAACCATGATTGGTTAGCTCCTTGCGCAAGACATCATAATTTTCTATAATTCCGTTGTGGATCAAAACAAGATCTCCTTCAGTAGATGGATGCGGGTGTGCATTCACATCATTTGGAGCACCGTGTGTTGCCCAACGTGTATGACCGATACCGGCATGGCCACCAAGATCCATGTTGGCAGCGTACTCTTCGAGATTGGAAACTTTTCCTTGTCGTTTATACAAGTTCACTTTACCCTCATTCAACAAGGCAATACCGGCACTGTCGTAACCGCGGTATTCAAGACGTTTCAAGCCTTTCAATACAATTGGATAGGCTTCTTTTTTTCCGATGTAAGCAACGATTCCGCACATAGGATCAATATTCTGTATAGGTTATGACTAGTTTAGGTTTTACCTTGTTGGTCGTGTTTGGACCATTGAAAATGATCCGGTCTGCCGAGGTAATGAAAAATCGTGGTGAAAAAATCAACTCATTATTTGGCGTCAAACCGCTCACAACTGTCTGAATATAATTTCTCAGATCTACCTTGTAGTATTTATTGTATTCGTTGTAAGTCCCCAAGACCCCAACACTTAACAAAGCATTTGGATTGTCCTTTGGTCGTGTCGCAACAGAGATATCGAAACCTGGTGGATATTTAGTTCCGGTTTGGTATTGGACAGGTAAATACAATTCTGCTTTGTGAATGATTGATTTTTTTGGAATCGATGAAATCCCCGGAATTTGAACCACTGCACGACTCTTAAAGGCTTGAGCATAGAACTGTTTCATTCCACTAATCGTATCACTGATAACGGTTGCTACAGGTTTTCCGGAATTGTCGATTTCAACATGGTTGAAGTCGACACAATTAGTATTGATCACGAAATCATATTTTTTCTGACTCCCTTCCTGAGTGTAATAAATTGTCATCTTCGAAAGTGGATCATTCAGGTTGAAGTAGTAAACTCCTCCCATTCCACTTGCCGGATTCGGATTACTGGTTCTAACCATTATTCCTTTGAAGTACTCTAAAAATGCATCGTTGGAAACAAAGGCTGTCCCACTGGCAGCTTCATTAATAAAAGTTTCTGCCAAGGTTTTTCTCAAATGAATACGCATTTGAGCATCTACAGTATCAGCACCTATGATCGTTTTACCAAAAGGTTTTGGTGTAATTACCTCATAACCCGGTTCGATCAAATTTTGAGATCCATAAGTAAGCGTAGAGAAAGCATAGTACATAGAATCTCTGGAGATTTGTTCACTTAACTCGAATACTTCCAAAGTGAGTGGTGAAAAGTCGCCATACGATCCGGTGTATTCCAACCCAAGCACCATTGAATCAACTATGATACTTGAAACGTCACCAAAATTTGGATTGATTCCGGAAAGTCGCAATTGTGTGTAAAACGAGGCGTTCATCACGCCAAACTTCGGATCGTTGTAGACACCAAGAAGTACATTTGGTGCGTCTTTGGTAATCACAGAATCATCTTCGATGGTAAATGTGACCAATGAAAATGTATCAATCCCAAAAGATTGAAGCATTTCATTTTGATTCAACCCATTCAGTCCCAATGTGTTCTCTTTCTTCTTGCACGATGTGGCAAGCAAAAGTGCTAATAAAAAAGTAGCGGAAAGTAGGAATACCTTCCGCCACGATGCGATGTATGAACTCGACATATTATATGAGTACCGTTTCTTCAATTACTTTATCAAAAAATTCCGACAATGCTTTTACTTGTTGTTCTTCCGGCATGTAATCCAATTTCAAACAACTTGCTTCATCAAAGATCTTCCGCAATTCAGGCTTCAAATTAGCACTACCAACGTTGATTCCATCTGCATATTGTGCGATCACGCGAGTAATGTTTTCGTAACTGGTATCCTTGAATTTATCGGTCAATTCCTGATCGAAGCCGTCAAATTTAAGTTTCTCATGAAAACGCTCGTCCCAATTTGTGTTAAAGCCTTCATTGTAGATGCTATAAACTACACGTGTATCAGCAAAATGAGGGTCTTTGTTGTACAATTTCTTGATGTAAAGCGCCATTAATGAACCCATCCAACCATGGCAGTGGATTACATCCGGTTGCCATCCCAATTTCTTCACGGTCTCTAAAACACCACGACAGAAGAACATAGAACGCTCATCGTTGTCTTTGAAATCCTTTCCATCCTCATCACTCACCGTGCACTTTCTTCTGAAATATTCATCGTTGTCGATGAAATACACCTGCATACGTGCTGCAGAAATAGAAGCGACTTTTATAATGAGTGGATGATCTGTATCATCAATGATCAAATTCATTCCCGATAGACGGATCACTTCATGCAACTGGTGTCTTCTTTCGTTGATACAGCCATAACGTGGGGTGAAAACTCTAATCTCTTTTCCTGCTTCTTGGATGCCCTGGGGTAGATTCCTTGCATTGCTTGAAATTTCCGATTTCGGTAAAAAAGGAAAGATCTCCTGTGAAACAAACAGTATTCTCTTTTTATCCATGAAAAACAGTTTGGTAAAAACTTTACAAAAATATAGAAAATTAAGCGGAACTTCAACAAAAAGGAATAGTTTTGTCAGCTTGCACCCAAATGAATATGGTAAAAAAAGCAGTTTACGAATCAAGCACAGCGCTTCGAAATGCGTTGAACGATTACCGCAATTCTGGATCAAAAATCGGTTTTGTTCCGACAATGGGTGCCCTGCATGAAGGGCACATAAGCCTTGTAAATACAGCAATAGCACAATGTGACGTTGTGGTGGTGAGTATTTTTGTCAATCCAACACAGTTCAATAATACTACGGACCTGGAGAAGTATCCTCGGATGTTGGATCGCGATATTCAGTTGCTCGGAGAACATGAAAAAATAATTGTTTTTGCACCCGACTATTCAGAGGTTTATCCGGAAGGTGAGCAGTTTCTCGGAGTAGATTTGGGTGGATTGGATAAAGTAATGGAAGGAACATTCCGTCCCGGACACTTCCAAGGAGTGGTTCATGTCGTTAGAAATTTGTTCCGGATCGTTGAACCGCATCAAGCATATTTTGGACTCAAGGACTTTCAACAAGTCGCAATAATTCGACGAATGGTTCAGCAATTGGGACTTCCTGTAGAAATCATAGCTTGTCCAACGTATCGTGAATCTTCTGGGTTAGCCATGAGTAGCAGAAACATGTTACTTTCAAATGCCGAAAAGGAGGCTGCTTTGATCATTCCTCAGACTTTGTTCAAGGCGCGTGAGTGGAAGAAATCGAATTCACCTGCTGACGTACTAAATCTTTCTCGTGATTATTTCTCAACAGGAAAATTGGAATTGGAGTACATGGAAATCATCGATGGCGCAACTTTGCAAGCTTTGGGAGATCAGTGGTCGAACAATTCCGTAATGTGTATTGCAGCTTATTGTGGACCGGTTCGTTTGATCGATAATCTGGACTTGAACGCTTAATATTTTTCTCTTTCCACTTAATGTGTAACTTTGACGCGAATTTTTAGAAGATGTTAATACAGGTAGTTAAATCAAAGATCCACCGTGTAAAGGTTACGCAGGCCGATCTGAATTATATTGGAAGTATCACGATCGACGAAGACTTGATGGAAGCGGCGAACGTGATCGAAGGTGAGCGTGTTCAGATTGTGAATATTAACAACGGAGAGCGCTTTGAAACTTATGTAATTAAAGGTGATCGAAAATCAGGAACAATTTGTTTGAATGGTCCTGCTGCGCGTCGTGTTGCAATGGGTGATGTGATCATTATCATTGGATATGGCTTTATGGATTTTGAAGAGGCGAAGAACTTCAAACCGTCACTTGTCTTCCCAAATGAGGACACAAATCTGATCGACTGATGAGTGGGAAGAAGTTGGTTGGAATGACCTTGAAGACACTTCTTCCGCTGGCTTTAGGTATTTATCTCTTCTGGTATTTCTTTGCCAGTATGTCGCCTGAGTCGAAAACCTTTTTCTATACAGCACTGCGTGAAGCGAATTATTTCTGGGTCGTCCTTGGTATGGTTCTCGGTGTGATTGCCTATTTTTCCAGAGCTTACAGATGGAAGTATGTTTTAGAACCTTTGGGTTATGAGACCAAATTCTGGAATCGCTACCACGCTGTGATGATCGGTTATTTAATCAATCTTACTATTCCGCGTGCCGGAGAGGCATCTCGTTCAGCTATGCTTTACCGTTCAGATGGTGTTCCTTTCTCTACTTCTTTTGGGACGATCATCGCCGAAAGGGCAGTAGACTTTGTCGTCTTGTGTTCAATTGCTTTGTTAACGGCGTTTATAGGTTTCGATGATTTTATGGAGATCAAACGTCAGATCGAAGTTCAGTTTGGCGGCTCTGAGCAAGTGGTTGCATCTGGATTTCAGTGGAAATATGTAATCTATGGTGCTTTTGTTCTGGGAGTCATTGTTTTCACTTATTTGTTCTTTTTCAAAAAATCATTTCGCGATAAATTCATCAACTTCGTACGAGAAGTAATGGCGGGATTGTTCTCGATCTTTCGTTCACAATTTCCTTTTTCCTATTTGTTACATACGGCGATAATCTGGGTTTGTTACCTTGCCATGTTTGCATTACCGTTTCAAGCGTTAGATGCAACAAGCCAATTGGATTCTGGAGCGATAATGCTTGGTTTTATTGCGGGTTCTTTGGGAATTACATTTACCAATGGTGGAATTGGAACCTATCCCTTGCTTGTAGGATTAGTTGTAGCTTTCTATATCGGTGATACACATCCTGAAGGTCAGGCAGTCGGCAACGCGTTGGGAATGTTGATCTGGACCTCTCAAACGATATTAATGATCCTTTTGGGCTTATTGTCCTTGGTGCTTTTGCCGCGAAACTATTCTAAAGAAGCAGAAAATGAGCCATCTGAATTATCTGGTGAATAAAATTGTTGATCTGTCAACTGCTGTTGCTCAGGTGAACAAGTGGAAGGAAAAGGGTGAGAAAGTGGTCTTTACTAATGGCTGCTTTGATATTTTGCACAAAGGACATGTTACGTATTTGGCGCAAGCTGCAGATGCAGGGAACCGATTGATTGTTGGTTTAAACAACGATGCATCTGTTCGTGCGCAAGAAAAAGGATCGGATCGACCAATAAATAGTGAAGATGCACGTGCTCTGGTTCTTGCCGGTTTAGGCGTCATAGACTTGATTGTAATCTTTGGAGATCCAACTCCCGAAGAATTGATCAAAACACTCCAACCGGATGTTTTAGCGAAAGGAGCTGATTATGATCCGAGCGAACGAGATCCACAATCAAAAAAATACATTGTCGGTTCTGATTTCGTTTTGAATCAGGGCGGAAAAGTAATAGCCATCCCACTGGTGGACGGCTATTCTACAACGGCTATTGCCAATAAGTTAAAATCTTAGTTTAAATTCTCGAACGATTCGTTCCGTTACTTTGCCCCATGTTGTAGCGCAAGAACAATTCGAATCCACCTCGAGCACGTGATACAACTGTCAATGAGGACACGTTTATATCGTAAGCAAATCCGGCAGAATACTGATCGAAGGTAAACATGATTTTTCCAACCATAGCATCTTTGATACGTCCGAACAAACCAACAGAAAGCGACATGGGTTTAGAAAAACCAGTTACTTTGGAACCTTCATTCAGGTTGTATCGATAATAAGCTCCCATAAAGATTTCCTGAGCTGTACCTTGACGCTGGTAATAGATTCCGGGTAGCACTGCTCCACGTGTGTTATGAATTCCGATCTCCGCATTGACAAAAGCAGATGCGCGCATGTTCAATTGTTCATCTTGCTGATTCATGTACGAATAGCGTGGGCGACTAACATGGTACATGGCAAATCCCGCGTTTAAGATCATTCCTCTGTTTTGTGTCATATAACCCTCTTCACTGGCGTAGCGATACAATATTCCTGTTCCCGCATCAAAGTATCCAAATGAAGCATTATTGAATGTTTCACCGCTTTCTATTCCGGTATTAAATCCACTACCCGTGAATTGCGAAGCCCATTTTCCCTCTCCGGGTGAAATGGAACGCTGACCAAATCCAGAGTAAATACCAACACCCAAGGTGCTTTTTCGATCGAGTTTAAGATGATAAGCCAGATTAAGATTGACGTTTGTGGTAGTGACGCGAAGATCTCCTGCTTGATCATTGAAGAAATTGATTCCTCCGGCGACAATGCCTTTTTTGTCGCGTTTGTTTTCATTGAAACGCGCATCGTAAGAAGCAGCGATTGTGGAGTAGGGAACGGCTACACTGTTCCACTGACTACGGTAATTTACTATTCCTTGCATGGGTGAATTTGCACCTGCCAATGCTGGATTTAGTGTAAGCGGAGAATATTCCATGTGTGAGAAATGGACATCCTGAGCAAAAGTTGATGAACAAATGAGTAATCCGCCGGCTAGTATATAATTGCTTAACTTTTTCATAATTCTTTTGCTTTAGGATTAACGGACTACAGTTGTGTTTCCAGATTCTTCGATGACTTCACCATTGACAACAGCGTAAAGTCGGTAGACATATACGCCACTTTGGACAGGTTTGTCTTTAAAAATCCCGTCCCAACACTTGTCTAATGAGGTGGTTTCGAACATCAATTCACCCCATCGGTCGTAGACTTGGAAAGTGAGATTGCTTACGCATAAAGCATCACCGAGGACACATAGTGTATTGTTGGCATCAGGGCCTGAACCATTTGGAGAGAAGATTGTTGGAACGAATAAACCATTACAAGTGGATTCAACCGCAACGATAGCTGATGCCTCTCCTGTACATCCTTGGTCATCACTTACGGTAACCGTGTAAGTAGTTGTTTCTGCCGGAGTAGCAGTTGGATTAGGACATGTTGTACAACTCAATCCACTTGTTGGGGTCCAGATGTAGTTAGTTCCACCAACCGCAGTTAAAACTACCGATTGCCCTGCCGTAATAGTCACAAACGATGGATCGATCGTGACACTCAAGTTACCGGTATTAATGACAGTAAATGAGTTTGTTGCTGTACATCCATTGTCATCTGTAACAGAAACCGAGTAGGTACCTGCCACTGCATTTGTGATAGCTGATGTTGTCTCACTATTGCTCCATAAATAGGTGAAGGGTCCGGTTCCTCCACTTACACTTGTTACAACACCACCATTGGAAGATCCACAGATAACATTGTTAACAGTGCCTGTGACCGCCAATTGATTTGGTTGTGTAATTGTAAATGTTTCTGTATCTGAACAACCTTCATCATCAGTTACAATAACCGTATATGAACCAGTTGCAAGATCAGTAATATTCGCTCCGGAACCCACGTTTGGACTCCAGCTATAGGACAATGGAGCAGCGCCACCAGTCACATTGATCGATATGCTTCCATCGGACAAACCGAAGCAACTAACGTTATTTTGTTCTACCAAGGAAATTGATGGCGCATTTGCAGGGGCATTAATGGTAACTGTACCACTCGCGTCCGTCGAACAAACTGTCGAATTATCGAGTACTGAAACAGTGTACGTTCCAGGTGCAATCCCTGTGAATGTCGGAGAACTCTGATAATTTGTTCCATCCAAGCTATACGTGTAATTTGCTCCAAGTGGACTAGTGATAGTTAAAGATCCGCCGGGAACCAGACACGTGGGTTGTGTTACCGTTCCCACAACTGGTTCTGCTGGTGGAGCCGGAACAGCGTTGATGGTAATGACCGTTGCAGGTGAGGTACAAGTTCCTAAATCATCTTGAACAGTAACACTGTAATCACCCGGTGCGAGTCCGGTGAATTGCGTATTACTTTGGTAAGTACCACCAATGCTGTAAAGTAGCCCCGTACTCACAGGAGAAGTAATTTCCAATGATCCGGTTGGAACCTCACAATTAGGTTGTTCAGTGATATTGACGATTGGTGCGGAAAGATCTCCTGTAATCGTAAATTGTTCTGAGAGTGTTGAACATAAACCATCTGAGACAAGCACGGTATAAACACCTTCTTGAGTTGCTGTATAGTTAACATTTGTTTCACCAATAATATCAACCCCATTGAACTGCCATTGATAAGTTGTTGTTGGTGTAGAGAAAGGATCTGCGGCAGACAACAGAACCGATGAACCACCACAAAGGCTTGCAGTTCCATCAGCAAATATATTGGCCACTACCTCAGACACCGTTACAGGTGAAGAGGTTGCTGTACAACCATTAATATCTGTAACAGTCACTTCATAAACCCCGCTTTCTTCAACTGTAATAGACTGTGTTGTTTCTCCGGTTGTCCATAAATAACCATTTGCACTTGATGAAGTTAAAACAACTGAACCTGTATTGCACAGGGCAATAGGTCCTTCAGGTGAAACTTCTGCCAGCGGTAAAGGATTCACAGTAACATTAACCGGTGCTGAAGTTCCAACACAACCATTTGCATCCTGAACAGTCACTGTGTATGACCCCGAAGTATTTACGACAATATCCTGAGCTCCCGAGCCAGTGCTCCAAGTATAATTATTAGCTGTACTAGAAGAAAGGGTTACCGAACCACCGGCGCAAAAAGCAAGTGGTCCATCAGGTGTAATAACAGGTATTGGAAGTGGATTGACCGTAATTGTTGTATAATATGGTTTACTCCAACCACAGCATAATTCACGTACACGGTAACGAACATTGAAAGTCGTAGAAGTTCCAACAACCGGCATGCTGAAATTCGCATTTTGTGTAGTTATTGTTTGAATTGGTGAGGTTGCATCAGTAGTGAACAACACCCATTCCCATTCTTGCTCTGTACCCCAGCTTTCAGCACTTATTGCAACTGAACCTCCGGAACAAACTGTTGGAGATGCTGGGTTGAAAAGTACCTCAGCAGGACGAGATCCATCGATAATTCTAACCCAGTTCAAGTAGGTACCACCGTTTGTCGTGAGGTTGTAGTTTCCTGTGTTTTCATAATACACAACAAGGGGATTTGAACCAGTTGTGTAGCCTGAAATACCGTCGTTCACATTGTCTGAGAGTGTTGCTCCCGGTAAGGTCCAGGTTGCCGGACTTAAATTAGACAATTGAACTTCAGAATTCACGCACCCCTTGCCATTGATTCGGTGCTCCATTACGATTGTTGTTGGATTTGGAATGGAAGAAGAAGGATTGGAAATTACACCATCGCTTACCATATATTCGTTTCTTCCAGAGGCTCCCGGCTGACCATTTCCACCGGTTCCTCCATTTCCACCACGACCACCTTGACCACCTGCACCCACCTCAGCATTTCCACAAACGCGTCCGGTACCGCATAATCCACCATTTGATCCAAGTGATCCGCCACCTGTTAGACTGGTATTATTACCTCCTGCACCACATCCACCTGCACCGCCTGTTCCACCCGGAGAACCACCTGTTCCTGCAATACCTCCTTGAGCTACAGATCCCGGTATGTTAATTATAATATCTTGAAGTACAGCACCTGTTGACGAATTAGCGCGATAGATTCCAAAAGATCCTCCGGCACCCATTCCACCTGTTCCGCCTGTTGCTCCGCGACCACCTGAGCCACCGCCACCACCGCCGGATCCACCGCCGTCATCACAGAAAGTACAAGATTGGCGACCGCCGCCACCACCGCCTTCGCCACCGCCGCCGCCGCCGCCATCAGCGCCGTTTAAGCTTTGACCATTTGGTGTCCAGTAATTGGCAAATGTACTATTGGCTACAGGTGGAGCACCTGGCGCATTCGCACCATTCGCACCGTTGGCCCCATCTTCTCCTTTTCTTCCATCGCGATTGGTATCCGTACCGCTACCTCCGTTTGCTCCTCGAGCACCATAAAGATTTCCTCCAAGTGCACCGCCACCACCATTCGATCCATTGGCACCATCCTGGTTGTTATTGGAATTGTAATCTGACCCCATTCCACCATTTCCCCCGGCACCTCCTTGGGTTGTGCCTGCAGCACCATTTGCTGCTGCTCCTGCACCTCCGAAACGGTTAGTTGTGTTATCATCACAATGACCAACAAGTCCTGCAGCGCCGGCAGTACCATTTGCTCCGGCAACACCATTAACACCATTGGCGCCATTTGTTGCATTGCCTGAAGTGATTGTACAGCGGGTAATCTCATAATTGCTTGAATTATTAATGAGAATACCGTAATTGGATTTGCCTCTACCGTCACCTGCAGTTCCTGAATTATTGGTAGTAGTGATATTGAGATCTTGTAAAACCCATCCGGATACTCCAGATGATTTGATCCCAATTTTATGTGTAACACTGGCAGAAAGGGTTTCTTCTCCTGAGAAATTCAAATTCGTATTGGCTGCACTGGATTTAGTCCAAATTCCAGAGTTGTTTACCCATCGTCCGTCTATCACAACATTGTTGATCATTTGGATAATGTTAGGTTCGTTGTAGTTTCCACCCGCAATTCGGATATTCAGTCGATCTCCGGCTGCAAGTTGCATAGCACGCCATAAATTCGCAACAGGTGATTCCGCATAGCCAAGATTGGCATTGTTACCCAAAACAGCATCTACGTAGATAATATCACAGGCCGGAGGACTAACAGTTGTAATACATGTAGCTGAAGCGTCGGCAGCCGGACACGCATCTCCATAGCTCAATGTTATGGTATAGGTTGCTTCATTTGTGAAAGTGATTTCAGTACATGTACTTGTTGGATTTGAAATGGTTGTTCCAGCTGAAGGAGAAACACTCCATTGGAAAGATGTGTTGTTTACTGAAGCATTTGTAGTTGGAGGAGTTGTCGTACAGAACTGTACAGGAACACCAGTAACCACATTCCCACCACATACTGAACTAATTATTGGTGCTGCAAATGGATGGTATGTTACGCGCACGCACTCGCTGATAACTTGCTGTAAATTGATGTTTGAGCAATGGCTGGAAACAACACAACGGTAAAGTCGTGTTCCTGCAATTTCTTGTGGGACATAGCTTAGCGAATTCGCGCCAGGAATATTGGCCCATGTGCCTGGATTCGCACAATCTGAATTCGAACTAATTTGCCATTGCACCTGACGTGCCAATGACCAGCCATTCCAAGAGTTGACACCAACTGTTAGGGTAGTAGTTGCTCCCGGACAAAGTGTTCGATCGAAGGGGGAGGGCTGACTTGTAATTGTTGGGGCAGTCGCAAAACTCCAGTTGATAATCAATTGATCCAATCCATAGCCACCGCCGTTATTATCCGAACAACGGTTAGTCATTGAAAGAAAGTTACCAGAGGTAAACTGACCCGTGTAAGTATTATCCTGACAAGGTGCTTGATTCCAAAAATTGATATCTCCTATACGCAAGCGGCCACATCTTGTGTCGTCACTATTGAATGTGCAAGAATTAGATTCACAGGTGCTACCACAGCCGTCATCTTCCCAGCTTTGCATGTCGACATTGAGCTGAGTTAATGGTTGAGCAGTAATTGTAGCTGCATTTATTATTCCCGGATTGAAGAATGTACAGGTGACGGCATCCCCACCATAGGTTCCGGTACAGCCTCCTACTAATCCGGGACTGTTTGTGACTTGGTTGAAATTGCCATTGTTCCAACCTATCCAGACTTTATAACGCGGATCAGGGATATTCCCACCGGCATCGTTTGTACAGTCCCAATTGTGTCTAAATCCATTGATTCGCACGTCAGCATTGATCAATACTTGACTGAAAAGGGTTGCGTAACTGATAAAAAAGAAAGATGCAATAAGAATTTGTTTCCTTAAGGAAAAAGTAAGTTTTACACGTAGCATAGGCTCATTTTTAGCTGCCAAAGTACTAGTTGAAAAAAATATGATCATGAAAACAAAATGATCAAAACAATAAATTTTCAGCCACTTAACTTAAGCAATTACGATGTTAGTAATTTTTTCTTTTCGAAGAAATGAAATCTTAAAAAAAGTTAAATAGAGATACTCCTGGGGTTAACAAAAAAAGAGGCTGAATCCGTAGAAACAGCCTCTTGAAAAGAAAGAAACAGCAATTTATTTTGCTGCTGAATATTTAGCGCTTACGACATCCCAATTGATCACATTGAAAAATGCATTGATGTAATCTGGACGTCTGTTTTGGTACTTGAGGTAGTAGGCATGTTCCCAAACATCCAATCCAAGGATTGGAGTTCCATGACATCCTTCACCCATCAATGGATTGTCTTGATTTGCTGTAGAACATACTTCAAGTTTTCCATTGCTTACGCACAACCAAGCCCAACCTGAACCAAATCGAGTTGCAGCCGCTTTAGAAAATTCTTCCTTGAATGCATCGAATGATCCAAAAGCAGAATTGATCGCATCAGCTAATTCACCAGATGGAAGTCCTCCTTTATTCGGTGCCATTACTTCCCAGAACAGATTGTGATTCCAAAAACCACCTCCGTTGTTGCGAACAGCCGGTTTGTCTTTGCAAGCCAATAAAATTTCTTCGATTGATTTTCCTTCCAGATCTGTTCCAGCAATTGCTGCATTTAGATTTGTTGTATAAGCATTGTGGTGCTTGGAGTGATGAATCTCCATTGTTTGGGCATCGATGTGTGGTTCCAGCGCATCGTATGCATACGGTAATTGTGGTAATTCGAAAGCCATTGTATGAAATATTAGTTATTTATAATGATTTAAAATTAGCAATAAAAAGTCATTTCACCGGAATCAATTTTTGTATTTTTCAGAATAGCGCTGATAAAGTTCCTGCTGAAAATTCGTCAGTGGCATGAGCTTTCCGCGTATTAGTGCCAAAGTCACATTGTTGGAGCGCATATCAAGTGCATTACCCTCTGACACAAACAACGTGGCAGATTTTCCAATTTCTATGCTTCCATATTCTTTGGAGAATCCCATGATTTCTGCTGCATCTAATGTGATCGCACGGATTGCTTCTTCTTCACTTAAACCATACGCCATTGCTGTCCCCGCCTGAAAAGGAAGATTGCGGGCATTCATAGCTTCCATATCTCCCTCGTTTTGCAGGCAAAATTTAATTCCCAATTCTTTTAAAATCGAAGGTAAACGGTAAGGTAAATCAATCGGATCATCTTCATGTTGAGGCAATGCATGAGTTCGACCAAGCATAATCGGAATACCGGAGTCTTTTAAGCGCTTCCCGATGAGGTGACTGTCATAGCCGCCCACAATTACCGGGTATTTCAAGCCGAAGTGTTTTGCAAAATCAATCACATCCAACAATTCTTGAATATCGTTCGCCCTGAAATAGACACGCTTCGTTCCATTAAAACAATCGGTCATCGCCTCCAAACGAATATCTCTTTCCGGTTTTTTACCTGCATCAGCATAGGCTTTTGCCAGCGTAAAGAAATCAAACAATGCTTTTTTCTGTTCATCGTATTTTTCATTGCGGGTTTTTGGAGCGGGTTCAGCCCACCATCCGCCACCTTGAAGACTCGATGGCCAATTGACATGAATACCATCGTCTTTCAGAAGTGTCGCGTCTTCCCAATTCCACCCATCAAGAAACATAACTGAAGATGATCCTGTGATATCGCCACTTCTTGGGCTTGCTTGTGCAATGAGTACGCCATTTGTTCTCACCGTACTAATCACTTTGGACTCCACATTGTAAGCAATTTGAGCACGAACATGAGGGTTGTACACTCCCACTTCCGCAAAGTCACGTGAGGCCCTTACTGCATCAATTTCTGTCAAGCCTAAAGTGCTGTTTGGAGCTATAAATGAAGGGTAAACATGTTTTCCCATAAGGTCTACAATAGTATCCCATTCCTCCTTTTTATAAGTGCTTGCCAGTGAATTTTTTAATTCAGTTATTTTCCCATTTCGAATGCCAATGTGCGCGCTGGCGATAACCTCACCATTTCCTTTGTGCAAAAAGCCATTGAGTAAAAGGATTGATTTTTCTTGCGCACTGACTGCATTAGAAACAGCAGACAAGATCAATAATGTATAGATAAAAAGTCGTTGCATTTGCTTATCAATTAATGATGATTTTCTTCTTCTGAGCCTTCCTCTCCAAAGGTGTCACAGTGGAAATGACGTTGTTTCTTTTTAACGAAAGGTTTGCTTGGTTCACCTTTTTCGTTGGATTCGTACATTTTATTGATGATACGCGCTTTCTCTTCCTGATTCAAAACGCGCATTTGATAATCGCGCTTACTGTCGTAGAGCACAATCCCATCAATTAATGTCATTTCAGATTTCGCTTCAATGCTTAATGGATGGTCAGTCCATAAAACCAAATCAGCATCCTTGCCCACTTTGATACTTCCCATACGGTCATCCAAATGGAGTAATTTGGCAGGATTCAAGGTCACCATTTTCCATGCTTCAATTTCTGACATTCCACCGTATTTCACGCTCTTAGCGGCTTCTTGATTTAAACGTCTTCCCATTTCAGCATCATCTGAGTTAATCGCCACCACAATGCCTTGATCCGCCATCATCTTCGCATTGTACGGAATGGCATCATTCACCTCAAATTTATAAGCCCACCAGTCAGAAAAAGTTGATCCTCCAGCCCCATGTGCTTTCATTTTGTCGGCCACCTTATAACCCTCCAAAATGTGGGTAAACGTATTCACACGAAATCCCATTGAATCGGCCACATGCATTAACATGTTGATCTCTGATTGCACATAGGAGTGACAAGAAATGAATCGCTCAGATCGTAAAATTTCTAATAAGACTTCCAATTCCAAATCAGTACGAGGGGCTACACTTTTCCTTTTTCCTGCTTTGTAGTCACTCCATTCTTTTTCATAGGCTTTAGCACGCGTAAATCCATCGTAGAAAACTTGCTCAACCCCCATTCTTGTTTGAGGAAAACGAACGGTGTTGAAATCACCCCAATTTGCTTGCTTCACATTCTCCCCCAAAGCACATTTGATGAATTTAGGTGCATTCGGGATTAACATTTCTTGAGGTGTGTGTCCCCATTTCAGTTTAATGAGGGCAGACTGACCGCCAATCGCGTTTGCTGATCCATGGAGTAATTGTGCTGCAGTCACCCCACCGGACAATTGACGGTAAATATTGATATCATCAGGATTCACGACATCGCCAATACTTACTTCGGCAGAAATAGACTGGCCGCTTTCATTTACACCTCTTGAAATTGCAATATGAGAATGTTCATCGATAATCCCACATGTCAAATGTTTTCCTTTTGCATCAATCACTTTGGCATCATTCGGTATGCTGAACCCACTTGTACCTATAAATGAGATCTTACCATTCTTCACGATAACAGTTGTGTTTTTCAAAATACCCTCTGCTTCATTTGTCCACACTGTAGCATCTCTGAAGACAATTGTTTCAGCTTCAGGGACATCGTCAAATCCGTAAGCCATATTTGGGAACCAGATACGCTGACAAATCAGTGAATCGACAACAGGCGTTTTAAGTTCAGCTACTTTAGTTTCTGCAGAACTATTTTTAATGGCAGACCATTGTGTCCATTTTCCGGTTGGAAGCAGTGCATCTCCTTCGAAGACACCAAATTTACTTCGCACTTTACCGTGCATACTCAAATTTCCTTTGTAATGATCGTCATCGAGGTTGAACTGCAAGAGGATATCATCACCATTCAGCTGGATTTTTACTTTTGGTGTTAGTGTATCTCTTTTGAGTGCTTGTGTCTTTTCGTCTCTAGTGCTCTTTATGGCTTGAATACGTGCTTCTGGCTTTTCAGGAGTACCGGTTATTTCCAACGGGTAAATGTATCCTTCAATGTTTAGATTGTATTTACCGGCGATTGTATGTTTTGGTAATGTCAGAAATACGTTCTGTTCTCCCAATGTCCAAACTTCAAGCAATTTTGCCTCGGTAGTAAAAGGATCTGATGAATAGATAGCAAAACTAGCTTTCTTGCCTTTTTCAAGTGTACCAAGCTGATCTTCGGCTTTCAGCATTTTTGCAGGGTTAATTGTCAATGCCGCCAATGCATCACTTGGTGTCAAACCGCGTTCAATCGTCTTTCTGATGTTTTTCCAGAAATCTTCGGGTTTGGTCAGACCGTTTGTTGTAAAACAAAACGGAATTCCAAGTGACTTCATAGCGTGCGGATTGGATGGCGCTAGCTCCCAGTGCTTCAAGTCACTCAGCGGTATCTGACGAGCGATATAAGGATCCTTTACGTCATAAGCCTCAGGAAAATTAAGTGGTAAAATCAGATAATCTTTAAATCCTTCAAGGGCTCTTATTGCCATATATTCATTCCCGCTTCCGAGATAATTGAAGCGCAAATCGAATTCGTCCGCGATCTTTTTACCTCGAAGAATCTCCCATTTGTCGTTTGTTTTAAAGAGGAAAGGGATGTCTTTGAATTTCCCCAATTCATCCAAAGAGATATTGGTTTCTGATTTTTTGTTTTGCTCGTACCACTTCAAATCGTAAAATGTTTGGCGTATCAAGGCAATTGCGCCCATTTGAGATGAAGGATAGGTTTGACGAGAAACTCCTTTTTCCAAAGTTAGTACTTGGGCAGCATAGCGATTTAAGATTTGCCGGGTGGGATTACTAGTGCTTAGAGACACCAATGTACCTGTACCGCGCATAATACCATCCGCTACATGAGTCATTGCAGTGCCAAAACCAAACTTCATAAGGTCGGCATTCGATTTTTGATCCGCAACATACAGCTCTGCAGCGTGCACTTCAGGATGAATGCTTTCATTCCAGTAGTAAGCCCCCTTTTTATTGGACTCAAGTTGAGGTCGCATAGATCGTTCAGAGGAAGTTGGTTTTGGTAAACCGACAGAACTGTAGCTTTCTATGAATGCCGGTAAAATAACAGCGTCTTTGCAATCGATTACCACTGCACCTTCAGGAATAACAACAAAAGTTCCGACTTCAATGATCTCATCATCCTTGATGAGTAATGTAGCATTGGTTAAAGATTTTTCCGGTGAAATAACAAGAGTTGCATTTTTCAATGCATAAAAAGGTGCTTTCGAGTCACGAACCCCATTCCCAGGATTCATTTGAGCCATAACTCCACTGCAAAAAAGCAGCGTAATAACAAGCAGGTAGCGAATCATTTTGTTTCAATTTGTTTTGTGCGTCGTGAAATTACTTAAAAAGCCCTTTAGGCATACAACACTATAGAGCAACTTTTATGTATTTTTGTTCAAAATCGAAGATATGAATGCACTTATACATGCACATTCCGGATTGCGATGGATCGCATTGATCTTATTGATACTGGCACTATTTAATGCGTTTCTTGGTAGTAAAAGAGGGACTTATGAGAAGAAAGACAAAATGATCAACCTGTTTGCGATGATCGTTTTGCATATTCAGTTGCTCATTGGATTGATCATTTATATTCCTTCTGGCAAAACTTCGTTTGAAGGTGGTTGGATGAAGGTTGAACTTTTCCGTTTTTATGGAATGGAACATTTTATAGGAATGCTCTTGGCAATTGTTTTGGTGACAATTGGCCGTAAAAAGGCTGAAAAGGCTGAGCTTGCATCAGAGAAGCACAAAAAGATAGTTGTTTGGTATTCGATTGCCTTGCTTTTGATTCTTCTGTCGATTCCATGGCCATTTAGAGAAGCTTTGGGAGGCAGATGGTTTTAAGATTAATTCCAATAGCAGCTTTAATTGTTTTGTCATCGTGCAGTGGTTCAGAGAATGAACAACAGGATCTGCAGTCACCACCTGATGGCAAAATACTATTTGTCAATAATTGTGCTTCCTGCCACGGAATGGATGGGAGACTTGGCTTATCCGGAGCTTCTGATCTAGGAACGTCAAAATTGACCATCGAAGAGGTGATTTCTATTTTGAAAAATGGTCGGAATGCAATGCCATCTTTTGAAGTTATTCTGAAAAACGATGAAAGCATTGAAGCAGTGGCTGAATTTACCTTAGAATTGAGAAAGTAAATGCAAGAAGGACATGTAACAGTGGATGCAGTTGAAGAAAACTGCGTTTTGGTTGGCGTAATCTCCTCCGATATCACGGAAGAAATTGCTCATGAGTATTTGGATGAATTGGAGTTTCTGGCGGAAACGGCAGGAGCAATCACCAAAATGAAATTCCTTCAAAAGCTTCAGTTTCCTAATCCGAGAACGTATGTCGGTACAGGTAAACTGGATGAGATTAGGGATTATATCAAGGATCATGACATTGGTTTGGTGATTTTTGATGATGAGTTGTCGCCTTCTCAATTAAGAAATATTGAACGTGTGTTGGAATGTAAGATCTTGGATCGAAACATTTTGATATTGGATATTTTTGCCAGTCGTGCGCGAACGTTTCACGCCAAAACTCAGGTTGAACTGGCTCAATTGCAATATATGCTTCCTCGATTGACTAGGATGTGGACTCACCTTGAACGTCAGAAAGGAGGGATTGGCTTGAGAGGACCAGGTGAAACACAGATTGAAACCGATAGACGTATCATTCAAACGCGTATTGCTTTGATGAAGGAACGCCTCAAAGAAATCGACAAGCAAATGGCTGTGCAACGTGGAAATAGAGGTCAGCTCGTCCGTGTTGCATTGGTAGGTTATACGAATGTTGGGAAGAGTACCTTGATGAATTTGCTCTCTAAATCAGAGGTTTTCGCGGAAAATAAACTCTTTGCTACACTGGACACTACGGTTAGAAAGGTGGTGATCGATAATTTACCGTTCTTATTGACGGATACGGTTGGTTTCATTCGTAAATTACCTCCTCAATTGATCGAATCTTTCAAGTCGACTCTCGACGAGGTAAGGGAAGCTGATCTTTTGGTACATGTTGTTGATATTTCTCATCCTAATTTTGAAGATCACTATCGAGTGGTAAATGAAACGTTGGCAGAGTTGGATAACACAGAAAAGCCAACCATACTTGTTTTTAATAAAATTGACGCCTACAAGTATATCGAAAAGGAAGAGGGAGATCTTTCTCCTTTGGAGAAGGAAAACTATACGTTGGAGGAATTGAAGCGCACATGGATGTCTAAGTTGAACAATACTCGCTGTGTTTTCATTTCCGCTCAAAACAAAGAGAATATTGAAGAATTGAAGGAAATTATATACAAAGAAGTCAAGGAGATCTTTAAGGTACGTTATCCGTATAATGATTTCTTATATTGATAGTTTTAGTGAATAAAAAAGGGGGTATTCAAATTTGAATACCCCCTTTTTACGTTATTATTTTATAGCATTATCTTACCAAATGAAGGAAGCCATGTCCTTCCAATACTTGAGTTTCTCCATTTGAATCAGGATAGCCTTCTACACGGTATTTGTAGAAATAAACCCCATCCTGAACAAGGTTTCCACCTAGAGTTTTCCCATCCCAAGATGGATTCAATCCAGAAGATTCATGAATTATATTACCCCAACGATTCAAAATTGTAATCGTTACATTGGTTGCATTCGTCGTATTCAAAAACCAGAACTCATTTGAACCATCATTATTTGGTGTGAAAACGTTAGGAGCCCAAACCGTTGGTGCAGGGTAAATACAACTTCCGTCATCATAGTTGGCAAGTGGGTTGTAATTAGTTGCCAAAGGATCCATACAACCACAAGTCACAATTACTATGGTTGCGTAGGCTGTATCACTACAATTTCCTTCGATTGCGATCAATTGAATCAAAGCAGATTCTGTGTACACCTGTGATTGAGCAGATGTATTTCCTACAGTTGCAGTATTTCCATTTCCAAAATTCCATTGGTAGATGGATGCATTTTGACTATTGTTGGTAATCTGCACTTCTAAAGGAGTACATCCAGCATTTGGAGTCGCAGTCAAATCAGCGATTGGAGGAGGTAAAATATCCACAAATACACTATCATTTGCTTGACATACATTATCCGTTACTGTAAAGTAATACCATCCAGAAGATAGGTTTTCCCAAACAGAGGCATTGATAAAATTCGGGTTGTTTGGTCCGGGTCCTGTCCAATTGTACAAAGGAACTCCAGTTGCTCCTTGAATAACAGCAGATACAGCCCCGGTTGGTTCACAAGTTGCAGGAAAAGATAGCAAGGTATCAACGATAAGTGTTTGATTTAACGTTATCGTCACGGTGTCTGTATTGGAATAACCACAGCTGTTAGTTGCCGTAACTATGTAATCAATGCTTCCAGTCAAAGTCCCTTGAACAGTAGGAAAGTATGCTGTAGTTCCTGTTTGTCCACCTTCCCATGAATAGGTAAATGGTGGAAACAAGCCGGTTGCAGTAGCTGAAACCAACACAGAATCATCCGCACACGGAACAGTTGGATTAGTTTCTGTAATATCAATGTCAATTTCATCGTAGATGTACAAAGTTCCTTGAGAAATCAAAGTGTCGCCGCAAGAGGAAATCACAATAGCTGTAATGATAACGGTCTCATTATTATCAGATATTCCATCTTGAAATGGTGTTAGTGTTAAAACTACAGTATCCACACCAATTGGGAAAACAACTGGATTCGGTAGGTCGTTGTAATCTACTCCTTGCGTAGCTGTACCTTCTAATGAATAGTTAATTATCAACTCTTCATCTGTTTGGTTAGATGGACGAATAAAAAGAAAGTTAGCCTCTGTACAACCTTCGTAAACAATATCATCACCTGTAACGGTAGCAACAGCCACTGTAACAGCCTCCGATGAGAATGAATTTGCTTCTAAGAATACACCTGAGTCTAAAGCTTGGTCAACTGCATTTGCGATAGCTAATTTAATATGGTAGGTTTGATTACAAACTAAATCTGAATTGGCAGATAAAACGACTGTACCCCCGTTGAAGTTCGCAACAGTCGAAGTGGCAGTGAATATTGGGTTGTAAGAAGTTGTGAAATAAACAGAATTTGCTTGCCAGTTTGGATCCTGTGACGAACAGTTTGCCGGATTGTTAAATCCTGCGCTTCCACTGTTTACCGTATTAATCGCCACAGGGATTGTTCCTCCAGGAACCGTTGCAATGTTAACAGCACCATTCATATACGGGCCACTAATTCCCGGTCCAGAAATGAAGAATCCAAATACGTCATTAAAGCTTGAACATGTATAGCTGGTGTATTCTGCCGACGCAAAAATGTAATTGAACGACAAGGTGTCACCTTGTGGTATGAAATCAAATTCGATAATAACCCCATTGGTAACAGTTTGTCCTGCCAATGCTGTTAAATCCGGATCGTTCATAACACTTGGAGCACCTTGAGTCTGCATAAGCACACCTGATTGAATCGGGAAGGAAGTGGCTCCAGCACCAAATTGTCTAACACTATTTGTCGTGTTTTGAGCGTTTGCAGCAGAGCCATTGAAAGTGATGTTGAATGCTTGAATACCAGCACCAATCAAAATGTTTTGTACCGCCTGAGCTGGTGTTATTGCACCATTTGGATCAATTTGTAATTGAGCGCTACCTGCAAAAGTTATTGTTAACGCAAACAAGATCCCTGTAATTCTTGAAGTTATTAAATTCATCATAAGTAAATTTCTCATAAGACCCACAAAGATACAAATTGGTTGCATGGTTATTTCATATTATTACGATAAGACACCTTTTTCGATATTATTTACGAATTTTGTAAGCCAATGAATAATTTCTAACAAAATCATTATGCATCAAACGTCAAACTATATCAGCTCAAACAAAGAACGCTTCTTAGATGAGCTTTTCGATCTGCTTCGCATTCCATCCATTTCTGCCGATCCGGCATATGCCGGTGATGTTGAGAAAACAGCAGCAGTGATCGCTGATCAATTTGTTTCAATGGGATTAGATGCAGTCGAAGTGTGCAAGACAGCTGGTTATCCTATTGTTTACGGGGAAAAAATATTGGATTCAAACTTGCCGACTGTGTTGGTTTATGGTCACTATGATGTGCAGCCTGCCGATCCTATTGAATTATGGCACAACCCACCTTTCGAACCAATTATTAAGGAAACTGCCATTCATCCTGATGGAGCTATTTTTGCCCGTGGTGCTTGTGATGATAAAGGTCAAATGTTCATGCATGTGAAAGCGGTCGAGGCCATGCTGAAAAGCAATGAACTTCCTTGTAATGTTAAATTCATGATTGAAGGTGAAGAAGAAGTTGGATCAGAGAATTTGGCCATTTTTGTTCAGGAAAACGTTGAAAAACTGAAAGCAGATATTATTCTTGTTTCGGATACAGGAATGTTGGCAAATGATGTTCCATCTGTTACAACCGGACTCCGCGGATTAAGTTATGTGGAAGTAGAGGTGACCGGTCCAAACCGGGATCTGCATTCAGGATTGTACGGAGGATGTGTTGCGAATCCGATCAATGTGTTGTGCGATATGATCGCTTCTCTGCATGATGACAAGAAACGCATTACTATTCCCGGGTTTTATGATCGCGTGATCGAATTATCTGCTGAAGAAAGAGCAGAGATGGCAAAAGCACCTTTCTCACACGAAAAGTATTGTGAAGCATTGGATATTGACGACGTGTACGGCGAAGAAGGTTATTCCACCATGGAACGAGGTTCGATTCGCCCAACTCTAGATGTCAACGGAATTTGGGGAGGGTACACAGGTGAAGGAGCGAAGACAGTAATCGCATCAAAAGCATATGCGAAGATCTCGATGCGTTTGGTTCCGGATCAAAATCCACATGAGATCACAGAAATGTTCCAAAAGCACTTCGAATCTATTGCGCCTAAAGGTGTAAGGGTTCTCGTTAAACCACATCACGGTGGCGAGGCTGCTGTTACACCAATCGATTCAATTGGATACAAGGCGGCAGCACTTGCCTATCAGGAAACATTTGGAAAAAAACCGATTCCGGTACGAAGCGGTGGAAGTATTCCCATCGTTGCGATGTTTGAAAAAGTCTTGGGCTTGAAAACAATTCTTATGGGCTTTGGTTTGGACAGCGATGCGATCCATTCGCCAAATGAGCATTATGGATTGTTTAATTTCTTTAAAGGAATCGAAACAATTCCACATTTTTACAAGCATTTCACAGATCTTTCAAAATAATGCTTAAGCCAATTTTTTTAGTAATCGTACTCCTTGCTTCTTTAGCATCATGTAAAGTGAGTGCACCTGATTTCCGAGGAACCGAAGGTTTCAAAATGGACAAAGTTGAAGGCAGAGAGGTTTACGCCACAGTGACTGCCAAAGTGCATAATCCGAATTGGTTTGCGATAAAACTCAAAAAATCTTCAGTGGATGTATATATGGAAGAACAATATCTAGGGAAGATTTATCTGGAAAAAAAATTGAAACTTAAGGCAAAAAAGGAATCAGATCTAACTGTTCCTCTCCACGCACATCTGGAAGATGGCGCCATGATCTCACTCGTTCGTTTTAGTCTAAAAGACAATGTGAATGTAAGGGTTGACGGAAAGATAAAAGCAGGGGTTTGGTTCTTGTCAAAAAAGATTAAAGTGAATGAAACGCATGAGATTTCCGGTAAGAGTTTACGACCGGGGGGCTTGCTCAATTTTGGAAAATAATGATCATTAAAACTGCTGAATTTGTTGTGTCGAATGACACCGTGTCTAAATGTCCAACAGACAATAAGGCAGAATATGCGTTCATCGGAAGATCGAATGTTGGAAAATCGTCTTTGATCAATATGATCACCGGCAATAAGAAGTTGGCAAAAACTTCAGGAAGACCAGGCAAGACACAATTGATCAATCATTTTTTGATCAACGGGGAATGGTATATTGTCGATCTTCCCGGTTATGGTTATGCAAAAGCTTCAAAAACCTCTCGTGAAAAATGGGAGAAGTTTATAGCTGAGTACCTCACAAAGCGAGAGCAATTGGTTAATGTTTTTGTCCTTCTGGATTGTCGTCTCGAACCACAGAAGATCGATCTTGAGTTCATGAATTGGTGCGGTGAAAAAGGAATTCCTTTCTCGATGGTTTTCACAAAAATCGATAAGTTGTCGAGTTCTGCATTGCAAAAGAACTTAGCCAAATACAAAAAGGAAATGTTAAAATATTGGGATGCTTTACCACCGGTATTCACAACTTCCAGTGAATCAGCATTCGGTAAAGAAAAAATCCTGAATTACATCGAAGCCATCAACAAGGATTTGGTGTAGGGTATTAAATCGCAATTTACAGATTGAATTTACCGTCTACAGCTTGTTCGTTTTCATGTGAAGACTATCTTTGCGCCATGGAACAAAAAGAGGACAAACTGAAGGAGGTGATTTCACATGCTAAGGAGTACGGATTTGTATTTCCTTCGTCAGAGATCTATGATGGACTGGCTGCAACCTATGATTATGGTCAATTGGGTTCTGAACTCAAGAACAACATCAAAACATACTGGTGGAAATCAATGGTGCAAATGCATGAGAACATTGTCGGAATTGATGCCGCGATCTTTATGCACCCTACCACATGGAAAGCTTCCGGTCACGTTGATGCCTTCAATGATCCTTTGATCGATAACAAAGATTCCAAAAAACGCTACCGAGCAGATGTACTTCTTGAAGAGCACATCGAAAAGATCCGTCAGAAGATCGACAAGGAAGTTGAAAAAGGGATCAAGAAATTCGGTGATGATTTCAACGAAACACAGTTCCGCTCAACGAATCCAAATGTATTGCGCAACAAGGAGAAGATCCGCGAGATAGAAGACAGAATGCGCACGACTTTGGAGAACAATGATCTGGATGGACTTTACCAGCTGATCGTTGATCTGGAGATCGCTTGTCCGATCTCAGGTTCGAAGAACTGGACCGAAGTACGCCAGTTTAACCTTATGTTCTCCACTGAATTGGGTTCTGTTGCCGGTGATGCTTCAACGATCTACTTACGCCCTGAAACAGCACAGGGAATTTTTGTCAACTTTCTGAATGTGCAGAAATCAGGACGCATGAAAATTCCTTTTGGAATTGCACAGATTGGAAAGGCCTTCAGAAATGAGATCGTTGCACGCCAGTTTATTTTCCGTATGCGTGAATTCGAACAGATGGAAATGCAGTTCTTTTGTCGCCCCGGTGAAGAAATGAAATGGTACGAATACTGGAAAGAAACGCGCGTTAAATGGCACAAAGCTTTAGGTTTAGGGGAGCAGAACTACCGTTTCCATGATCATATTAAACTGGCACATTACGCAAATGCTGCTGCGGATATTGAATTCAATTTTCCAATGGGATTCAAAGAGTTGGAAGGGATTCACTCGCGTACAGATTTCGATTTGAAACAGCACGAGCAATTCTCCGGTAAGAAACTACAATACTTCGATCCTGAATTGAACCAGAATTACGTGCCTTACGTAGTAGAAACCTCAGTTGGACTGGACCGTATGTTTCTTGCTGTTTTAAGCGCGGCACACAAGAACGAAGTTTTGGAAGACGGCTCAGAACGCACAGTATTATCCATTCCACCGGCATTGGCGCCTTATAAGGTAGCTGTAATGCCTTTGACTAAGAAGGATGGATTGCCGGAGAAGGCACGAGAGATCATCGATGGATTAAAGTTTGATTTTAATTGTCAGTATGACGAGAAGGACTCCATCGGAAAACGTTACCGACGTCAGGATGCGATAGGAACGCCTTTTTCAGTTACGGTGGATCACCAATCATTGGAAGACGACACGGTGACCATTCGCGATCGGGATACAATGGAACAAACCCGTGTTGCTATTGCTGACCTGCATCGCATGATCGATGATAAAGTGAGCATGCGCAGTTTGCTGACAAAATAATAGATTGAAATATAAGCAAAGGGCTGGGTCGCAAGATTCAGCCTTCTTTGTGGAATCAATTCCAGTTCACAATATGTCCTTTATCCAGTGCCTCCACGAAAACATCCTTCAAACGCTCTAACTTTGCAAGTGCTACGAGGTCACCGCTTGCAGCGGCTGGTTTGAGTTTGTAATAGCGATCCAGTGTATGCCCAAACAAATCTTCTTGAAGTCGATCCTTGATTTCCGCAATTTTTGAATTGAGCCCGATTAAATAGTGTTCGATCTCTCCCAATTCTTCCAATTCTTCTTTCGTCATTTCTTCTTTCTTTAACAGAATAGAATAACGGGGAAGCATCTCGTTAAGGGTACTCACCAGTTTCTTTAACTCGCGGTTCAACTCTTCCTTATGTTGTTCAAAATTGTTCATGGTCTTTTGACTAACGATCCTAGTACCAAAGTATTCATTAATTCGACAAGTGCAAAACCATTAACATTTGTTAACCAAGGAGGATGGCGCCCCAGTGTTCCCTTGTGAATCTCCGTGCAATTCCGACCTATACTCCGTTGCTGTCGGAATCACTCGATCAACATGGGAAAGTATCGAGGTCACCATATCCTGTATTTTCCCCCTATCTTTGTCGCATGGCAGGAATCTACATCCACATACCGTTTTGTAAACAGAAATGCTCGTACTGTGATTTTCATTTTAGTACCCGTTTTCACAGTTACCGTGACGAGATGCTTTCTGCTCTTGCGAATGAAATTGAATGGAGGAAGGACGAATTAAATAACAGTTCTCTGCAATCGATCTATTTTGGTGGGGGCACTCCCAGTCTGCTGCATGAAGATGAATTGAGTTTGCTGATTCATAAAGTGAAAGAGTTTCATCCCGTGGATTCCGGTGCTGAGATCACCATAGAAGCCAATCCGGATGACATCTCTATCGCATCGTTAAGTGTTTGGAAGAAACTTGGGATCAATCGCTTGAGCATTGGATTACAATCGTTTCGGGATGAAGATCTGATCTGGATGAACCGTGCCCACAACAAGGAAGAAGCATTGAAGGCTGTTGATCTTGCTAGACAAGTAGGTTTTGAACGCTTGAGTGTCGATCTGATCTATGGTTTACCCAATTTATCGAATGATGAATGGAGGTCGCACTTGGAAAGGGTCATAGCCATGGAAGTGGATCATGTTTCGGCGTATTGCCTCACCATTGAGAAAAAGACAGCACTCAGTAAATGGGTCAGGGATGGAAAAATTGTTCCTGCATCCGAAGACCGGCAAAGCGAACAATTCCTATTAATGGTAGATGTTTTGTCAAAAAATGGCTATGAGCAATATGAAATTTCCAATTTTGCAAAGGATCAGCGCTATGCGGTTCATAACACAGCATACTGGCAGGGTAAACCATACCTTGGAATTGGTCCTTCTGCCCATTCGTTTGATGGATCAAAGAGACGTTGGAATGTCACAAACAATATCGAGTATGTGAAAGGTGTAGGGTTGAATAACACCTGGTTCGAAGAAGAGATTTTGACTCCGCGTGACCGTTGGAACGAACTTATCTTAACAGGATTAAGGACAAAATTTGGGGTAAGTATTGATGACTTGAAAAGTATTGCGCCTATTCAATCGGATTTTATGACAAAACTCGATGAATTCATAGCTGCCGGACTAGCATCCCTTAATGGAAAAACGATCACCTTGACTCGCGAAGGTCGACTGCAAGCCGATCACATTGCTTCAGAACTTTTTGTTTGAGCCATTTTCGCTATCTTTAACGAAGCTAAAATTCAACTATGAAGTATTTCTCTCTCCTGTTTTTTCTGGTTCCTGTACTCGTATTGGCACAAAAAAGAACCATTGATCCTTCCGTATACGATTCATGGAAAAAGATCGAAAATGCGGTTATTTCAAATGATGGCAAATCTGTGGCTTACGAGATCACGCCGCATAAGGGAGACGGATTTTTGTACATTCTGCATACTGAGACCGGTCGCTTGGATTCGATCTTTCGGGCCAAGGATCCAAAATTCTCCCCGCAAAGTAGTTTGATCGCATTTCGCATTACACCGGGTTACGACACCTTGCGCAAAGTAGAATTGGAGAAAGTGGACAAGAAAAAGTGGCCAAAGGATTCCTTGGGGATTTATGTATTCGCGAAGGATACACTGATCAGGATCCCGAAATTGAAGAGTTATAGTTTCAATGAAAGTTCTGATCTTTTGTTCATCAAGCTTGATGACAATAAATTGCCCGAACCTCCTGCACCGCCGGCTCCAAAAAAGAAAAAGAAGAAGAAAAAGAATGAGCCGGAGCAAAAACCATCTGAATACAAATCCGATGGACTTATTTTAAGTGTTTTTGATCCTTCTAATCTGCGGCAAACAAAGTTCAAAGACGTTACTGATCATGTGCAAGCAGAACAAGGTGAACATTTCGCTTTTGTCACACACAAAAAGGAAAAGACGGATTCCTTCTATTTACATGTGTACAGTCATCCAAAAAGTGTGATACAGTCTTTGCCTGCGAAGACGGCTTATCGTCAGATGAGTTTTTCAATGAATGGTGAATACTTGGCGTATTTCCAGAGTTCCGATACCGCAAAAACGAAACAATTCGAATTGCGTCTTCTGGATTTGAGAAATGGAAAAAATGAGCAGATCGCTACAGTCGGTTCATTGGCAGCAGGAAAAGCAGTTTCTGAAAATTACAAGCCATTGTTCACCAATGATCTTCGCTATTTATTTTTCGGAGTTGCCGACTCTGTGAAACCTGAAGTGAAGGATACTTTGCTTGAATCGGAGAAGGCGAAAGTGGATATCTGGCATTATTTGGACCATCGTATTCAGCCACAGCAGCTGAAACAGCTCAAGAACGATCAAAAAAGGACGGACTTACATGTCTTACATCTGGAAAAGGGGACTATCCAACCACTAACCAACGATACGCTCCAAACTCGCGTAAATAAGTATCTGGTTGGGGATTATTTGTTTGCAAGTTCTGAACAAGCGTATGCCATTCAGAACAACTGGGATTTTCCATCGCGAGAAGATCATTACCGGATCTCGATTTTGACAGGGGAAAAGGAGTTGATCAAAAAAGAAGTGCGCTTGGGCGGAGAATTGTCGCCAGCCGGACGCTTTTACACGTGGTTCAATGAAAAAGACAATCAGTTTTACATGAAGGATTTGCAAGCGAATACTGAAAAATGCATAACCTGTTCAGAAAAAAAGGTGAATTGGACCCAGGATGAAAATGGTTTGCCAATGTTGGCCTATCCACACGGTGTAATTGGTTATTCGAATGGTGAAAAAGACTTGTGGATCCAATCGGAATATGACATTTGGACCTACAATACGGAGTCCAATGTGTTGTCTTGTCTGACACAACATGAAGGAGCGATGAACAAGATTCGTATTCGTCCGCGTCAATGGTACCGTGATAGTGTTTATTACTCCTTTGATAATCTTATTTTAGAAGGATTTGATGAGAAAACGAAGGGTACACACTATTACCAATTGAAAGACCATGGTGACCATGTTGATCTTATTGAAAAGTATTACACTGATCACAAGGTGACATCTTTGATTCGCTCTAAAAAGAGCGATGCGGTATTGTTGCGAAAGATGTCAGTTACTGAGTATCCGGAATTGAGATTAACAACTATCGAACTGAATAATGAAACGGTATTGACCAGAACCAATCCTCAACAGGAAGAATTCAATTGGGCAACAGTAGAATTGGTTTCCTGGAAAAGTTATTCTGGAATTCCACTACAGGGATTGCTCTACAAGCCAGAGGACTATGATCCATCGAAATCGTATCCATTATTGGTTTATTTCTATGAATTGTATTCCGATGAATTACACAATCACTACGTTCCTAAGCCCACCGCATCTGTTATTTTTCCAACTGAATATGCTTCCTCAGGTTACATTGTATTTATTCCGGATATTCGCTACACACCGGGGAAACCGGCTAAGTCAGCTTACGATTGTATCATGAGTGGAACGGATCATGTGTTGAAGGTAGTTCCGAACATCGATCAAAAACGAATGGGGCTTCAGGGACAGAGTTGGGGAGGATATCAAACCGCTCAATTGATCACAATGACAGATCGTTATGCAGCAGCCATGGCCGGCGCTCCGGTTTCCAATATGTTTTCTGCTTACGGTGGAATTCGTTGGGGTAGTGGAATGAACAGACAATTTCAATACGAACGAACACAAAGTAGAATTGGAAAAACCATCTGGGAAGCCCCTGAATTATACATCGAGAATTCACCACTTTTCCATTTACCGAAAGTAAAAACACCACTTTTGATCATGCACAATGATGAAGATGGTGCCGTTCCATGGTATCAAGGCATTGAGTTGTATACGGGGATGCGACGTTTAGGAAAGGCTTGCTGGATGCTTAATTACAACGGTGATGACCATAACCTGATGAAGAATGCCAATCGAATGGATCTGAGTATCCGTATGAAACAGTTTTTCGATCATTATTTGTTGAATGGACCAGAACCGAAATGGATGAGTGATGGTGTTCCGGCAGTGGATAAAGGAAAGGATATGGGGTATTGATGAAATTTTTCCCTTTTTCGTTTCTTTATGCTGATATTGAATTAGTGTATTTATGACAGTTAGAAAACTTCTTTTCATAACATTTTGCATTGTAACATTGGTTTCATGTAAATCATACATACGTTATGGTACAGTGAGAAACAATGTCTGTAAAACTTTAGATAAGGAGGTGGTATTGTACGCCATCTTTGTTGATTCCGACAAGACGCATCCGTGGACCGGATATGACATACGTTCCACTTTGGATTCCATTCAGGTGTCCATTGACTGGATGCATAAGAAGGCAGTTGAAAAAGGTATAAATCTCACTATTCGTTTGAATCATGCACAACGTGAAACGATTATCCCTTTCAAAGAGGCATTCAAGTATGGAACACTTTCGGGAACGCTTTTCAAGTATGCTGATTTGTCGAAAGGGATAAAATATGTTGATGAATGGGCAGACAATGTGGCAAAAGATGTGGCAAAAACTTTGCCGGATGATACCGCCAGTTTCATTCTAACCAAGAACAAATCGAATGATCGAGAACGAATGATTGCAAAACTTCGAAATGTATACGAGACCGATAACATTGCTGTGATGTATTTCATAAATAATTACTTCGAAAATGAAATTTCTGTCGCATTACACACGGGGAGCAATGACAAAACGGAGTATTGCATCGTGAGCACCAAACAGCCCTCGGTTATTGCACATGAGTTTTTGCATCTTTTTGGTGCTATTGATCTGTATGTTTCACCATTTGACAGAAAGATAAGAAACAGAGCAAAAAAGAAAAGAGCAATGAAAAAATACCCAAAGGAACTTATGGCTTTTACCTATAAACGATTGGACTCACTGGAACTCTCTCCTTTAACACATTATTTGATAGGTTGGGATAACAAATTGAATCCTTCCGATTATCATTTTGTATCCAAACGCCGTTGGCGCTTACTCGAGTATTGAGGTTTTGAATAGGGATTCTTGCCGTTCTATTTTTCTTCGTTTAAATTCTAACGCTTTTATCGTAATCATGTTTCTACTGTTTTTTATCTTTACATCAAATTCTAGTAGCCATGATGCCTCCTTTTAATCTTCAGAAATGGATTGATAATAACCGTGATTTACTGAAACCACCAGTTTCCAATAAAAATTTATACGTCGAAGCAGGCGATTTTATAGTTATGATTGTTGGTGGCCCAAACGCTAGAAAGGACTATCATTACAATGAAAGTGAGGAATTGTTCTATCAGATTGAAGGAGACATTTGTGTGAGAATTCAAGAAGATGGAAAAGCAAAGGATATTATTATCAAAGAGGGTGATATTTTCTTATTACCTGCCAATACACCACACTCGCCAATGCGTGGGCCAAATACGGTTGGATTAGTTATTGAAAAAGTACGCAAAGGAACAGACTTGATGGATGGCCTGATGTGGTTCTGTGATCAGTGTAATAACAAGCTGCATGAATACCGTTTTCCTTTAGGAGATATTGAAAAAGACTTCATTTCCCGATTCAGAGAATTTTACAGTTCAGAAGACCTGAGAACTTGTAAGTCTTGCGGACATGTGATGGAAGTTGATCCTAGGTTCGTTTGATCAGGTAAGTTGGCATTTATTCTATCAGTCACTTCTGTTTTACCTTTCTAGCGAAGTAGATTGACATGTCCAGTTTGCTCATAGACATTGTCATCGTTGAAACCATAATACCTAATTTTCCAAACATAGGTTCCGTCTTGACAAATTGTTCCTTTGAAAGTACCATCCCAGTAGTCATCAAAAGATGTTATAGTGTAAATTAATTCTCCCCAGCGATCAAAGATCCACAATTCAAAACTGCTGATATTGCCTCCTACAACTTGGAAAACATTATTAAACTCATTTCCGTCCGGCGTAAAGGTATTAGGAATGTAAATGAACGGATCATAATAGATCGATACGTTGTCGCTAGCTGAACAACCATTTATGTCTGTATACGTTACTGTAAAGATCATGTTCTGATTCGGTGAAACTACAGTTGATGGACAAACTATACAGCTCACATATTCAGATGGAGACCACACATATACTCCTGGCGTAGTACTTGTAGCTGTCAAGGTAATTTCGTCACCATAGATTGCATACACGTTTGGTGAAGATTGGATAAATGGCTGAGGAAAAAGATTGACATAAACTTCAGCTTGAGCTGTACATCCAAATTCGTCTGTTCCTGTTACGGTATAAATTGTGGGTTGATTGGGACTGACTACAACAGTTTCCATGTTTGATGACCCAATTACTGATGAAATAGGTGACCAACTGTAACTGACGCCTCCACTGGCCCAGAGAACAGCGCTTTCACCGGGACAAATAATTGTATCATTACCTGCGAGAACAGACGGACTCACAATACCCACAAAAACACTATCAACCACTAATCCACACGCATTGACGAAATCACAGAAATAATACATATCACTTTGTGGGGTGATGGTGACTATTGGTCCTGTGGTGTTTGATATGTTTATATCAGGGTACCAAAAATAACTTTCAGCGCCATCAGCTGTAATTGTTACGCTTGCTCCTTCACACACCGAAACCGCATCAGGTAGAATTGGAACTGGAGGATCATAGTAAACATTTACTCTCACTGAATCAAAATAGAGACAACCTTGAGAAGAGATGACTTCGACATAGTAAGTGGTACTCACTTCGGGGGTAGCTATAGGGTTTATTATTGTTGGGTCACTTAGTGATTCTGTAGGTGTCCAATTAAATGATTCACCATCTGAAACGAATAGAAAAGCATTGTTTCCTATGCAAATCGAAGTGTCATTCGACATAATAGGTGTAAAAGGAAACACTGGTAATGTAACCTGAATTGTATCTGAGCCACAACTGTCTGAGATAACAACTGTGAAAAGAGTGGTTTGGTCAACTACTGCAATTGGCGTAGGACTAGTCGGGTCATCTAGATACTCTACAGGGGTCCATTGATACAAGCTACCTCCAAATGCTTCCAGTTGATAGGGAGTACCGGGACAGATGGGATCACCCGGATCTACAACACCACCTTGAAAGTCTCCAATGTAGACAACAAAAGACACCGAATCAGGCGAAAAACATCCAAATGAGTCAGAAACGACAAGTGTTACGTTATAACTTCCGGGAGAAGTATAAAAATGTGTTGGATTTACAGCAGTCGAAGTATTCCCATCTCCAAAATTCCAAAAGAAAGTATTCCCATTGGAACTATTGTTGTTGAAAACAACAGGATCCGGAATACAGATTAACGGTTCTGGTTCAGATACAATTGCATCAATTTGACTTAATTCAAATTTAAATGCTGCCATATTACAGTTTGGACTGGGGTTGGCGGGTGACCAAGATCCGGGAGTACTGGTAAAACCAAAGTCATTGCCACCACAAGCCCCGCACACCGCATGATAGATTCTACCCGATTTATCAAAACGACTTGTACCTCCATCAACATGATTGCTACTGCTATTCATTCCACCCATATAGGTGCCGTATTTTAGCATGTTTGCATCTTGACCTAGAACACCTATATAGAAATTGCTTCCATTTGTTACTGATTGAAAAGCATCCATTGTTATTGGAAATCCATTAGAAGTGGAAAACGTGGCCTGACTTAAACTGGAATTTTGATTCAAAACCCCACCCCAACCTGAGAGATAGATATCATAACAATCTGAAACCAAAAAAGCCGTAGGAGATATTTCTACATTCCCGGTGCCGGCACCAATCATCGTGGTCCATTCGATGGCACTAAGATCTTGGGAGTACTTTCGTATAAACTGACCTGAATTAGGGTTGCCATACAATCCAGGTGTAATTGGCCAGGCTGACTGCGATTGACCAAAAATATATACTTTATTATCGATATCCAGCTGTACAAAATAGGCCTGATCATATTCATTGTACCCCATATAAGTACCTGAAAGAAAGGATCCGTTTGTACCATTTAATCGAACAACATAACCATCAGACATTCCTCCATTGTAAGTGAGATCTTCGCCAACAGTAATTGGTAAATTGGTTGAGGTGGTTCCGCCGGTAATGTAAACATCTCCGGTTGTTGACAATTGAACAGCATTTCCTGTTTCCAGACCTGTTCCTCCAAAAAATGTACTCCATGTCAAAGTATTCAATGTTGGTGGCATCTTAAACGCAACAGCATCCTGAAGACCTGAAATTCCACCTTGCATGCCCGCTACTATTGGGAAATTTGCTGAGTAAGTAGTTGAAGCCACATACACATTCATATTCCCATCAAGGACAATCTCTCCTCTGAATTGATCTCCATAATTGTACTGTAAATTCTCAATGTTTAAACCATCCGTGCCATTTCCTCCGACATAAGTCGAAGCAATTAATCCTGTTCCGGTTGGATTCAAGCGAGCAATAAAAATATCGGTGCCGTTAAAACTCAAAGAATTTTCCGTGACTGATGGTCCGCCATTAAAAGTAGGATCATAAGGGGTTCCTGCCATTGGGAAGTTAGTTGAGGAAGTCACTCCGTATATGAAAAGGTCACCGTTTGGTGCTCCAATTATACTGTTCGGAGTTTCATTACCTGATCCTCCTAGGTAGGTTGAATAGATTAACGAGTTTCCTGTAGCATTGAACTTTGTAATGCCAATATCAATTGGAAAACTGCCAGTACCACCATTGAAACTTACATCATAGGCACCTGTTGTTAATGGATATCCGGTGCCAAACACGATACCTCCGGCGTATAAGTTTCCATTGGCATCTGGCGCAGCCGTAAAACCCCAGTTGTCTACAATAGACCCTGTAAAGGTTGAAAACGTCAAGCTTGGATCGATAATCAAAAGTGCTGATTGATCATATTCTCCTAGGAAAAAAGAAACTACATCTCCTTCTAATTGAAATGCAGACTCAACAAAACTTTTCTTTCCATCCTTTTCGGTCCAGGCTAGCGGTGCGGATTCAATAATTTCACCAAAACGATGTAAAATGTGCAGACGACCTTCCTCGTCAATAAACATTCCATTCGAGCCTCTGAATTCACGACGAATGACGGATGGATCAGTTAGAGGTGCAATTCGAAAAGAATACCTGAGTTGATCCGAATTTCCATCCAACATTAAGTCTATTCCTGAATAATAATTCTGAAGTTCAACATAACTATAGCTGTATACCCAGGAGTGCCATTTTTGAGGATCATTGCCTAAAATATAATTCGTGTAGAATTCAGAAGAATCTCTCTTTAAACTTTCGCCCTTCCAGGTTGAACCCAAAAACTCTGTTCTGATAACCTGACCTTTGATCATTTCATTTCCATCTGATGCATGATCATGATTGCTATGGTCGTCATGAGCATGACCAATAACGGAACGAACATCACTTAAACTTACAGTGAATCCATTGTGTTCTACAAAGAAATTTCCATTTGTAAGTTCAACATTGTATACGATTCGATCATCCCACTGCCCTTTATTAGGCTGGATCCAAACATCCTGAGCCTGAAGTGATAAACTCACTAAAAAACCCAACAGAATGACAATCTTTTTAAAATTCATCAGAGATCTAAAATACACTATTTCAAGTAAATGAAAAAACAATCGGCTCAACGATATCTCCTTCTTGAAAAGTAATCTATACATTAAACTCAATATCCTCCAAAAAGTTGCTTTTTAAATTGAGAATATGCTTGAAAAGTTACTATTGCACCATATTAAATCGTTTAATTAAAAAGCGTAACTTTGCAACTCATTTCAGAATCTGGTCAATGAGTGATGCCATCAAACACGAATGCGGAATCGCATTACTTCGGTTAAAGAAACCTTTACAATTTTATCTAGATAAGTACGGAACGGCTTTTTACGGGTTAAACAAGCTGCATTTGTTGATGGAAAAACAACACAATAGAGGACAAGATGGAGCCGGTGTTGCCAATATAAAATTCGACATGCAACCGGGCGAAAGATACATTTCTCGTCAACGATCAATCGATAGCAAACCAATTCAGGACATTTTTGATCACATCAATAATCGGTTTAGACAGATCGGTGAAGAAGATCCTTCCAGACTGAAAGATGTTGAGTACTTGAAGAAAAATGCTGGTTTTACCGGTGAGTTATTTCTAGGTCACCTGCGTTATGGAACATTTGGCCGCAATTCAATCGAAAGTTGCCACCCTTTCTTGCGTCAGAACAACTGGATTACACGTAATCTTGTTGTTGCAGGAAACTTCAATTTGACCAATGTTGACGAATTATTTGATGTGCTCGTACGCATCGGACAGCACCCAAAGGAACTTTCAGATACCGTTACTGTATTGGAAAAAATTGGTCATTTTCTGGATGTTGAAAATGAAGAAATGTTCGATCATTTGAATCGTTTGGGATACGACAACAAAGAAATTTATCAGCGCATTGCAGACCAATTGGATGTAGAAAAGATTCTCAAAAGAGCTTCTGAAGATTGGGATGGTGGTTACGCAATGGCCGGATTGTTTGGTCATGGTGACGCCTTTGTTTTACGTGATCCGTCCGGTATTCGACCTGCTTATTGGTACGAAGACGATGAGATCTGTTGTGTCGCTTCTGAACGACCTGTAATTCAAACTGCATTCAATCTCAAAAGCGAACAAGTTCAAGAGTTGACACCTGGTCACGCTTTGATCATCAAGAAGAATGGACAAGTTTCAGAGGTTGAGATCAATCAGCCTGATGAAAAAGCCTTGAAATGTTCTTTCGAGCGCATTTATTTCTCTAGGGGTAACGATATTGAGATTTACAGTGAACGTAAAGAACTAGGAAAGAACTTAGTTCCTCAAATTTTAGAAGCGATCGATCATGATCTTGATAATTCAGTATTCTCTTTTATCCCAAATACTGCGGAGGTTTCTTTCTATGGAATGATCAAAGGTTTGGAAGATTATCTGAATGATAGAAAATTTGATCAAATCCGTAAATTAGGTAAGGATATAACAGAAGATAAACTTCGTGAAATTATCTACCAACGCGCCCGTATCGAAAAGATCGCGATTAAGGATGCAAAACTGAGAACATTCATTACACAAGATGATTCACGTGATGACTTGGTGGCCCATGTGTACGATATTACTTACGGTAGTGTAAACCGCAATCAGGACAATCTGGTCGTAATCGATGATTCCATTGTCCGCGGAACAACACTGAAACAAAGTATCTTGAAAATTTTGGATCGACTTGATCCGAAAAAAATTGTTGTTGTGTCATCCGCTCCACAAATCCGCTATCCTGATTGTTATGGAATTGATATGGCAAAAATGGGAGATTTCATCGCCTTTGAAGCTGCCATTACTTTACTTAAAGAGACAGGGCGAGAGAACGTCATTCACGATGTTTATGCGAAATGCCTTGAACAAGCCGATCTACCACGCGAACAGATCAGAAATTGGGTAAAAGAGATCTATACACCTTTTACAGATGAGGAGATATCAGCTAAGATCGCTCAACTTTTAACACCACCTAACATCAATGCGGAGGTGGAAATCGTTTACCAAAAGGTAGAGAATCTCCACAAATCTTGTCCAAATAACCTTGGTGATTGGTACTTTACAGGAGATTATCCAACACCCGGAGGAAACAAAGTGGTCAACAAAGCCTTTATTAACTGGATGGAAGGCAAGAATGTAAGAGCCTACTGATCTTTAAGTTATGAAAAAACAGACGTCCATCATATTCTATGTGTTAGGCGTTTACGTGGTGCTTCAATTTTGCTGGTGGGGTTATCACTTGATCGATCTGACCCGTGAACTAGGAACCGATGAACGCATTCTTTCCAATCGCGTAACTATGATCATTGGTGAAGGACTTGTGTTTTTCCTCATTCTTTTGGTTGGGTTGTGGAAGATTCAAAGTTCAATCAAAAAAGAACTTCGTTTAGCTGATCGTCAAAAGAATTTCTTACTCTCTGTCACCCACGAATTAAAAACCCCTGTTGCTGCCAATAAGCTATTCTGGCAAACCGTTGAGAAACGAGAATTGTCGATCGAGCAGCAAAAAGAGATTGCACAAAAAGCCTTGACAGAAAATTATCGCCTGGAACAGCTGATCGACAACATTTTGAATGCATCACGCATTGAGAATAAAGCATTGCAAATCGTCCGTGAGGATATTGACCTATCTGCATTTTTGAATGAATTGATCGATCGTTTTAATAAACGCTTTGGAGAGGAAGTAATTGAGCGATCAATCGAATCTGGGCTCAGGCTTAAAGCTGATCACTTCTTTCTGGAGACAATCCTTGTTAATCTGATTGAAAATGCACTGAAATACGGTGGAAAACACAAGGCGATAGAAGTGTATGCGCTAAAGAATAATGGCTTACTCTCAATTGGCGTCAAAGATCAAGGCAATGGTGTTCCAACAGAATATAGAGCTGCAATTTTCACCAAGTTTTTCCGGGGAGAGAATGAAGAAACCCGTTCCAAAAAAGGAACCGGACTTGGTTTGTTCATCGCTTCGGAATTCACAAAAGCCTTAGGAGGTAAGATCTCGTACAGCGAAAATTCACCTAATGGGGCTCATTTTCAATTAACTTTCAAACCATGAGTAATTATTTAGGACTGATAATTCTTGACGGATGGGGCATTGGCGATAAAAGTAAATCTGATGCCATTTTCAACGCTCAAACTCCGTATATGGATAGTTTATTGAAGAATTATCCTTCAGCTACTTTGCTTACAAGTGGAGAAAACGTTGGCTTACCGGATGGGCAAATGGGAAATTCTGAGGTTGGCCATTTGAATATCGGTGCAGGAAGAATTGTGTATCAGGAATTGACACGAATTAATAAATCTATCCGCGATGGAGAATTCTTCCAGAATGAAGTCCTGATCAAAGCCATGCGCACTGCCAAAGAAAAAAATGTGGCCCTTCATTTAATCGGCTTGGTTTCAAAAGGAGGAGTGCATAGTAATCAGGAGCACGTTTATGCGCTCTGTCAAATGGCAAGAAATCATGGTTTGGAGAATGTGTTTGTACATGCCTTTACTGATGGAAGAGATTGTGATCCAAAAAGTGGACTAGGATTTATACAAGAATTGGAGCAACAACTAGAACGGAGTTGTGGTAAGATTGCTTCAGTGATAGGACGTTATTACGCAATGGATCGTGATAACCGGTGGGAGCGAGTAGCAAAAGCTTATGAACTTCTTGTTAATGGTAAAGGCACAAAATTCAATTCAGCAACAGAAGGAATCAGAGCTTCCTACATCAATGGTGTTACTGATGAATTTATCGAACCAATCGTAATCACTGAAAATAATACTCCTATAGCATCTATCAAAGAAGGTGATGTGGTTATTTCCTTTAACTTTCGAACAGATCGACCAAGAGAAATCACTATAGCATTAACGCAAAGAGACCTCCACGAATTTCACATGCATTCACTTGACTTGCATTATTGCACCATGACAAATTACGATGCTACATTTCAGAATGTACATGTGATTTTCGAAAAGGACAATCTTACCAATACCTTAGGAGAAGTGGTTTCCAATGCAGGATTGACACAAGTGCGTATCGCTGAAACTGAAAAATATCCACATGTGACCTTCTTCTTCAGTGGTGGAAGAGAACTTGCTTTTGATGGAGAAGAGCGCATTTTAGTGAATTCGCCTAAAGTCGCTACCTATGATCTACAACCCGAAATGAGCGCCTTTGAAGTGCGGGATAAGATCATTGATTTCATGCACTCCAATCAACCCAACTTCATTTGTTTGAACTTTGCCAATCCGGACATGGTAGGGCACACAGGTGTTTACGATGCGATTGTAAAAGCTGTCGAAACAGTCGATTCTTGCTTGCAAAAAGTGGTGGAAACCGGACAAAAACTGGGTTATGAATTTGTCATTATTGCGGACCACGGAAATGCGGATTATGCATTGAATGAAGATGGGACACCTAACACGGCTCATTCGCTCAACCCGGTGCCGGTAGTTCTAGTTACTAACGAGAAGGACATTCAGTTAACAAATGGAATCCTTGCGGATGTTGCTCCAACAATACTTCAACGTCTTCAAGTTCCCGTTCCAAACGAAATGACTGGTAACACTTTAATAGGTTAAATATTTAACATTCTGATTTTTGAGGGGCTGCCCCCTCTGAAAATGCTCTTTATAGGGAATACCTTTGTTGGAAATTGTTTTAACTACTATTTTCAACTTTCTACATTTTACAAGAAAGTTTAATGACCCTAAACTAAAGAGCGATGAAAAAGAATCTTTGGATTTTTATAGGTATTATAATGACTATAGGCAGTGCGACTGCTTACTGGAACCATTCCGATTTTTTTGATATTAATTTACAATCGGATAAATCAAGTTCTGTCAACATTCATGAAGTGATGAAAGAAAATGTCGATCATTCTTCAAAGAATCGAGCAGCTACAAAAAGGGGAGAATGGCAGGTCAATTTTACACCTCAAAAGGTCTTTATAGAGAACCAAGGTCAATTCAAGGCTGATCCAGCATTGAAACTCGATGATCAAATCAAATTTGGCTACAAAGGAAGCACAGAAGATATCTATTTTACATCCTCCAAAATCGTTCTGGAAATAGTAAAGAAATCGTTGCCTGAAAAAACCGAAGAGGTAATGGCGCAGCGATTAGAACGTAAAAAGCTAGGATTCTCTTCCCGTGAGGAAGTTGTGGCTTTCAGAAATGAGAATAAAAGAATCACTTTTGAAAAAGAAATCTTGGTATCGGAATGGGTCAATTGCAACCCAAATGTGGAGCTGATCGCTGAAAAGGAAAGTACTTTTAAACATTCCTACATGATCAAAAATAACGATGGGAGCGATGGCTCAATTGACCTTGTACGCTCATTTGAACGATTAACTTATCGAAATCTCTATCCAAATATTGATGTGGTGTACGAAATTCATCCTGAAACGGGATATAAGTATTCAGTCTATGTAAAACCAGGAGGTGATCTGAGTCAAGTAAAACTCAAATACAACAGAGATGTTCAATTAGGTCCTGATGGGAAAATCCGAACATCAACTAAATTTGGTGACATTATAGATCATGCGCCTATCACTTTTTATGAAGGAGAATCTTCAACTACTATTCCGTCATCTTACCAATTGAATGGTTCAGAAATAAGCTTTTCAGTAGGAAATTACGACAATACTAAAACGTTGGTAATCGACCCATGGACTCAATCTCCCAGCTTTCCGACGAACTGGGATTGTGTTTGGGAATGCGAAACAGATGCTGCAGGAAATTCCTATTTGATTGGAGGAGTTATGCCCCTTGCGCTTCAAAAATATAATTCAGCTGGGGTCTTGCAATGGTCGTATAACACACCTTACGACTCAACAGCATGGTTGGGCGGTTTTGCAACAGATGATGCCGGGAACTCATTTGTAACAAATGGATCTGAAGCAAAAATTCTCAAAGTAAACAATGCTGGTGTGTTGCAGTGGAGTAATAATAACCCCGGAGGGATATTTCTTCTAACAGAATTCTGGAACATTGCATTCAATTGTGATCAATCAAAACTTGTTATTGCCGGTACTTCGGGTATGGGAAATCCAACTCCTTGTGTATATAACATAAATGTTACTACAGGAAACGTGATAGCTAGTCAGGATGTAACCGGTCCGGGTGCGCTTTTTGGAATTCCACCAAACACCAATGAAGTTCGGGCAATTACGGCTACTGCTAACAATAAATACTATTTCCTTACACACGATTCTATTGGGTATATAAGTGATGATCTTTCACTTTGCCCTAATCAAACGGGACCTTTTCGTGTTGAAAATGGAAACTATAATATGTCCTATAAATGCGAAAACTGGCGTTACAACAATAGTGGAATTGAAGCTCTCGCCTATTTTGGTGGCTACGTATTTGTGAATAGAGGTAACCGACTGGATAAGAGAGACTTCAGTACAGCCGCTATTATACAATCTGTAACAATTCCAGGTGGAGGATGGACTTCTTCACTTGGACAAAATCAAACCCAAAATAGTGGAATAGCGATAGATGAGTGTGGAAATATTTATGTTGGTTCAAAAACAGGCGTATATAAGTTTGATCAAAATTTAGCTCAAACAGGATTTTTTGCTACAACTTTCAACGTGTATGACGTTGAAATCACTTCAACAGGGGAAATTATAGCCGGAGGGTCAACAGGTACGTCAAGTAACAATACGCGCACAGGTACACTTCAATCATTTGCCGCAAGTGCTTGTGCACAGCCGGTAACGGTTTGTTGTAACACATCAATTTGTCCTGTTCCACCGGTTTGTGCGAATAATGCGCCTTTTTCTTTAACAACTGAAACACCAGGAGGAACTTGGTCTATATCTCCTGCAACTGCCGGATTCAACAGCTCAACTGGTGTTTTCAGTCCTTCTGTAGCTGGTGCAGGTACTTATACAATAACTTACACTCTTTCTTGTGGATCAGAATCAACAACAGTAGTAGTAAGTCCTTGTATGGCACTTGAAGTTTGTGTGGAGTCCAATGGGGATTTGACAGTTTCCAATGGTATCCCAACATACAGTTGGGATCAATGGGTAGAAGCAACATCGACTCCGATAACCAATCAAGCTCAATGCGAGGCTTGCGGTTACACATGGTTTGCCGGTGCACCTCCTTTTTTCCCGGCACAATGTCAAAATAGTTCATTCCAGCAAGTCACAACTTGTAACACGCCTGCAAGCTGGCAATCCTACACAACCGGAACAACCATTACACCTCCTGGTGGAGCAACACAAATGCAGGTGACGGATGCAGTAGGTGAAACTATCATTGTTACTCTCGCAAACTTGCCGGCATGTACATCGAATCCATGTCCAACATTATCCTTTGCAACAAGCGCACAAACGAACGTGTCGTGTTTCGGAGGAAACAATGGCGCAGCAACGGTAACTGCAAGTGGTGGAGCAGGGCCCTACACATACACATGGACTCCGGGCTCGTTAAATGGTCCAACACAATCCAACCTCACTGCTGGAACTTACACGGTGAATATTACCGACTTCAACAACTGTCCGGGATCAACAACAGTTACGATCACTCAACCTGCTTCAGCTGTTAGTGTTTCAGCATCCGCAACTGATGCTTCATGTGGTTCGAATAATGGTTCAGCTACCGCTAGTGCGAATGGCGGAACCGGCTCATTAACCTATTCTTGGTCACCGGGTGGAGGCACCACTGCAACGATCACCAATCTATCATCTGGAACTTATACTGTAACAGTAACTGATGCCAATGGTTGTACTGCGACTGCTAATGCAAACGTTGGTTCTTCAGGTGGGCCATCAATATCCCTTCTCTCATCAACAGATGTAACATGTAATGGACTTTCAAATGGATCTGCAACGGTTTCAGCTTCAGGAGGAACCGGTGCATTGACCTATAACTGGATGCCAGGCAACTTATCTGGAGCAAGTCAAACAGGTTTGTCGCCAAATACATATACAGTCACTGTCACCGATGCAAGTAATTGTTCTAACTCCATTACAGTCACGATAAATGAACCGGCTGCTCTAACAGCTATTGCCGGTACTATTAACCCTGCGAACTGCGGGTCTACTGACGGTTCAGCTTCAGTCAATGCTTCTGGTGGTGTGGGGACATTGACCTACACATGGACTCCAAATGTATCCACTACATCAACAGCAAACAATATCGCAGCAGGACCATACTCAATTGTCGTTGCTGATGCAAATGGTTGTTCACAGACTGTAAACCTTGTTGTTTCCTCTATTGGTGGACCTACAGTAAGCATCATTGATGTTGAAAATGTAAGTTGTTTTGGCTTATCTGATGGTGAAGCAACCGTTTCTACAACGGGAGGTAACGCACCTTTCACCTATCAATGGTCACCTTCCGGAGGAACAGGAATAACTGCAAGCGGTCTAAGTGCAGGAACCTATTCAGTTATCGTCACAGATGACCTTGGATGTATAGGAACAGCAGAAGTAACGATCACGGCTCCGAATGCCATTTCCATTACAGGTAATGTAACCGATGCTGGCTGTGGAACCAGTGATGGTGCGATTTCAGTAAACGCAACAGGAGGAACTGGAGCATACACTTACGCGTGGACACCAGGTGGCCAAACTACTTCAACTGTCAATAATTTAGCGGGAGGAACCTACAATGTGGTTGCTACTGATGCTAATGGATGTTCAGCCAATCAATCTTTTGTTGTAGCTGTTTCTGGTACACTTGACATTACTGCTATACCTGAATTTGCGACTATCAATGAAGGAGAAAGCGTGCAAATTCTTGCCAGTGGTGCAATAAACTATAGTTGGTCACCAATCAATGGTTTAAGTTGCTCAGACTGTCCGGATCCAATTGCTTCTCCTTCAACAACCACTACTTACATTGTTACAGGAGATGATGGTTCTGGATGTATTGGAACAGCGAGTGTGACGATTTTTGTTACTCAAGTTTGTGGTGAACTATTCGTTCCAACGGTGTTTTCTCCAAACGAACATGGACCAACTATGAATAATACACTTTGTGTGTTAGGGAACTGTATTTCGGAGTTGACTTATGCCGTTTTCAACCGTTGGGGAGAAAAGGTATTTGAAACCACTGATCCACAGATTTGTTGGGATGGAACATATAAAGGACAACCCGTTAATTCAGGTGTATATGCGTATAAATTGTATGCCAAGTTATTTGACAACACGGTTATTGAAGAGTCCGGTAATTTGACAGTAGTTCGATAAACCTAAAGAAACATTGAGATGAAAAAGCACATTTTTACACTTTCAGCAATAAGTTTGTTCGCTTTGGGGAATGCATTATATGCTCAAGACGTTCACTTTTCTCATATGGAGTTTTCTCCAATGACCTTGAATCCGGGACTTGCAGGAGCTAATTCATCAATGCAGGGTATTGTGAATTACAGAAGTCAGTGGAGCAGTGTTGCGACGCCCTACTCCACAATAGCGGCCTCTTTTGATGCAAGATTGAATGAGAACAAACGAAACAAAAAAGGAATTTTTGCCGCTGGCATTAACTTTTTCAATGATAAGGCAGGAGATATGAGGGTCAGTACAACAAGTGCTAATTTGAATCTTGCGTATCATCTCATTCTCGATAGAAACAGTACTCTAGGCCTTGGGATATATACAGGATTTGGCCAAAGATCGATTGATCCCAGCGGAGGAAAGTGGGCAAGTCAATACAATGGTATGAATTACGACGCTTTGACGATGAGTGGGGAACAATTTAACACCCCTGGCTTTACCTACCTCGATGCTGGTACTGGAATGGTTTATACCTATCGAGATGGAAGTGGTTACATGACACAGAATCTTCAACGCATTTTCAATGCTGGATTTGCTGTTTATCATCTTAATCGTCCAAATTATTCCTTTTTAAATCGTGAAGAAGAACAACTTTATATGCGTTTATCTGGATTCGTGAATGCAGAGTTTGGTATAGCCAATACGCGTGGTGCTTTTTTACCGGGTGTTTATTACCAAAGGCAAAAAACGGCTCAAGAAATTCTGTTTGGAACTTACTACAAGTACATTCTCCATGAAGGATCAAGACACACTGGGTTCACACGTCCAATAGCTGGTTACATTGGATTGTTTGGTCGTTTTAAGGATGCAATGATCGCAAAATTCATGTTTGAATGGGATCAATTCTCAGCTGGTTTTGGCTATGACATCAATGTATCGAGTCTAACAGAAGTATCAAGAGCAAGAGGAGGATTCGAGATCTTTTTGCGATTCAATGCCGGTGACGGAGGTGGCTTTCGAGCACGAGTTTAAAGGTTAAATTAAACTGAACATAGATTTTATCTACTACTACGCAAAAGGGGCCGTCTCAATTAAGATGGTCCCTTTTTAATTTCTTTTAGATTGAGCTGGTAAGTGCAAAATTGACATTTTCAATACAGCCTCTTTTTTTGTAGTTTTGATCCATGGGTCCTATTGGAGTTTTTGATTCAGGTTATGGTGGATTGACAGTCTTGTCTGCTATTCGCGAACACTTGCCACAATACGACTATCTGTATTTAGGTGATAATGCCAGAGCACCATATGGAGCGAGGTCATTTGATGTGGTATACGAATACACACTTGAGGCTGTTCAAGAACTGTTTTCACGTGGTTGTCATTTAGTAATTCTAGCCTGTAACACTGCTTCAGCAAAAGCTTTGCGAACTATTCAACAGAATAACCTTCCTTTATTGGCTCCCGACAAGCGAGTTTTAGGCGTAATACGTCCAAGTGCTGAGGAGATTGGTGCCATGTCGAAAACAGGGCATGTTGGAATTCTGGCAACTGAAGGAACTGTTCGCTCGAATTCCTATGTTCTGGAACTTTCTAAATTTTCTCCCGAAATTACTGTTCATCAACATGCTTGTCCGATGTGGGTACCTTTGATTGAGAATAATCGTCATGAATCTGAGGCGGGCAAGCAATTTATTAAGGAGGATTTGGATTGTTTATTAGGCTTTGATCAACAAATTGATGTGATTCTACTGGGATGTACACATTATCCTATTTTGCAGGAATTTTTACAAGAGCAGGTGGGTTCATCGGTCAAAGTCGTATCTCAAGGAGGTATTGTTGCAGAAAAATTGAAAGATTATCTTAGTAGACATCCTGAAATTGAACGTGAATGTTCTAAAGGGGGTCAGGTGGATTTTCTTACCTCAGAAAATAGGGAAACGTTTGACGTGAATGTGAAACGATTTATTGGTTGGGAAGTACGATCCGAACATGTTCATTTGGGGCACAAATAGTCTTTTGTTAAAATAACGTTGATTTATGGAGCTGAAGAAATAGATTGCAGTGCAGCTTGAAATTCGTTTTTTTCTTTTTCATTCATCGAAAAATTTATCACAGCGACTCCTTTGGAAGAAATAGCGACCGGACAACTTACAAATAGATCCTTATTTATACCGAATTCCAGTTTCAATTTTTCAGGTAGTAAGTAGGAAACACAGTCGTTTTGGACATCTTGACCAATTAATTTCATGATCAGTTGAAGACAGATCTCCGCTACACCATACTTAGTAGCCTTTTCCGTTTTTCGTATATAGCGCGCAGCATTCTTGAGTTCGTGTTTGAGGTGTTGTAACTCCTTTTCTGAGGCCAGTAATTCAATAGGTTTCCCCTTAATTGTAGTTTGCGAAAACAATGGAATCATCCAGTCGCCATGTTCACCTACAACCAAAGTGCTAATGTCGGAAATTTGACACTTAAAATGCGCTGCAATTAAGCTAACTAAACGTGCTTTATCCAATGATGTTCCGGTACCTATAACCAGATTTGTTTCATTTAAGATGTTATGAATCCATAATGACACAGGTTCAACCGGATTGGTTACAACAATTATTTTTGTTTTAGCATTGATTTCTTGTGAGGAAAAGATCTTTTTTACCAGTTCCTTATTCCCTTGTGCCACAGAATAGCGACTTTCACCCACCTGATTACAATATCCTGCTGTATAGATCAGAAAATCAGCTTCAAATAGTTTTTGCTTGTCGTTGAGGTAAACAATATTGTTATGACAAATACAGGCATGCTGAAAGTCAAGAATCCTTCCATTGATTTCTTCCGGAAAGTCAAAAATGTTGATCGTAGAATTGTTGAAACGACCATTGATTAGCGCACCAACTAAACTTCCGACCTCTCCAAAACCTATTATTGTAAAATTCATGGTTTCTTAAGATACAAAAAATCAGAAACGAATTCCGATGATACAGACATCATCTACTTGTTCATGTTCACCTTTCCACATTTCAAATTCTTTCAGCAACTGTTCCTTTTGGTATTCAAGCGCTTGTTGATGTAGTTCAGACAACTTCGATTTAAGTTGTGCTGCTTTGAGTTTTTTACCTTGTGGACCACCAAATTGATCGGCATAACCATCCGTACTCATATAGACAGTATCGCCGGAACTTAAGTTAATTTGATGTTCGGTATAATTGATCTCACGCAGGTGTTTCCCAACTGGTTGTTTATCTCCTTTGAGCTCCTCAAATTCTCCATTTGAACGAATAATCCAAAGCGGCAAATTCGCACCGGCCCAGAATAACTGTTTTTCATCCGGGTCGAACATCACAAGACTAATGTCCATTCCATCATTCACATCTTCCTGATACTTTGAAAATTCTTCCAGAATCAATGCACGCGTTTTGTCCAGAAGTTTACCTGGTTCAAATATGCCATATTCGCGAATTGAGCGATTTAAAGCATTGTTACAAACTACAGAAACCATCGCCCCGGGAACTCCATGACCCGTGCAGTCTGCTACAGCTATCAATTGCTTGTTTTCCACTTTTTCTGACCAGTAGAAATCACCGGCAACAATATCTTTTGGTAGATAAAGAACAAAAATATCTTTCCAATCTTCTAGAAGTACTTCTGCAGTTGGGAGCATCGCATTTTGAATTCGTTTGGCATAAGAGATACTAGCGACGATCTCTTTGTTCTTTTGCTCTACAATTGCTCGTTGCTGTTCGACCTTGTCATAGGCTTGTACCACTTCACTTGTTCGTTCGGCAACAGTTTGTTCCAGAATGACCTGACGTTCACGATACGAACGTTCTCGGAGACGAACAATAATGAAAGTGATGCTGATGATCAATAGGATGACCAAAGCTCTAAACCACCAAGTTTGCCAAAATGGTCCATGAATGAGAATAGGAATACTTAACACCTCACTAGCCATTCCGTGATTGTCGATTGAACGAACTTTGAAAGTATATGTCCCGGGAGCAATATTTGAAAAAGTAACTTCTCTGTTTTCACTGAGAGGTGTCCAGTCTTTGTCGTGATTTTCCAAAAAGTAGCTGTAATACACTGCTCCGGTAGTTAAAGCAACAAATTCGAAGGTGAGGTGATTTTCATTGTAATTCAGTTCAAGACTTGTAGGTAATCCATGTTTGTTGAGTTGACATTTTTTGAAAGCAGACCAATTGGTCTCTTCAAAGAATAACTTAACATTCTTTAATGCTACAATGGGTTTTTGGTGTCTTAGATCTTGTTGAGATGGATTGATGATTGATAAGCCATTGGTCGATCCCGCCCATATTTTATTACTAATAGACAGTAGGGCATTTTGCTGAATTTCGGTGCTTCGTAAACCACTTCGTTTATCAAGACTAAGTATTGTTACCAGCTTATCTTGCTCCAGGCTTAGCACATTAAATCCACGATTTGTTCCTACCCAAATCTTCTTTCCATTTTTCGCGATTGCATTGATTGTATTGGAAAGTAAACCTGTTTTCACTGAAGCCACTTGAAAAACCCCGTCTTTGTAGGTGACTAATCCATTTGTTTTTGTTCCAATAAATAAGATACCATTTTCATCTTCAAACAAACTTAGAATGAACTTATCTTTCAGATGTTGCTCATGATAGATTCGGTTGCATGAATTGTTTTCGATCTTGAACAAACCTTTTTGATAGAGACTGATGATCGGGTTCCCTTTTTTGTTGATAGTGAATGTGTAGACTTCATTTGATGGAAGGAGGTTCTTTGTGCTATATTGAATAGTGTCCTTCTTAGAAAGTTTGAATAAACCGGCATTAAAAGTTCCTATCCAAATGTTATTGTGACCGTCTGCTTCAATTTTTGTGATGGTCTGAAGAAAGACCTTATTGATCTTGCTGATCTTTTTTGTTAGAACGTATTGATTCTTAATCACTGAAAAAATTAATAGCGAATGGTCGGCTTGCTCGGTACCGACCCAAAGTTCATTTCTCGAACCTATGTATTGCATACAGGTGATCTTGACATTTTCAAGTTCTGGTGGATTCAAATGGCCAAGAATTTCACCTGAATTAGAGAGAAAAGTAATTCCTGATCCGTAAGTTCCTGCAGCTATTTTGTTAGCTGGAAGTACACAAAGAGCGGTTATTTTATCATCAGCCAATCCACTGGCTTTGTCGAAGAATAAAATCTCTTCTTTCCTCAGACAGGAAACACCATTACCGGAGGTTAACCACAAATTGTGTTCGCGGTCAAAATAGCCATTGTAGAGATCGTTCGAACTGAGTCCGTTCTTATCAGTAATGAGTTCGATTTTTCCGGAATTCGTTTGATGCACCAAACCTACAGAACTGATCACATACATTCCCCTTGAATCCATTAAAACGGCTGAAATCCAAGCATTCTCAATCGAAGAAATCTGAAGTCTTGTTAGTGTATTTGATTTTGCAATGTAAACTCCATTGTTAGTGGTTCCGGCAAGCACACTATCACCATGCGCCGACATAGAAAAAATATAAGGGTCTTTAAGTCCATCTTTCTCATCGAGATAACTGAACTTTCCTTTGCTCAGTCGGACTATCCCATTTCCTTGTGTGCCAAACCACAGATCCCCGTTTTGAGTTTGAGTCATAGAAAGTACACCATCAGCGAAAACGTTTTTCGGATCCTTTAGTATTGTGATCTTTTCACCATTCATTTGAGCAACACCCATCGAGGTAAGGATCCATAATCTATTATCGCGATCAATGAAAAGGCGGCGTATAACGTTGGATGGTAGTCCGGACTTTGTGTCTAATACACGGGTTGATTTAAAATCGTGAATAAAAACACCACTGGTATTAGTTGCGATGCAAATTCGATTCTGATTATCCTGTAAAATGGAAACAGCATCGACTCCTTCAAGGGCTTTTAATGGTTGAAAAGGAACAAAATCATGCCCATTGAAGCGACAAACTCCATCTTGTGTGGCAAACCAAAAATATCCCTCATTGTCTTGGAAAACATCATTAACGATTTGACTTGGTAATCCATCAGCAGTGCTGAAATTAATGATATTGTGTTTTTGACCTAGTGAAAGAAAACTGCATAAAACGAAAAGACAACCCAACATGAAGGGGTTGTCTTTCACGATCGTTCTGTGAATGAATTCAGTCACAAGTTAACACGTTTAATTTTTAATAAACATTCTTCCGTAATTCTTTCCTTGGTAATTCACTTGAAAAAAGTACGAACCTTTTGCAAGATGATTTACGTTTATTTGAGTTGATTCAGTTTCTACAGTCCCTTCAGCAACCAACTGACCGCTAGTGGAGCTTAGTTTATAGATGTTCCCAAGCAGCGCTTTATCAAAACTTACATTCAACAGGTCGCTTACAGGATTAGGTGAGATGATAAAGTTTATCAGTTGATCCAATTCATTTGCGCTGGCTTCACTGTTAGGAAATTGACGCTTTATGTTGGATCTGGAAGTATTGATGTTAGCCCTTGTTACATCACATGAGGGAAGATCTACAATCATCTGATAAGTGTAATTGTCAAAAAATTCGGCACCTTCATCAAACCATTCAGTTTGGGTATTACCAGCAGCTGTTTCCCAATATCCCATAGTTGTGAATAATCCAAGACCCGTTTCGTCACGCATACAAGCATAACCATTGATCCATGTCTCGTCCACTTGGTCTTCTTTTTCATAGGTCGTCCAGACCAATAATCCATCTATATAATCCATGACTACAGGACGATGCCAAGGAGATACGCCACTCTCATTTCCATCCATGTCCTTGTATGTAATTCTGTACCATGTATCGAGAATTGTACTCGCGTTTTCATCTGTGAAAAATGAAAAATCATCTTGCATTGATCTTGAACCAATTCGAGAAAAATCAGCTTCACCTAATTGTTTTCTATAGATAATAACACTATCTATGTCGGAAATATCCAATGGTTTTTCCCAGATCACAATGTAGGTTTCGGCATCTTCAAAATCTGCGGTAACCATACAAATACTTTGTGCATTTGCGGTTGAGAATCCTAAAAACAGGGTTGATGCCCAAAGAAAAAATGAATTAAAAATCGTTTTCATATTCTATAGTGGTTGAAATTACAATGATTCAGGTAGTTATCAAGACAAAAGTAGTTCTTTTAGATCTAAATCAAAAGAAATCGCTGTGAACAAGATAATTATCCCATTTTTGAACGCATGGTCCAGGCAATTAAAGTAGATCGTTGTTTGGCCATTTCCGCTTTTTCTCCTTCAAAGTACTCGTTGATGGTTTCGTGAAAAAGTGCCAACCAGCGATCGAAGTCTTTTTCTTTTAGATCCAGTTTTGCATGCGCAGACATCATATTGTTGTTATAGCCGGGCCTGTCGATTAAAAGGAAAGCCCAGAATTCTGCCACTTTAGGTATGTGTTCATCTAAATGAAGAGAGACAAAGAAATGAGCGATTTGATCATCAACCAATAATTTGTCGTAGAACTTACGGATCAAAAACAAACAATCATCAAATGTTATAATATCATTCTTCATCAATGTTGTTTGTTTTGAACCATCCTGAATACTTCACATAATTATCGGCAATTCGCTGTACTTCTCCTTTGAACAATTCAGGTGAAAGCGTTTTTACTTTTTTAGCTGGAATTCCGGCATAAATACTCCAGGATTCAACACGAGTTCCTTCTAACAATACAGCCCCGGCAGCAATAATACAGTTGGACTCGATGTAGCAATTGTCCATCACTATGGCGCCCATTCCGATCAATACGTTGTCTTCAACAGTGCAACCATGAACCAATGCATTATGACCGATGGAGACATTATTGCCCAAATTGACTTTTGTTTTTTCGTAGGTACAATGAATAACTGCACCATCCTGAACATTAACTTTATTGCCCATGCGAATGGAATTCACGTCACCCCTTACGACGGCATTAAACCAGACTGAACATTGATCACCCATTATGACATCTCCTACAACAGTGGCATTTTCAGCCAGCCAACAATCGTTTCCAAACTGAGGCGAGGTTCCCCGACATGCTTTGATCAGTGCCATGAAGTTTTTCTTGTAAAGATAAGATTTATCAAGCTTTAATTAGAGATATTTACTTGCCTCTCGCTTGGATAAACCTTCTAATTTTTCGGTATCAATTATTTTCCTGACCCAGGCTGGATCGTGTTTGGAGTATTCGCGAAGCGCCCATCCAATTGCTTTTCGGATGAAAAACTCGTTTTCAACTTTCATTTGATGGATAATATCTTGAAGTAGATCGCGATCTGTTGTTAATCTATATTTCAATTGAAAAATAAGGCACGATCGCTTTAACCACAAGTGATCAGAATTACGCCATGTTGTTACGAGCAGTGCTTTTTCTTCTGGAAATTTCTGGAGATAGGGTCCTAAATAGTTGGAAGCAATCAAATCAACGGTATCCCACCAGGCATGTGTAACAATTAAGTAGTGAATTAACTCTTTGTCCCCTCGTTCTATATATTTTTGAGGAAGAGACAACAATAGATCGATACCGGCGTAATGCAATTCGCGCTCCTTTTCAGAAAAGAGTTGTCGAATTAGCGCTTTGCTTTTGGTTGGATCCTTTTTTAAATGATGCTCAGTGATCCACTTTTTTACAAGTTCTTTTCTGGGTCCGGACATTATCCCAAAAAAGGGAAAGAGCCCCTTCATGTATGCAGACATGCTTTGAGCTCTTTCCTGATTACTGTGTTGTTCAAATTGCTTTTTCAGCAAATTGATCTCTTTCATAAAATATTAAATGTCGAGTTGGTACACCTCACTAAGTGCTTGGTTATTTTTGATTGTTATATCTAAATCTTGCACTAAACCATCTTTGATGTCATATACCCACCCATGAAGGTGAACATCCTGACCTCTTTCCCAAGCCGCTTGAATGATCGATGTTTTTGCCAAATCTAGCACTTGTTCGTGCACATTCAATTCGATAAAACGATTCAAGCGTTTACCTTGATCTTCAATTGCATTCAGTTCTTTTGCATGAAAACGGTAAACATCTTTAATGTGACGAATCCAATTGTCAATTAATCCGATGTGTTGGTTGGTCATTGCCGCAGCAACCCCACCACAACCGTAATGTCCACAGACAATAACGTGTTTAACCTTCAGTACGTTCACGGCATAGTCCAAAACACTTAGCATATTCATGTCTGAGTGTACCACCATGTTAGCGATGTTTCGGTGTACAAATACTTCACCCGGATCAGCACCGATGATCTCATTTGCAGGTACACGGCTATCTGCACAACCAATCCATAGTAGTGGAGGTTGCTGGCCTTTCGATAGTCGGTTAAAAAAGTCGGGGTCTTGCTCTGTTTTTTTAGCAACCCATTGTCTGTTGTTCTCAATTAATTTTTTGTAAAACGTGTCCATATTATTTGATTTTAATGGGTTCCGGAAACTGTGACTTCCGGAACGTTGATTGTGTTAAATGTTATATTTTTTTCTTTTGCTCCAAAATCTTTGAAGTCTTGCAAAATCTCCAATACATCATGATCGATCATGTTACAATTGCCAGCATCGATCGTTACTGTAGACCCTTCCTCCAATTCTTCCAAGAGATCAAGAATACTTCCTTTATTCAGGAAAGTCACTTCTTCAGATAATTGAACTATTAGGTGCTTACCTTCCTTGGTTTCTTCAATTTCTGTTCTGTAGTTATTTTTGTAATTCTTACGAAGAATATAGAATACGGCAATAGCCATCCCCACACCAATTCCTTTCAATAAATCGGTAAGTAAAACGGCAATTATTGTAGCAATAAACGGCAGGAATTGTTCATAACCTAGTTTAAACATGGATTTGTACAATTGTACCTTTGAAAGTTTATACCCAACCATAAGCAAAATGGCAGCTAAAGAAGCTAATGGAATCATGTTGAGTACCTTTGGAATAAATAGTACTGTAAGCATTAACATTATGCCATGGAGTATTGTAGATAATTTACTTTTACCTCCAGAGTTGATGTTGGCTGAACTTCTAACAATTACTTGAGTAATTGGAAGTCCACCCAAAAGTCCACTTGCAATATTACCAATGCCTTGGGCTTTCAACTCACGATTTGTTGGAGTATGGTGTTTTTCAGGATCCAATTTATCGGTAGCCTCAACACTCAATAGCGTTTCCAGACTTCCGACAAGCGCAATGGTGAAGGCAACAATGTAGACGTTTGGATTCGTGAAGAAATTGAAGTCCGGGAAGGAGAAAAAAGAGATCACATCTGAGAAACTTCCTGCTACCGGCAATTGTACAAGGTGTTTTCCGGAGATCACATAACTTGGATCGTACATTCCGAAGGCAAGATTTAGCAAAATACCTAGTACAACAACAAATAATGCGCCCGGTAAGATCTTAAAGATGGCAAACTGCTTCATGAAGGGTTTGTCAAATAAGATCAAAATAAGCAGTGAAATTACACTAATAATGATGGCTCCCGGATGCAGCGCTTTCATAGCGTAATACAGTTCTGAAAAGGTGTTGTGACCATCCGGTTGAATGAAAGACTCATCACCCATGAAGTCAGCATCGTAACCTAATGCATGTGGTATTTCTTTTAGTATCAAGGTAATACCAATGGCAGCAAGCATACCTTTAATGACTGACGAAGGGAAATAATTTCCTAAAACTCCTGCACCGGCAAATCCAGCTATAACTTGAAGAACGCCTGAAAGCACTACTGCTAACAAGAATCCTTCAAAACTACCTAACGTAACAATTGCCGCGGAAACGATAGCAATGAGACCCGCAGCAGGCCCTGAGACCCCGAGTCGCGAACCACTACTGAATCCGACAACAATCCCACCAATCACGCCAGCTATAATACCTGAGAAAATATTGGGCATTCCATCTATTTCAACGGATGTCGAGGCTAGTCCAACTCCCAAGCAAAGTGGTAAGGCAACTAAAAAGACAACTAAACTGGCAGGAAAATCCGAACGCCAATTGGAAAAAATTGATTTCATTAATTTGATTTGTTTATGGAAGCGAACCGAAAAAAGTGTCATGTGTACTTTCAACGGAGTAAAAAGTGATCTGTAAGATCTATCAAATCAAACGAAAAGTTCGGGGGGAATTAAAAAGGTTCGGCTGGAATTAGTCGGGCAAAGCGAATAATAAAAAACGGCCTTTTCGGAAAGGTGTTTTACTAATTGTACCGATATTAATTCACTCGGATGAATTTCTTCTTCCAAAACTTCTTCGACTAAAACCGTGGAATTGGAATTGTCATCAGCGATTTCAATGAAGCAATAGTCTGAATTTTGGTCACTCGTAATTTCTGTTTTGATCGGATCTGATTGACTGGTTACCTGACCATAAAGCAATCCGTTTGCACATATGATCGTCAACTGCCAAGTAAATAATAGCAGGAACGATAATGCACTTATGACAGATTTATTTAGCATGTGCCAAGATACGTTTTTTCAGGGTTTTGGAAGTGTTAAAAAATCTTTAATCAATTACCTTCAATTGCTTACCAACTTTAATGAATGCGGCAATAGCTTTATCCAAGTCAGCTTTACTGTGCGCAGCTGAAATTTGTGTACGAATACGCGCTTGACCTTTAGCAACAACAGGATAAAAGAATCCAATGGCATACACACCTTCCTTCAGTAATTCATCCGCGAATTGCTGGGATAAGGCAGCATCGTAAAGCATGATTGGAACAATTGGAGAATCGCCAGGCTTAATGTCAAATCCAGCTGCAATGATCTTTTCTTTGAAGTATTTCGTGTTTTCCTCTAACTTGTCACGCAATTCGGTTGTGGAACTTAGGATCTCAAACACTTTATTCGCTGCTCCAACAATTGAAGGTGCAAGAGAATTGGAGAATAAGTATGGTCGAGAACGTTGTCTGAGAATTTCAATAATTTCTTTCTTTCCGGTTGTATAACCACCCATGGCTCCACCTAATGCTTTTCCAAGTGTTCCGGTGATAATATCAACCCGGTTCATTACATTGCAGTATTCTGGAACGCCACGACCTGTTTTTCCAATGAAGCCTGCAGAATGACACTCATCGGTCATGACCAACGCATCATACTTATCTGCCAAATCACAAATCTGATCCAATTTAGCGATGTCGCCATCCATTGAGAATACACCATCTGTAACGATAATACGGAAACGTTGATCTTGCGCTTTCCTCAATTGTTCCTCCAAATCGGTCATGTCGGAATGTTTGTAACGGTAGCGATGCGCTTTACACAATCGAATTCCATCAATGATCGAAGCGTGATTCAATTCATCAGAAATAATAGCATCCTGATCACTAAAAAGTGGTTCGAAGACTCCACCATTTGCATCGAAAGCAGCAGCATAAAGAATAGTATCTTCTGTTCCGTAGAAATCAGCAATGCGTTTTTCCAACTCTTTATGGATGTCTTGGGTGCCGCAAATAAAGCGAACCGAAGACATTCCAAAGCCGTGTGTATCTAGTGTGTCTTTTGCAGCTTGAATAACAGCAGGATGTGATGAAAGACCGAGATAATTATTGGCACACATGATCACGACATCGTCTCCGGAGTTGACTTTTACATTGGCTCCCTGAGGAGTAGTGATTACGCGTTCACGTTTGAAAATTCCAGCTTCTTGAATCGCATTTAACTCTTGCTGAAGGTGTTCTTTCATCTTTCCGTACATGGTAAAATTGTTTGCGGCAAAGATAAAAAAATAGGCACTTCCTGAACGGAAATAATTGAAGGTTTGAATTATAATTTGGAATCTAGAAATTCCATTTCATGTTGCGATCGTCGAGAATCGCGAAAGAAACTTTCCAAGTTGGGGTAGGAGCTATGTTGTTTCCGTCGGAGAGAATCCCGTAGATCCCAACACGTAAACGTCTGCGGGAAAATTTAAAATTCCGCTCCAAACCGGCAAGAATTTCATAGTGTTGGTAATCGAATTCTTTAACGTATAGAGCCCCAAAGCCTAAAACCAATCCAATTCTTGTTTTTTTCATGAAAGGGATCTTGTTGATCATCGCTCCGTTGTCATGGTGAACAAAATGGAATTCATAAAAAATGTCACGTGAAGGAAGTGAAGTGTCAAATCCTTGAAAAGAATAGAGTGGATTAGAAAACCAAAGGGGATCACTTCTGCGCTGAAACTTGAAATCGGCTTCGCGAAGAACTTTAGAACTTAAGAATTTTCCAGCCATTAAATGGTAACTGGAAGTTCCCAATGTGCCCAGTTTAAACGTTTGCATCACCCCTGCGCGACCGTATTCGTGGTTAATGTCACTTCCAAATAATCCTGGTACACCACGCTCATAGGTGACGTAAAAAGTAGGCCAACTCGATCCTAACAATACCTTTCGATTGGGTTCACGCATGTATTTTTGCTTTGGCGTGTAACTTAATGTCAACGTAGTTAATAGTGCTTGGTAGGATTGGAATTCCAATGGATCATTGTTGGGAAGGGCATCGTCAAGAACCTGTACAAATTTATATCCTTTTAAACTTCTTCGTTCTGCAAAGCTTACATCAATATCAGTATAGAAACCGTTGAAGAGCTCATAATCGTTGCCTAGTCGCAACATAGTTGTTTCAAAGAAATTCTCTCGTTTATAGATCTGTGTTATGGCGTCATAACTTCTTATGGCATCAAACTCATGTGAAAAACTAATTCGAGCTGTGCCAAAATGAAATGGATCGTACCTGTATCTCAACCATCCACGACCTTTTATATCTTGGTTTTTGAAACCCATTGAAATTTCCGTGTAGGAATCGATTGAACGTTCATTCTCCCACTTTTTGAAATAGTAGAAACTCGGAGCAACCCTTGGTCCTGCTATATAAATAGGGCGGGCTGTCGCGGAGATTGACGAAATTGTCCATTGGTAGCGTTTTTCCCTATTTCTTCTGTCTACTCCCCACCAAAGAACTTTCAGAATGGTTATTTTGTTGAAAACAGCATCAATTGAATCCAAATATTCCTTGCGATTTTGCCAATCGGCTATGCTGTCCTTTGCCAAGATATACGCTCTTTCCTCTTCAGTGAGCTCCACTTGTCTGGATTGTGACCAAAATGTGGTGTCTTTATCGTACGCTTCCCGCTCTGTAACCGCCACCTCGTTATTGAAGAATTTTGCTGAAAAAGAAGGTTTAAAATTATAGTTATTGAAATTCGCTACCGTTTTGCACTCTGAGCTCTGATCTTTGTACTTTACACCATATGTCAGTATCTGATTTGTCAAAACGCAAATTGAATCACCGGGATGCTCAAACTCTTGTAGTATGGTGAAATAGTCATACACCAACAAGTTTCCTTTTTGCATGGTGAGTTCTAATTTCTGCACTAGCCACAATGAATCAATCACCCAGATGTATCCTTCCAAGGTTGTGGTTGAGGTACTGCGCGGAATGATTTTGATCTGGTGGATTTTTCGGCCGTTTTCTTCATACTGTTTTTCAAGACGGTATTTGTAAGATAAAATTCCCGGCCCGGAAATCGGAGAACTTACAGGCGATTGATGAAGATCATCAAGATGAAGTAAGTTTTCAAAGAAGTTGAAATTCGATTTAACGGTTGTGGTATAGTAAAGGCCACGATCAGAACCTCTTTTCTCGTATGCATTTCGAATTTCCTTTACTTTACTTGGTGGAGAATAATGGCGAGTAAACTGAACTTCAACAAGATTCATATTATTGGTGAGATCTTCTTTTTTCTTCCTGTCTTCAGCAAAAGGATCTTCAATTCCCGTTGGATCACTATCCACTTCAACTTCAGCTTTTTTGTCTTTTTTACTTTCTTTTCGATCAATTTTTTCAGTTGCCCGGATATAACCATTTACAGTATGCGGGTAGTTCCACGGATTAATTTTGTCACGTACACGAACCACTTCAAGCATGATTTCACGTCCAGGATTGGATTTTTTTGCAGAAACTTCTACATCTTCCAAATCTTGGAGTTTAGTTGGGAATAGCTGAAGGTTTCGCGTAACCTGCGACTCGTTCATTACGATGTAGGTTTCCCTTGGGTCATATCCTGTCGCGGAGTAAACAATAAAGTATTCGCCGGGAAATAAGCGCAACTCAAAATAACCTTTGGAATCGGCTATTGTACGGAGTTCAGCACTATTTTTCACATAGAGTTTAGCACCTGGAATAGGAATGTTTCGTTCATCATATACTGTACCACTGAACAATTCTTGCCCATGAGCATGTCGAACAAACCCTAGAAGTATCAGGAAAATGAAAGCTAATTGCTTCATTGATGTTTTAGCGCTCGTTAAAATTAGATTGCTGTATCAAAGGTAACAGCTTAAATCATGTTTTGTTTTTAATCTTGTTCAATTGCTGAATTAAAGTGTAAGAAAGTGAGATTCAGGGATAAATGGTAAAATTACTCTTTTGATTTAGCTGTTTGATTCTGTTTTTCCTGAAGATACGCCATGTGTTTTTCCATGCGTTTTATCATCCATCTTTTAAAGAAGTACATTCCTAAAGAAGTGACAACGAACACATAATAAAAGGCCCATTTTTTCCAACCATCCGTAATTGAAAGATAGGTAATTGTGATAAAGATGATACCGGCAACGATGAGCCAGAAATAGAGCATGATGCGGTTATAAGTTTGCATATCTTAATGTTTTATTCGTCAAAGTTAAATTTTCCATATGGTTTCAGGAATTCATAGTAGGAGAAATCCTGATGAGTTTTAATTCCTTTTCCAAAAAGGACTCCTTTTGGAGATCTGACAACTACTGGAGCATTGGTGTATATGGTGCTGTCTTTTTGATTCCAGAACAAAACTTCTGTTTCCATTTCCTGTTTTTTTTCATGATTCAATAATCGAACTGAGTCACGCACAAAGAGTAATCCTTTCGTAAAATTAATTTCACCATACAGCGCCTTTAATGTTGAAACAATGGTTCCATCGGGGGAATAGAAATTTACTTGTAGACCATCTTTTAGTTTGGTAATTAATTCGGGTTGGCGATAGGTCTCAGCCAGTTTTGCTTTAATTTCAATACGTGCATAACCTGAATCGGTATAAAAGACCTTTAAATCTGTAGTTACTTCATCAGGTGCCTTGGGGTCGTAGTTGACCTTTTGAATGGACTGAAGATCATTCACACAGGAAAAAAGAATTCCTGCCAGCACTAAACTGACAGGAATCTTGTAAAGGATGGAAATATGTATGAAATGTTTCAACTTATTTCGAAACTGTAACGCCCCAGCAGGATAAGGTTACACTGGTTACACCTGCATTGAACCACTCGTCCTCACTTGGACCAGAGTTTCTGTATCTTGCAGCAGCTGCACTATCGCCTGCTCGTTCAGCCAATTGAGCTGCATACAGGTAATTTGCTTTTCTTTCAAATGTGCTTGAACCACAGCCACTAGACATTTGAGCTACACAATTTGCCGCCATTTTCAATGCGGTGCTCTTGTGTTTTCCAGAGATGTCCATTGCGGCATTGAAGGCCGATTTGTAATTCTTTTGATCCGAATAAAGAATATCAAGAATCATGTACTCAATTTCTTCTTTTTGATCGGCATCAGCCAATCCTTTCGCTTCTTTCAAGGTACTAATCGCATCACTGTATTTCTTCTGTGATCTTTGGTATTTTGCTTTTCCGATGATAGCATTTACAGAAGGGTCAATTCTAACTAAAGTATCGATCAACATACCATATTCTTTACTTTCTGTACACGATTTCATTTCCAAAAGTGTAATAAAGTTATTTACACTTGCTTTTTTAGACTCGATCTCTTGTGGAAGTGAACTCATGAAACCCTTCAGTTCAGGAAGTATATCATCACATGATTTAACTACTGCATTGAAGTAAGCCAATAAGTTCTCTTGAGTTTTTACTGACATATTTTGAGCACTGATCATTTTCGATAAGAAGAAATAATCAGAGATCAAACGTTTTTTCAATTCGCTTTTCTTTTCAGCTGGAACTTCGGTGTAATGAACATACAAATTGTAATAGTAATAAGAAACATGAGCTTCATTAACCGCCATTCCCTCTGTATGAATTCCTCTGTTGTACAACTCATCCGCCTTTGCTCTGTCAGGCTTGCTGCTTTGCACAATGAAAGTAGCACGAATCAAGTCGTTTTTTGGGTCATAAAATCCAGCCTTTTCCTGACGATCGTAGGCTGCAACCAACGTGTCTGTATAAGCCGTCTTTTTATCCTTGTCTGTTTCGGTTGCCACAGCATTCCTAAGGGTGCCGATCATACGCTCGTAATTTGCTGCATCATAACCGCCACAAATAACTTCACCTTTCAGGTAATATGTTGCTGCACCAGCGTAATTTTTGATTTTATTTTCTTCTTGAGCGAGGAAACGCATGCGCTTACACTCTCTTTCTTGCTCTGTTTCTTCTTGTGCCTTTAGAGAGAAAGCCGCTGTTACAACAAAAGTTCCGAGTAAGAGATTTGCAATTTTCATAATGTATATGTTAATCTAGTTTTCGTTTTCTAAACCATCTGTCATAAAATGATGGTGCAACTATCACACCAAAATTTATGCCGATGAAATTTTCTTTTAAACCGTTGCTTTCATTACTTCCTCGAGAACCTAGGACAACGCCAAGATTGACAGAAGAAAGTGCTTGTTGAGCCGCGATCGGCATCCCAAAACCAAATGTTATGCCATTTTCCTTTACTTGTGAACCATTTTCACTATACGGGAGATTAATAGCGTAATAACCAGCTCTATAACGGAGTCTTTCAGCGAAATTGGTATTCACCGCATTTTCTATGAAACGTGTTTCTGGAGTGAATTGTATACCTAACGAAATGCGAGAAGATGTATTGAAATTATTTACTTCAGAATTAGTATTAAACGTTGCACTGTATTTTGTCCAGTCCGTTGAGGAATAATTCAAATGAAATTGAAATTCTGAAAGACGTTCACGGCTATTTCCATCATAGGTTTTGAAACGAAGCGAGTAATTTAGCCCAACAGTGAAAGTGGGTGCTAACCGTATAGATCCTTCTACATTTGAGGTATCATACAATCGCGTGTAAGTAAGCTGATTATTAACATTTCCAGCTGCAAATAATGATTCATCACGGAAAGCACGTATATTTTGAGCTGGTTCCAATACAGCAGCAATAATAATATTTTGATTTTTCTTGAAATCGTGCCTCAAGTATGTGCCAATTTCATAATGAAATGAATTGAATCGGACCGTTTTACGGTCAACACCCCCAGAAGGTAAATTCATTGTGACAAAAGAACTTCTTCTTTCATTTAAAGCAGATCCAAAGAGATAGCCTAAATTCGTTCCGACTGATAAATGAGTGTTTTTCAACTTCAAAACGGTCGAAGAAAGTCCCAAAAAGGCTTCATTAGCTCCACCAGAACCAATGTATGTGTAGCGCAAGGAGTCAGTTCCAACTCGTTCACCACTTGTTATTTCATATCCTCTTTTGCTATACGGTTTAAGCCCGAAAGCTAGCCCAAAGTGCTTTTTCAATGTAAATGCTAAGGTAAAATGCTCTACCATGCCGTAACCCGAGAATTGCGAAGCATCTCCTTGCTCCATCGTATAAACACGACCTTTAAGTCCAAGTGAAAACAAAGGTTGTCCTTTCGCAAGTGAATTGTAAGCTGCCGGATTGGAGAAGTTAACGATCGTAGAATCGATATAGCTCACAGTAGCATATCCGAGTCCTGCCGATACTGCATCATTACTATAGTTGCGCTCACCAAAACCGTAGGAGCTAAAAGGGGAGTGTATGGTCGGTTGTCCAAATGCAGTGATGCAGAAGAACAAAAAGAAAACAACCTGAATTTTATTTCGCATTGAACAGGTAAATAGTATAAAGTCCCTTAAGGGTCAAATTTTCGTCTGCAAAGATGTTATTTTTTCCTTCGAAATCAAAGTACTGCGCATCTCCACCGGTCACAAAAAACGTTAAGCCTTGGTAATCTACAGTATAACGATTGATCAGTTCGTTTATTTCGGCTTGGATTCCATTGATAACACCAGAGTGCATGGATTCACTTGTCGATTTTCCAACGAGTTGGATAGTGGACTTCAGGTCGAGTAATGGTAAATTTTGAGTGTAATCGTTCATGGCTTTGTAGCGCAACTCAATTCCCGGCGAAATAGATCCACCTTGATATACCCCATTTTCATCCACCAAATCAAATTTGATACAAGTACCGATATCAATACTCACGGCATTCTTATTGGGAGCTGCTGAATGAATAGCTACGGCATTACAAATTCGGTCAATTCCCAGTGTTTCGGGCGTGTTATAGTTCAGTATAACAGGTAATTTTACTTCCCGATCGATCAAAAAAACGCGATTATATCGCTTCGATAATTTTTCGGTAAGATCCGGTGAGGTGACCGTTGATATCACGCATGTAAACTGCGTTAGGTTCTTGTTTCGATCTAGCCATGACTCAAGTTCTTTGTAATCAACACGGTAAACGGTTTCTATTTTGTGGTTGACACATACACCGAATTTGATCGAAGTATTACCGGCATCTGCTATAATGATTGTTTGAACCATAGGAAGAACAAAGATACCGGAAGAAAAGCAATAAAAAAATGTCTTTAGGCTTTGGAGTTAAAATTAAGTTATTATCTTTGCCCCCACAATTACGGATGGTGATGTAGCTCAGTCGGTAGAGCAAAGGACTGAAAATCCTTGTGTCGGCGGTTCGATTCCGTCCATCACCACGGAAGAAAACCCTTGATAGCATTGCTGTCGAGGGTTTTTTAGTTTTTGGAGGTTTTTAGGATCAAGGGGATCAAGGGATCATAACCAAAAGTTGGGATCAAGTCAAAAAGTTGGGGACTAAGCATAAATTTGCGTTAATCTGAAAAGAAAAAATTCCACATTTCTCACACCTCTGAATTGAGCTCTGAAGGCTTTAATTTTGGCGTTGAAAAGGGTCGTAACCAAGAAGTTGGACGGTTAAAGTTTCATCGTCCAAAATATTTAATTCGTCGATTTTATTGGGAAGTTAATTAACCTTGTGTTAATTTTAGCTGGAAATCTAACGATTATTTCAAGATATGAAATTAAAAGACTACTTTACTACTGCGGCATTGGCCGTGTTTTTGTTGATTTTGAATACCAGCTTTGCTCAAACGAGAAATGAATCTAATTTATGGTGTTCAGAGGTATTTGGAAAGTATAAGATAAATCAAGAACTTGAGGATCGTCGCTCTGCGAATGAAAAGCATTTTCAAAGAGAAGATGGTCAGGTGGATATGCTAGTTTCCTCTGAACCAATCAACTATTTTGAATCTGGAAAATGGAACACGATTTACAATACGATTAGTGAAGAATCGGAGGGCCAATACAAGTTTTCAAACTACCATAATGTGTTTAAGAGCTATTATTCCGAGAATATTCAAGATGGGTTTAAGACACTAATTAACAACCAAGAGATTTTTGAGATGCGTAATGCATCGATGTATTATGAAATGAATGGAGAAAAGGTTGGTCAACGTTCAATTTCAGCATCACATGGAAAGGCCATTCAAAACGCACTGACATATAGTGGTGTTTATGGAAGTTCGGTTGATCTACAAATCACTCAATCTGGAGGAAAACGCAAGTTAGATTACATTATTAAAGACAAAAACGTATTCGATTCTCAGTTTTCAAATGCTGAGTACCTAATTTTTTCAGAAGAAATAGTGTTACCTCTTGGTTGGAGTGCTAAGCTAGATAATGGTACAGTCCTGATTATCGATCAAACAGGCAGGGTGGTTTCGTTGTATGACACACCGTTGGTCTTTGATAGTAATCAAATAATGACAAAGCCCCAAGTGGATAACCCCAATTTTGTATTGTCAAATTATTCAGGTGAGCAAATAACACAAAACAATAATGAGAACATTACAGATGATAATATCTTGTACGAAATACAATTGAATGGAAATAAACTTGTTATACTGACCAAAGTAATGATGAGTTATTTGCTAGATGAGAATAGAGTATATCCGGTAGTTGTGGACCCTACTTTGACTGCAACTGCCGCTGTGACAGGTTTGTATCAGACAAATGGGACAACCGGAGCTGGTAACATTAATAGTACTGGTGCGCCAGCAAATTCAAGTATTACAAATACAAACATTTCGATTTCGGATAATAGTTTACAATACAGGTATGGTTGTGGTTTCTTAGGACTTTCAACGTGTTGGCAGTCATACACAGGGAATTGTGGTTTATGGCATGGTTACAGACTCACCGATGTATCATCTGGAAAACTTATAAATTCTTGTGGAGGTAACTCAAATTATTTCAATTGTTCAAATCCAAATCGGACTTGGAGAATGGATATCTACTCTGTAGATGGATATGTTTACAGAGGGAATTTTGGTTATACCTTGACAATAACTTATGAGACTTTGGCTCCTGACATTACTCCCGGAACCACAAATGTTTGTGTTGGATTTGATCCTCCTGCTATCACACCCACAGGTTTGGGGGTAACAAATATGGCCTCTATAGGTTTATATGATAGTTATGGTGACGGCTGGAACAATGGTAATGTTTCAATTTCTGTTGGTGGGACTCCAGTTTACACAAACTTTACGCTTCCAAATGGCTTTGGGCCTTTATTTTTAAACTTTCCTGCAACGATTGGTCAAAACGTTTCTGTTACCTACACCGCTGGAAGTTGGTGTGGAGAAAACACATACAGACTGTACAGAGGAGGAGAAGGAACAAGTACATTATTTTTTACATCCGGAACATGTCCAACGGGAACATACTCCACAACTGCTTTTGGCACAATTGGAAATCAATATCAATGGAATTTAAATGGTGTTCCTATTGGAGGTGCCACTGGTGCAAGTTATGATCCGCCTGTTTTGTCAGTTCCTGGTACCTATTCATACACAGTTACCGTTACTGATGCATGTGGGTTGACAGTGACATCAGCAGCTAGAGTCTATACTGTTAACCCTCAAAACACGATTGCTGTCGGTCAAAACCGCACAGTTTGTCAAGGTTCTGCTATGACAACAATTTCATTGGCTACAACCGGAGCTACCGGAGCAACAGTGACAGGATTACCGGCGGGTGTGACAGGTACTTGGGCAGGGAATGTTGTAACTATCAGTGGAACACCCACAGCGAGCGGAACATTTAACTATACAGTTACCACAACCGGAGGTTGCCCTCCAGCGACCACGACGGGTACGATTACAGTCAATCCTATCAACACCGTTGCAGCCGGTCAGAACCGCACAGTTTGTCAAGGCTCTGCTATGACAACAATTTCATTGGCTACAACAGGAGCTACCGGAGCAACAGTGACAGGATTACCGGCGGGTGTGACAGGTACTTGGG
>DAISYB010000005.1:0-71075 GCA_036825545.1 Crocinitomicaceae bacterium | reverse complement strand
CTATCAGTGGAACACCCACAGCGAGCGGAACATTTAACTATACAGTTACCACAACTGGCGGTTGTCCTCCAGCGACCACGACGGGTACGATTACTGTTAATTCCGAATCTACCCCAATCACAACCATCACTAACCCGGGCACCATCTGTCCAAATACCAACACCCTATTAAGCGCCTCTGGTGGCGTAGCTGGTTCAGGGTCATCAGTTAATTGGTACACAGGCCCGAATGGAACGGGTTCTTTGGTAGGAACTGGTCCGATTGTTACAGTTGCACCTTCAGCTAACACAACATATTATGTGCGCCGCGAAGGTACTTGTAACACAACGGCAGACGCAAGTGTGACAATCAATGTGAAAAACTACGTGTATGCAGCAACTGGAACAACTTCCAACACCTACTGCACGGATAATGCAGGTTGGCACCATTTCTATAGTGGTGATGAGATTATTTTCTCCGTTCAGGGAGATTTAAGTGCTGCTCCTGCAGGCTTCCCTATTGCCTCAATCGTAGATAATGGCACATTCTACCAGCAAACCCAAGGTCCGGGTACAGCTCCAGGATGTTCAAGTAATCAACAGCCTGGAGAAGAGCGCTTTGAGATGGAGCGTAGCTGGAACGTGGACATGGGTGGAGGAGCGCCGATCGGTACGTATAACATTCGATTCTATTATCAACCAGCTGAACGAACAGCAATTGAAGCAGCGGCTGCAAACTGGATGGCTATTTATCCGAATTGTGGATATACTTATAAATACAACCCGGGAGCGAATGGTTTCTTCTGGTTCAAGAACAGCGGTTCGAATTATGTTGCGCCGATGTATGAGAGTACCCAATATTCGGCAACAGTAGCGAGTACTTCCAATGGTGTGAATTACGCACAGTGGACAGGTATTTCCGGTTTCTCAGGAGGTTCAGGAGCGGTGATCCTTATTCCTAACTCAGTATTGCCTGTGGAACTCACTTCTTTCGTAGCTCTTTGCAATGCGACAAATGATGAGGTTTCTGTACGTTGGACAACCGCTACGGAACACAATAGCTCTCATTTCAATGTAGAGCGCAGTGTCGATGGGTTCAACTGGAATACACTGACCAGCGTCGATGCAGCCGGAAATTCTACAACAACACAAGTGTATGAAGTGAAAGATTACGATGTGCGTAATTACGAGACGATCTACTATCGCTTGCAGCAGTTTGATCAGGATGGTTTGAGTAAGCAGTATGGTCCGGTGTCAGTAAGTTGTTCAGATGATTCTAACGATTGGATGGTCTTCCCTAACCCTGCGAGCAATGAAGTGACGATACTCTTGAAAGGACAGTATGATGTATCAACACAGATTAACATTACGGATATCAATGGTAAGGAGATACAAACGATCAGTTATGATCAACAACAAGGACAATTGATCACAGTGGATTTGAGATCCTATGCTCCAGGTGTTTATGTGGTACGCTTGATGACGAGTGATTCAAAAGTTCAAATGGTTCGATTGATTAAGCAGTAAAGGGTTTTTACTTATTAAAAGAGGCGGTTCAAGTGAATCGCCTTTTGTTTTTTAACAATATTACTACAAAGTGTTAATGTTATGAGAATGAGGGGCTGGCCCCTCAAAATATACTAAACCCGTTTAGTAAATTTGTGGTGAAATTCAATCTACAACCACATTCATGAAACAACTTATCCTTATTTCATTTATTACCTTTTTTTTTAGTCATTTAAGTATTGGTCAATTGCTAACTCCTCAATCGAGTTCAACAATTCAAGCTGCTAGTACCATATTTAGTGAATCTCCTGAGAATTGGTTAAGGGAATCATTTGGTGAATGGGAACAGGATCGGGAAGAAGTTTCACTTAGAGATCAGAATTCAAAACATTTTCGAAATTCTGATGGTTCCTTTTCAGCGATAATTGCTGCTGGGAATCTTCATTATTGGGAAAATCAACGTTGGAATACCATTTTTCATTCCATCGAAACAAATTCCAGTGGTTTTCACAATCTAACTAATGGTCATAAAACGTTTTATCCCGCAACATCAGCTAACTCACTTCGAACAATTCTACCCGATGGGACTGAGATGAGAGACATGATTGGCATGCGTATGTACTTTTTGGCAAGTGAACAGGAGATTTATTCACAAGGCATTCTAGGGACCAATGGTAATGTGAACTTCAATGTATTAACCTATCCTAATGTTTATGGAGATGGAATTGATTTGAGGTTGACACAAGAAACAACAAAGCGTAAGATGGATTATATCATAGGTAATCTTGGTAATTTAGGACCTATTCCACAAAGCGCAGATTTTTTAGTATTTGAAGAAAAGGTGGAGTTGCCATTTGGCTATTCTTTTCAATTAATAGAGAATAATATACTGATATTCGACGATCAGAATAATATCAAAGTGATTTACGAGAAACCGATTTTTAAGGATGCTCCACAGTTGGATTCGGAAGGACATTATCGCTCTAATGAGGCTGAAGGTATTTATGTTGTCATTCAGAATGGAAATCTATTAACTATACAAACAAAGGTTCAGCTAGACTGGTTGATCAATCCTGAAAGAAATTTTCCCGTGCTTATCGATCCTACTGTGAATTTGTATCCAAATAATACATCAGCGTGGTCAGGATACTGTACGGCCTATCATGCTGATGGGAGTTCATCAGCAGACGCACCAATTTATTCAAGTTCTTCATTGAGTAATGGCTATAACGATTACATTATTGTGGGAAGGACTTCCACAAACTATTCTTATCAGAGTTATGTAAAGTTTAATATATCGAGTTTGCCAAGTTCATGCATAAATTCTGTAAACTTGAATTATAGAGTTTCCTATAATTATTCCAGTGGTTCAGATTGCAATGTCATGGCTCGATTGAGGCATCTTGCCACAGAACCGGTTGGCAATACTTGGGCAAATAGATTAACGGATATTCGAGACGGGAACATTTATGAGACAAGACAATTTAGGTGTTATGATACAGGGTCTGGTTGGGTGAATGCACCAATGACTTCAAACTTAAGTGATCTTGAAGCATCTATGCCGGGTGGATGGTTCGGTGTGGGGTTTCATACTTTTCAGGGAGGATCTCACGCAACGTGTTATACGGAAATTTATGGGTACAGTTCATCAAGTAGACCATATTTGGTTGTTGATTATACACCTTATTATCAGGTTCAATTTTCTAATCCGACACCAACAACTTTTTGTGCAAATCAAACGCAACAGGTAAGTGTTACTGTCACTAACGTTGGTTGTATGCCATGGACTTCCGGTTGGACCTTGCCGAATACAGTTAACTTTTCTTGGTGGGGTAGTTGGCAATCAGGGGGATTAGCAGGAGGCCAAGATAATAACCCAAGAATGACACCATTTATAAACTTGGCACCCGGACAAAGTCAAGTTGTTACATTTGACATTACTGCGCCGTCAACCCCTGGTTCGTATTCAATTCAGACTGATTTGGTTAGAGATGCCGTTTGTTGGTTTAGAAACAATGGTTCTCCAAGTTGTGGACCTGGGAATATCAACTATTTAATTCCGATCACTGTATATGACGCTTTAATAGTAGATGCCGGAACAGATTTGACCAGTTGTTCAGGAAATTCAGTGATTTTGAACGGATCAGTGAGTCCCGCAACATATTCATCTTCAGCTACCGCTACTTTTAACGGGGGAAATGGAAGTACCTTGTATTCATCGAGTCCCACAACAGCGACGAATTCAACTTGTCCGATTAATCTGAGTGTAAACATTCCGGTAGGGGCAACTATTACATCAGTTAATGTTAATTACACAATGACTGCCCAAAACGGTGGATGGAGAAGTGAACAACGTAGTTATTTGCAATGTACAAGTCCTGGAGGATTAAAAGAAGGATCAGTCTTTAGTGGTGCTGGAGATTCAGGTGGAGGACAAGGTTACAATCGAACCGGTTTGAATATTGCCAATGGAGTTGTTGGTGGCGGTACAATTAATTTTCAACTGCACGCTTTCAGGACTTGGGGTGGTTCTAACTGTGAGGCCTATTACAATTATGTGAATAACAATTCATTTACAGTGACGGTTTATTATACAGTTCCAATACCCGTCTCATGGTCTGGGGGGCCAATTGTAAGTGGGGGAAATACCTTAGCACCAACAGTAAACCCAACAAGTAGTTCTACATATACATTGACAGCAACTTCTATTGGATGTAGTATGAGTGATCAGATTACGGTTGCTATTGCGCCGGGAGCCACAGCTCCTTCTTCTGTTTCCGCGACACATCCACTACACCCTGAGTATTGCCATGGAAACACGATTAATTTAACATCAGTTGGTGGCACACCTGCCGGTGGAAATGTGGTTAATGTATGGTATGAGAATTCGTGTAACACAGTGGTAGAAGAAACTTGGTCGAATTCTCCGGCTGGAAGGCCAGGTTGGTGGATGGGAAGTACAATTGTCAATTCTGCAAATGGAATTCTGAATGTGAGTTCCACCGGAGTGGATCCAATGATCTTCATGGGTAATCTTTCGATTAATCCGAATGTTTATCGTTATGTGCAAGTAAGGTATCGTTATGTTTCCGGACCGACTAATCCCGGAATACAAGTTTTCTTTGAAAATGGTTCTGGATTAGCTGAAGCTCGTTCCCAGAGAGGAACAATGATCATGGATGGAAATTGGCATTTCCTGAATTTAGATATGTCAGTGAATTATTCAGGGGCTAATTCAGGTTGGGTTGGTGGACCAACAGTAACTGGATTGCGTTTTGATTTTTGTGAATCTACAGGGATGACAATGGAATTTGATTTTCTATTGGTTTCCCAAGATAGGATGCTTAGTGATCAGACCACTCTCTTAATTGATCCAAGTAGCCCTTATTATCCGACTTCATCGACACAGTATTTTACTAAAAAGATTGATGATTGTGGTGTAACTAGTTGTGTATCATCGAATGTGAATTTACCTCCAATCGGAACAACGTTGGCATTGAACAATGAATCTGCGACTTGTTATGTCTACGCCAATGAGACAATTCGGTATTATCATTCAAGTGGAAGATATATCGCTTCGGTTACTGCGAGTTCTAATACGCTTGGAGCCACAATCGCAACTAATTATCTCGAACCATCTTATCTTTTAGTGCCAGCTTGTGATATGCCTAGTCTCGATATTGCGGTTATGAAGAGACATTGGGTAATAACTCCAGCATCAAATGGTGCTGCAACGGTTCGATTACCTTATTATTTAGCCGAATTAGCAGATCTTGGTGCAGGATCTGCGATTTCAACAAGTGTGGAAGATTTGGTGGTAAGTCCTGACAACTCTAATGTGGTTTTAAGTAAATATTCTGGAGGTGACTTTCCATCTACCTTTAATGTAAACAATGATCCGTATGATAATTGTGTTGTAGGTGGGACAACTCTCCATTATAATATTGGAGTTGGTAACAATACTCCTGTAACAGGTATTAATGCGATGTATTCTGATTTTTCAATTCCGGGATTCTCAGAATTCTGGTTACATGGAATGAGTGGTTCTGCTCTCCCCGTAGAGTTAAACTCTTTTGCAGCGCAATGCAATTCACCTAAAGAAGAGGTTCTTGTACGTTGGGCAACCGCTACAGAACAAAATAGTTCTCACTTCAGTGTAGAGCGCAGTGTCGATGGTATCAACTGGAATACATTGACCAGCGTCGATGCAGCCGGTAACTCTGTATTAACACAAGTGTATGAGGTGAAGGATTACGATGTGCGTGGTTACCAGATGATCTATTATCGCTTGCAGCAGTTTGATCAAGATGGTTCGATTAAACAGTATGGTCCGGTGTCAGTAAGTTGTTCGGACGATTCTAATGATTGGATGGTCTTCCCGAATCCTGCGGGCAATGAAGTGACGATACTTTTGAAGGGGCAGTATGATGCATCCACGCAGATCAACATTACGGATATCAACGGAAAGGAGATGCAGACGATCAGCTATCATCAACAGCAAGGACAATTGATCACGGTGGATTTGAGATCCTATGCTCCGGGTGTTTACATAGTGCGCTTGCAAGATGGAGTGCGAAGCGATCAGTTTGTTCGCTTAATCAAGAAGTAAACAAGCATAAATATAATACTATGACGTTCGGCAACATAGGTGTCGAACGTTTTTTATGCCTAAAGTTTCGGGACAAAAATCAACATAGCAATTATAACTGCAAAGATAGAGGCCAGCAAAACTGCACCAGCGGCTAAATCCTTGATTAATTTGATGTGTTGATTGAATTCGGTTGAATAAAGATTGCAAAGGCTTTCAATTGAAGTATTTATCATTTCCAGTGATAGAACTAAAGCTGAAATTCCGATAATAGCAATCCATTCGGAGCTGTCGATCTTATAGTATAACCCAGCAGTAACAACAACAGCAAAAGCAAATAATTGAACCTTAAAGTTTCTTTCCTTTAAGGCGAAACCAATTCCATGAAATGCATACAGAAAACCTTTGAGGAAGTTCTTCATTTGATAGAGATGTAAGTTTTTATAAAGATAGATATCTTATTAATGTATATAATCTATTACCTTTGTACCACGTTCATTAAAATAAACTTATGAAGAAAGGTGGAGGGATCGGCCCTGTGAAACCTTGGCAACCCTCGGAGACGAGAAGGTGCCAAATCCAATTGTGACTTAGTGTCATGATAAGATAAGTTGATTGTGTTTTACACTTCTCTTTTTTCATAGTTTATCGACGTTTTTAACTATGAAGACAATTCAAGATATTTTAAAAGAAAGAATCCTTGTACTGGATGGTGCAATGGGGACAATGATCCAACGTTATCAACTAGAGGAAGAAGATTTCCGTAAGGGTTGGTTTGAGGATCATCCTAAATCGTTGAAAGGAAACAATGATCTTCTTTCCTTGACGCGACCTGAGATCATCAAGGAGATTCACCGTCAGTATTTCGAGGCTGGTGCGGACATTGCTGAAACAAATACATTTTCCGGAACAACCGTTGCACAAGCAGATTACGACCTGCAACATGTGGTTTATGATATCAACTTCCATTCAGCGAAAATTGCTCGAGAAGTGGCGGATGAATTTACTGACAGAGAACCAGAAAAGCCTCGTTTTGTAGCTGGATCGATAGGCCCAACTAATAGAACGGCTTCTATTTCTCCGGATGTAAACGATCCAGGTTTTCGAGCGATCGGTTTTGATGAACTGGTTTTGGCCTACAAAGAGCAAGTAAACGCCTTGATTGATGGAGGAGTAGATATTCTGATGGTTGAAACAGTTTTTGACACCCTGAACGCCAAAGCTGCACTTTTTGCCATAGATGAGGTCTATGAAGAACGAAATGTTCGTCTGCCGATCATGGTTTCAGGTACGATCACGGATCAAAGCGGACGTACCTTAACTGGTCAAACAACCGAGGCGTTCCTGATCTCTGTGTCACACATGCCATTGTTGACCATTGGATTGAATTGCGCTTTAGGTGCATCGATGATGCGACCGTATTTACAGGTGCTGAATCAACGTGCGCCATTTGGAGTCAGTGCTCATCCAAATGCCGGGTTACCTAATGAATTCGGGCAATACGATGAAACAGCTGAATTAATGGCTGTCCAGATCAAAGAATTCCTCGACGAGGGACTGGTAAACATCATCGGAGGTTGTTGTGGCACAACACCGGAGCATATCAAGGCTATAGCCGAAATGGTTAAGAATTACAAACCAAGAAAGATCGCAAATGTCTGATTCAAAAGTAACATTGAAATTATCCGGATTGGAGCCGTTAATTGTGACTCCTGAAAGTAATTTTGTGAACGTTGGTGAACGTACGAATGTTACCGGTTCACGCGCTTTTTTACGCATGATCAAGGAAGGTGATTTTGATGCTGCATTATCGGTGGCCAGAGAGCAAGTGGAAGGAGGTGCGCAGATTATTGATGTGAACATGGATGAAGGAATGATCGATGGAGTAGAAGCGATGACAAAGTTTCTAAACTTGATTGCTTCTGAACCTGATATAGCTCGTGTTCCGGTAATGATAGACAGTTCAAAATGGGAGATAATTGAAGCCGGATTGAAGTGTGTGCAAGGAAAAGGTGTGGTGAATTCGATCTCACTGAAAGAAGGAGAGGAAAACTTTATTAAACAGGCAAAAAAAATCAAACGCTATGGAGCTGCAGTGATCGTTATGGCCTTTGATGAGAAAGGTCAGGCGGATAGTTTTGAGCGAAGAATTGAAATTTGCAAACGGTCCTATGACATATTGATTAATCAAGTGGCTTTTCCAAAAGAGGATATCATTTTTGACCCAAACATTTTCCCGGTTGCGACTGGCATGGAGGAACACAACAACAATGCGGTCGATTTCTTTCAAGCAACAAAGTGGATTCGAGAAAATTTACCGGGAGCGCATGTTAGTGGCGGTGTTTCCAATGTTTCATTTTCATTTAGGGGGAATGACCGTGTTCGTGAAGCGATGCATTCAGCATTTTTATATCATGGCATTCAACACGGTATGGATATGGGGATTGTAAATCCATCAATGCTGGAAGTCTATGATGATATAGACAAAGAATTATTGGTGTATGTTGAAGATGTTTTACTTAACCGACGGTCAGATGCAACTGAGCGTTTGCTGGAGTATGCTGAGACGGTTAAAGGTGAAGGTAAGAAAAGGGAGTTGGATCTTTCCTGGCGAAATTCACCTGTACAAGAACGACTTTCACACGCCTTGGTTAAAGGGATTGTAGAATTTATTGATGAGGACGTTGAAGAATGCAGAAAGCTATACGAGCGCCCAATTGAAGTGATTGAGGGGCCTCTTATGGACGGGATGAATGTTGTTGGTGATCTTTTTGGTTCTGGTAAAATGTTTCTTCCCCAGGTAGTGAAATCGGCTCGGGTAATGAAGAAAGCTGTTGCTTATCTGCTTCCGTATATTGAGGCAGAGAAGAATGGAGTTCGTTCTTCTTCAGGAAAAGTATTGATGGCTACTGTAAAAGGTGATGTGCATGACATTGGAAAGAATATTGTTGGTGTTGTTCTAGGTTGCAATAATTACGAAGTGATTGATTTAGGGGTAATGGTACCTTTTGAAAAAATTATTCAAACTGCGCTAGAAGAGAATGTGGATGTGATCGGGCTCAGTGGATTGATTACACCTTCATTGGATGAGATGGTCACTGTAGCCAAAGAAATGGAACGTTCAGGATTAGCAATTCCATTAATGATAGGTGGTGCAACAACTTCAAAAGTGCATACGGCAGTCAAAATTGATCAGCATTATAAGAAAGGAAATACAGTGCATGTTCTTGATGCTTCCAGAGCTGTTACGGTGGTTGAAAGTATGCTTGGCCCAAAAAAAACGGATTTTATTCGAGACCTAGAGGTGGAATATGCACGTGTACGGGAACATCATGAGAAGCACCGGGGAGCAAAACAATTGATTTCACTTCAGGAGGCAAGATCCAATCAATTGAAAATTGAATTCAAACAGGAAGAGTGTCACGCACCAAATAGATTTGGGTTAACTCATTTTGATGACTTTTCGCTGGAAGAATTAGTGCCATATATTGATTGGACGCCCTTCTTTCATACGTGGGAATTGTATGGGAAGTATCCGAATATTTTAACTGATGAAATAGTAGGACAAGAAGCAACCCGACTTTTTGATGATGCACAGTCGATGTTGAAAAAAATCGTTTCGGAGAAGTGGCTAAGGGCGAAAGCCGTAGTTGGTATGTTTCCTGCAAATTCAGTTGGTGATGATATTGAGATATATACAGATGAAACAAGAAGTGAACTCCAGCATGTTCAGCATACATTGCGCCAGCAAACCAAAAAGGCGGCCGGTCAGCCCAATATTGCTTTGTCTGATTTCGTTGCTCCAAAAGGAAGTGGCATCGCAGATTATATTGGGGGTTTTGTAGTGACAGCAGGTATTGGACTGGACGAACATGTAGCTCGTTTTGAAGCTGACCACGATGATTACAATTCAATTTTGTTAAAAGCATTGGCCGACAGACTTGCTGAAGCTTTTGCTGAGAAAATGCATGAAATCGTACGTAAGGATATTTGGGGGTATGCAGTAGAAGAAGTTTTGTCGAATGATGAACTGATCAAAGAACAGTATCGTGGAATTCGACCTGCTCCAGGATATCCTGCGTGCCCTGATCATACTGAAAAAATAGGTTTATTCGAATTGTTGAACGCTTCAGAATTAGCCGGTGTTTCGCTAACCGAAAGTTTGGCAATGCTTCCGGTATCTTCAGTTTCCGGCTGGTATTTTGGGCATCCGGAAGCGAAGTATTTTGGATTAGGAAAGATCACAGAGGAGCAAATAACTGACCTGGCGAATCGCAAAAAGATGCAAAAAGAAATAATGGAAAGATGGTTATCGAGTGTAGCAAACTACTAAAAAAACAAAAAGCGATTGGGTAGCCCCAACCGCTTTTTCTAACCTAACCTAACCACTATTCACTGAAAAAGACTTCTAGTTTGATTGATTTTAATCTCTCAATCTATGACACAAATTTACAGAGCTTTCCTTCCCCGTAAAAATCAAAAAAATGCAATTGTTGATGATTGATAGGATGGTCTGCATGCATAATATGCGCCCAGAAAGCAAGTAATTGGTTAGAAAAATGTGTTCGTAGATAAATATCTATAATTCGTAGAAATCCACCACAACACATTCTTGGAATCCTAAAATCAAAATAAAAATTTGTTATTCGACAAAATGAACGAATTAGCCGATGAACTCCCTTAATTTTAATATTTAAAAATGACGTATGATTTGCGGTGCGAATTCGTTTAATACGATTATAATAACCTTTTAAGATTACAATGTTTTTTGACTGAAGGCTTCACTTTATATAGTGTTTATACAATTAATATAACGCTGAGAATTATGGATTCATCAATTTATTGACGTTCTCAAAAGATTGACTAAAAAACATGTTGGTCTTTTGCTTAACTGACTTTTTGAATACGGTAAAGTGTGCTTCAACTATGTACTTTCTTGTAGATTCAACTAGGCCTAACACAAGTATGGTGTTTGGATGAATTCATCATAAAAAAGCCGTTTTTCAAAAATGAAAAACGGCTTCATTATTCGTTTAGTTGATTTACATGTTACTCGTAAGCTTCCATTTCATTTTGGCAAAGATCCATACTTTCATTCTGTATGTCAGCAAATAAAGTGATGGAATGATTATTAATGTCAGGAATGTTGCAAAGGTCAAACCGTAAATTATTGTCCACGACATTGGCGCAAAGAATAGGTTATTGTCACCACCAAAATAGATCTTCGGATCATAGCTGGAGAACAAACTAAAAAAGTCAATGTTGAATCCAATGGCTAATGGAATCAGTCCCAAAATCGTCGTTATCGCAGTTAACAGTACCGGACGCAAACGTGTTTTACCACCTTGTATTGCAGCTTGAACAATTTCTTGGTAAGGTAGCATTTCGTCTTCGGCTAGTTGTAATTCTTCTCTTCGTCGCTTACGAAGCATATTGGTGTAGTCAATGAGAACTATTGCGTTGTTTACGACGACACCGGCAAGAGAAATGATTCCAATCATGGTCATAATCACAACGAAGTTTTGACGTGAAATTACCAATCCTAAAAGCACTCCGATCAACGAGAGAAGAACGGTTAACATGATAACTGCAGGCGCTGAGTAAGAATTGAACTGCGCAACAATGATCAATAAGATCAGGAAAACGGCGATTAAAAGTGCATTGCTCAAAAATGCCATCTCTTTTTCTTGTTCATCTTGTTGACCAGTGAATTTGTAACTTACTCCATCATTTAATCCTTTTTCTTTTTCGTACTTTACCATGTGTTCCTTTAGTTTTTCAACTACCTCATTGGCGTTGAATCCTTCAGTCACGTTTGATGTAATGGTAACCAATGGGACCTGATCCTTTCGCACTACTGCTGTGTAGGAGCTGATTTCTTCAGGGTTTTGAATTACGGAACGAATTGGAATGTTCATCAATTTCCCCATATTATTTCTGAAAATCAATTGTTGATCCAATAAGGCATCAAAGTTTTGACGATTAGCGTGATCAAACCGTACCACAATGTCATAGGATTGTTCGTCTTTTGTGTAAGTACTGATGTCTTCACCCAATACTGCTTTTCGAAGGGCCATTCCTACTTGGTAAGTCGATGCGTTTAATTTTCTTACCTGCTCTCGGTCCACACGAATTGGAATTTCCGGTCGATTGGCTTCAACTCCAAGTTTAAGCTTCTCAACGCCATCCACATTTTTTCGATCAAGATAAAGACGGATTTGTTCCGCTTCATCGATAAGTGTTTTATAGTCACCACGTCCATTTATTTCAATGTTGATGGGAGCACCTTGAGGAGGGCCTTGTTCGTCTTTGGATGCAGAGATTTCTATGTCAGCAGTAAATCTTCCTTTGATCTCATCTTGAATTTTCTTCAAGATGTCAGATGTTAAAATTCCATTCCGGTATTGAAATTCAACAAAATTCACTGTTATTCTTGCTTTGTGAGGTGTGTTTCCCATTACAACTCCTTGGGCGGGGTCACTCGTTCCTTCTCCAACTTGTGAAATTACAGACTGGATAAGCTGTTCCTTTGCTGGCTTGTTTTGCTTTCGATCTTCTTCGAGATACGGGGTAAGCAATTCGTTTAGCATTTGTTCAACTTCCAAAGTCGTCTGATTCGTTACTTGAATGTCTGTACCGATTGGGTGTGAAATGAATATATTGACATAGTTGGGTTCATTCACTGGGAAGAAATCAACTTTGGGAGGGAAAATACCCATCAAAACAAATGAAAAGATAAAAATTCCAAATGTTCCGATTAAAAATTTCCCAGGACGACTTCCTGTTAATGCAAAAGTTAAGAATTTCTCATAAATACGCTCCAGAACAGGTAGAAATCCATTTTGGAAACGTTCTGTCCCCGGATGGAAAACATAGAGATTTAGGATGCCGATCAAACCTGCAAATATCGTCACATTTCCTAAAGCGGTAAATCCTGCAATTAAGAAAATACTGCCAATTACAGTGAGTACAGCAGCAACAACGAATACTTTTTTCCGTATTGGCCTGTCTGTTGTTACTTTCATATAAGCCACAGCCAATACAGGATTGATAATCAAAGCTACAAAAAGTGATGATCCCAAAACAATCATAAGTGTTATTGGTAGGAATTTCATGAATTCTCCCATGATTCCCGGCCAAATGGCAAGCGGAACAAATGCCGCTAAAGTTGTAGCTGTTGATGCGATGATTGGCATGGCGACTTCACCAACTCCTGAAATTACAGCTTTACGTGCATTCATTCCTTCATCCATGTGGCGGTAGATATTTTCCACGATTACAATACCATTATCAACCAGCATCCCCAAAGCCAAAACCAATGAGAAAAGTACCATCAGGTTCAGTGTTACTCCCATTGCAGAAAGGATCAGGAAGGACATTAGCATAGAAAGTGGAATGGCCACTCCAACGAACAAGGCGTTACGAATTCCTAAAAAGAATAGAAGCACAGAAACCACGAGAATTACACCAAAAATGATGGAGTTTTCCAGATTGGAAACCATGTCACGGGTACTATTCGATTGATCATTTGTTTTTGAAACCATTACACTACCCGGTATGGTTCCGTCTTTTTGAGCCTCTTCTAAAATTTTATCGATTTTTTCAGATGCAACAAGCAGGTTTTGTCCGCCTTGTTTCTTAACATCAAGCATTACTACCGGATCGCCAAATTCACGCGCATAAGAGGTGGTGTCTGAATTCCCAAAGTAAACAGTGGCAACATCTTCTAAACGAACAGGCATAAAATCATCTTGCTTTACGATGATTCCTTTCAATTCTTCTGCATCTTTGAATTCTCCTTCGATTCGAATGGTTTTGCGCATACCGTCCATTAGAATCTCTCCACCAGGGATAGTTTGGTGTTCTGAATTGACGGCATTTTGAATATCGTCAAGCGAAACGTTTACGGCTTGAGCGCGAATTGGATCAACATCAATGCGCATCTCTTGTTCTTGTACACCTCGGATATCCACTTCATTGATTTCCGGAAGATCCTCAATACGTTTTTCGAGAATTTCTGCTATTTCTTTAAGCAGTTTTGGGTTGTCTCCTCGTAAGTTGATGTTGAGTATTGGCATTTGAGCCGGATCGAGTTCGAAAATATTTGGTTCGACCGGTAGACTTGGAAAGTCTGATTTTGTTCGGGCTTTGTCTACCGCATCTTTTACCTTTTGTAATGCTTGATCGACTTTCATTTTGAAATCGAACTTGATGCGAATAGTTGTGTAACCATGAACAGAATTGGAATTGATCTCGTCTACATATTTTATTCCACTGAGTTCCTTTTCGACCGCCTCTGCAATCTTTTCTGACATATATTGGGGTGACGAACCAGGCTTCGCAATTCCCACATAAATTTCAGGTATTTGTAGTTCAGGAAAATTTTCTTTAGGCATGTTCTGATAGGCTGTCATTCCTCCGAAAAGAATGATTGCTATGATCAGAAAAACGGTTTTTCGATTGTTGACGGCCCAGGTGGAAACCGCAAAACCTTTGTTATCCTCACTCATTTTGATAATTATTTTGTTCTGACAATATCCTTTTCTGTTATACCTCTTGCCCCTTCAACAACAATCAATGAACCCTTCTTGATTGGTACATTGTTTTCAATCATTGCTTCTCCTTCAAAGCGTTCAACAACGTTAACATTTACTTTCGTTAGCTTAAATTCTTTTCCTTTTGGAGTCGCAACGAATACATATTCCTTGTTGTCCTGACCGCGAATTATACTTTTTGAAGGAATCACCAAGGCATTTTCTGCTGCGATGTCGGTGATCTCTACTTTTGCAAGCATGTTAGGTAACAGCAATTTATTGTTGTTGATCGTAGAGACAATGCGGAAAGTACGATTGGTAGGTTCAATATAATTCCCAACACTTGTGATCTTCAAATGTAGACAAGTGTCTTTATAATTTGGGAATGAGACTGCCATTTGTGTACCTATTCCAACTTTTGACAGGTGTCTCTCAGAAATGGAAGCTGTGATATCGACTTTTTCGTTGTTTACAAGTCGCATGAGTGGTGCTTGTGGGCCTGCCATTTGACCTGATTTGGCATATACTTCATCAATAACACCACTGAAAGGTGCACGAATAGCCATTTTTCCACGCTGTACGTTAAGCGAAGCTAGCTTTGTTTTTAAAGCGTTGACTTGATTTTGAGCTGTTTTGAGGTCAAAATCAGAACCAACACCACGCTTTTTTAATTCTTCCTGTTTTAGGAGCATATATTCAGCATATTCAAGTTGAGTTTTTAATTCCTCTGCCGAAGAACTAAGCATGGCACCATCCAAAGTAACAAGTGTTTGACCCGCTGTAACTTTGTCGCCTGATCGTACATGTACTTGTACTACGAGTCCGCCCATTTCAGCGTTAAGTAGAACATCCTTTTCAGTTTCTACATTTCCTTGTACCGAAATTTTGTGAACGAAGGTTTTTACTTCTGCTTTTTCCAGTTTTACAAGTGGAGAAAGGGATTTTTCTTCTTCTTTAGTTTCTTGCTGGCAAGCGATTAAAGTCAATCCTGAAAGAAGAAGGATCCAATAATTGTGTTTTGGAAATTTCATATTACTTATTTAAGAAGTGTATTGTATAATTTTTCGAGATTCAGTTGCGCTTGAAGCACATCAAGGGTTGCTCCTATCAGTTCACTTTGGGCGATTAAGAGCTGATTGTATTTTTGAGTTACGGCGATGCTGGATTCTTTTCCGATTTCTTCACGGGTGATTGCATTCATATAGATTGATTGTGCCAAGCGGACATTTTCTTGTTGAAGCATCAGTCGGTTTTGGGCATTGAGTAAATTATTCTTGCCTTGGATCTCTTGCATTTTGAGCGTCTCCTCAAGCAGTTTTAAATTGTTCTCTTCTTGCATCAAACGAATTTTTGCTTGGTTTACTCGCGCATACCTGTACCCGCTCGAGAAGACGGGAATAGTGAGTTGTAAACCCCAAATAGTTTGTGGGTACCACTTCTCGTTGGCGAAAAAATTGAATTCGTTACGGTAGGCATTATACGTTTGCTGAAAGAAAGTATTCAAAGTAGGTAAATAAGCATATTGATTGTTTTTGAGATTGTATTGTGATAAGGTGATCTGTTTTTGTTGAAGACTATATTGAATATTGTTGTAAACAGAAGTCGTGGAGCTGTGTTGAAGTGTGATGAGTTGGTCAGGTTTATTTGAAATTTCGATCGCTTGGTCCAGGGGGTAATTCATAGCCAATTTCAAAAGTGTCAGCGCATTTTCATATTGTAGCTGAGCATTCAATTTGGCGTTTTTTGTGGACAGTAATGCATAATTCAATTGATCAATTTCCTCTTTAACGATCAAGCCAAGGTCGAAGTAGTTAGACTGTTTATTCACTAATTGTTCGGTGAGCACGACCATGGAATCAATAAACCTCAGATTTTCTTTTGCTACTGCGCAGTAATTGTAGGATTGAATCACGTTGAAAATAACTTCTTCTTCTGTTTGTCTGGCAACCGTTTCCTGAAGTCCAATGTAAAACTTCGACATTTGAAGTCCTACGATGTAAGATCCATTGAACACAATTTGGGAAGCTTGTAATGTACCACTAGAGTTGTATTTCGTTCCGGCACGGAAAGCTATGGTTTCACCATCTGCTGCGAAGGGGTTGAAGAATTTTGCGTCGACTACTTGCACGGGAAGGTTGATGAAATTATTGAACGATCCATTGAGCTCTACTTGTGGTAAACCTAGAGCTCGTGTTTCGTTGCGCTGTTGAATAGCGTTCTTAACCCCCAGATCGGCATTGCTGATGCGTAAATGATTGGAATGAGCATAAGCCTTGGCATCTTCCAAACTAAATGATGGTTGAGCAAGGCCGACACCGTTAGAAATAATTCCAATACATAGAATAATTGTTCTATACATTCTTTTCTTTTTTTATTCGTTCTTTTAAATAAATAATACCTGTTTCGCTCGCCATTCCGCGAATATGGAAGCGTAGTGTTTCAATAAAAACTTCGTCAAACCGAAATTCCGGCCAGGGAAATACTTCGCCGCCCATGATGACATCAGTTGACGCTACATAAAGACGAGCGACAATCTCTTTATCAAGATTTTCTCTGTAGACGCCTTCAGATATGCCTCTTTCAATGTTCTCTCTTATCGAATTTAAAATGAATCCCCACTTGTGGTTAACCATTAATTCCCAACCCTCAGGGTGATACTTCTTCAAATCAAAAAAGACAACCGGATTAATGTTTCCAACTTGCTCCAATACAAATTTGCTGATCTGAAAAAGCTCATCAATGGCGTTTTCTGCTTCTATCTTTTTTTGACAACAGTAATTTCTGTCCAGCTCAATTTTAGTAGAAAGGATAGCTTTGACTAGTTCACTTTTGTCTTTGAAATGAACGTAAAGCGTTTTTTTAGATATACCAAGTTCGCGTGCAACATCATCCATTGTAACACTCTTAATCCCTAATTTCAAAAAAAGGAGAGTTGAGCGTTCAATAATTTCGAGTTGTTTCAATTCCATGCGACAAAATTAATTGCAAAATCAATATGGAAACTTAAAAAATGTAAAAAGTTTCCAAAGTGTATTTTTTTTGAAGTTTTCGTAAAGATTTTTTAAAAATGTAATTTCGTCAGAGATGAGCAAAGTGGAAATTTATACGGATGGATCCGCAAAAGGCAATCCTGGTCCTGGAGGGTATGGTATTGTTATGCGGTTTGGTGGAAAGGAAAAGGAGTTTAGTTGTGGCTATCGGATGACAACTAACAATCGAATGGAGCTTTTAGCGGTCATCACAGCATTAGAGCAATTAAAGACGAATAAATTTCCGGTTGAGGTCTACTCTGATTCGAAGTATGTCATTGATGCAATCACTAAGGGTTGGGTTTTTGGCTGGCGCCAGAAAGGATTTAAAGGCAAGAAAAATGCTGATTTGTGGCTGCGTTATCTTCAAATTCAAGATAAATTTAGAATCACATATCATTGGGTGAGAGGTCATAACGGTCATCCCGAAAATGAGCGATGTGATCTCTTGGCTGTTAGAGCGGCTGAAAACGGTCCGCATTTTATTGATGAGCAGTTTGAAATCAACAAAGATCAGGAAACCTTACTTTAAGCCTGTTTTTTTTCCAGTGATTTTTGATTAGCGAGTTGAGCAGCTTTGATAAAGGTATAAACCAGTGGATGAGGGATTTCTCGAGTCGATGATATTTGAGGACAAAAGCTACAAGCAACAAAAAAGTTGTGGTTTTTGAGACTGATGATCTCCGGATCTTCGAATTGATTGTATGCTTCAATATCGATCACTTCATGGGCCAAACTACTGATCAGTTGCGGATACATACTGTAGCGAGTAGATGTCAACTCAATTGTGCTGTAATTCTCATACAATTGAATAAACTGATTGGAATGTGGACTCAAGAAGATGCGTTCGAATTGAATTCCCTCCACCAGATTATCAGAAATCAATTTTTCTCCGTTTGGATTCAATTGATAAATGTTGATCAGGACTTCTATTAAAAACTTGAAGCCATCTCCGGTTATAATTGTAGGTACATTCAGTCGTGACAAAGAGCGAATGATACCATGAACAAAGAAAAGATTTCTATAAGGCCCGGGAGCAATCCAAACACCATCAAATTCACGGAATTGATCGTCTCGGTATTGAGCCGCTTCATTTATCTTAATCCAATAATAGTTGATTTCGGTTTCCAAAAAACGACCAGAATGATCCAAGGCCAAATTTGTGGCTTGATGCGAATTATACGTAAAGTTATAATCGCCAATGATCGCTATTTTCAGTGAATTGCTCATAGCAATAAAAAAGGCCATTCATGTGAACGGCCATATTTTTATCGTTTAAACCATGCTTTAAGCACCGCGTTTTGGATTCTTAACGAATCCAATTCATCTAGTCCTATATCGTAGTGGTAAACATAACATTCAAAGTTTAGCGTGTACATGCTGTAATCTCCTGTTGCATCGCTTTCCTGTTTAATATTGGAGAAAACAGCTGTTTGTAAATTAACACTGTTGTCTTTTGAAGCCCAAATCTTTCCTTGAGGATCACGGTATTGAATTTCAATGCCGTTAGATGCATTGTTCGAATAGTCAGGTGTTAAATTACTCTGAAAATAACCGTTAAAGATTGGTAAAGTAGGATCAGCAACAGAGGCTGCATCCCACATCACACTACCCATTCCGACTTTTATTGAAACTAGCGTCTGAGTTGATGACATTTCAGAATAATAGACAGCAGATGACAATTGTGGAGAGGAAACGAGGTATTTCGTTTTGTCTGTAAAGCAATTGTACCCTTGAACATTTTGAGTCCATTCGACTCCGGTACCATTGATTGTACCTACAAAACTACACTTAAGATCCACAGTTGGAACAGGCGCAGGAATTACTTCGTGCTCAATACATGATCCCAATAAAAGTCCTACAGAAAATAATGCAGCAACTTTGAATTTTAGGTTTTTCATAAAGTTTCTTTGTTTAGCATACCTGACTACAACAATTAATACAGTCAGAAAGTTACAACGAATTTACGAAAAAAATAACTCAGCGTTGCCTAGATGGTAAAAATAATACTTTTTCACGCTCTGATCTGTATACACCTATGAACCTGCTCCAACTCGTAAAGCTCAATTAATGCAGACTTTCCATCAAAATTCATTGAATAGTAAAGATCGCCATTTGGTAGTTTCTCACTCATTAAAAGTTCACCGATTTCATCATTCGGGTTTTGGGCTTGAATTTTATTCAGAATTCGGTTGATTTGAGAATTATCCACTCTAAACTCACTTGGGTAGGATAGCAATCCGTTCATTACATCTCCTTTAATGTAGATCTCATTGGAATCTGACATAAAAGCTAATTTTTGTAGTTCCAAGTATTTGATGCGATTTTCCATGTCTCTTTATTTTGATGAGACAAAGTTCAAATGGTAGAACGTAATCTATTTACGTTCTTCTAAAAAATTGAAAAAAAAATTTCATTTGCTCATTTATCTTTAAATTTCGGCCAAATAACTAGGAATATGAAATACGAGAGAATAAACAAAGACCTTTATATACGCAATCGTTCCAATTTTTCCTCTGCCATGAAGCCGGGTACTTTGGCGGTATTTAATTCAAATGATATTTATCCAATCAGTGCGGACGGAACGATGCCTTTTCAACAACATAGGGACATTTTATTCTTGACTGGTGTTGATCAGGAAGAATCCATTCTCGTTCTTTTTCCTAACGCTTCGAATGAAAGACACCGTGAAGTCCTTTTTCTTCGGGAAACGAATGAAACAATTGCCATCTGGGAAGGTGAGAAGTTAACAAAAGATACTGCCTTTGAAGTTTCAGGGATCAAAACAGTTTACTGGCTGGATCAATTCCCTGTGATCTTTAAGCAAATGATGGCAGAAGCAGATGGGATTTATTTGAATACGAATGAGCACCTTCGTGCGTCGACAGAAGTTGAAACGAGAGAGGATCGTTTTATAAAACAGGTTAAGCAAGATTACCCTGTCCATCAGGTTCATAAAAGTGCCCCGATATTGCATCGTCTGCGATCACTGAAACACACAATTGAAATTGAACTCATGCAAAAAGCATGTAAGATCACTGAAGCAGGAGTGAGAAGAATTCTTGGTTTTATCAAGCCAGGTGTATGGGAGTATGAAATTGAAGCTGAGTTGGCACATGAATTCTTAAGAAACCGTTCCCGTGGATTTGCCTATACACCAATCATTGCTTCAGGTAAAAATGCTTGTGTGTTACATTATATAGAGAACAATCAACAATGTAAAGATGGAGATGTGATCTTATTGGATGTAGGTGCTGAGTACGCCAACTATTCATCAGATCTTACACGATGTATTCCTGTCAACGGAAGATTTACTGAACGTCAAAAGAAAGTGTACAATGCAGTTCTAGCGGTGAAAAAACAAGCCGAAGAACTACTTGTGCCTGGAACGATCATGGCTGAGTACCACAAGGAAGTCGGAAAGTTTATGGAAGCTGAATTGCTTGGATTAGGTTTGATTGATCAAACAGACATCAAAAACCAAAATCCTGATTGGCCGGCATATAAAAAGTATTTCATGCATGGAACATCTCACTTTTTGGGTCTGGATACACACGATGTCGGTATTTGGCACGAACCAATCAAAGAGGGAATGGTGTTTACCTGTGAACCGGGGATTTATATTCCGGCCGAAGGACTAGGCATCCGTTTGGAAGATGATTTGGTTGTTCAGTCTTCAGGTGCACCTTTTAATTTGATGAAGGATATTCCATTGGAAGCAGAGGAAATTGAAGAATTGATGAACACTTAGAATGAAAGCCTCTAATTTATATGTTACACAGCGGGGCAAAGGTCCTGCTGTTCTTTTTTTACATGGCTTTCTCGAAAGTTCAAGTATGTGGACTTACCTCGATTTGGAAAAATTGAAAAGTCAGTGTGTTTTCATCGATCTTCCCGGACATGGAAATTCACGCCTTCTCAACGATTTACCGCCGTCCATTGAAAAGATGGCAGAAAGTGTGTTGAAAGTTGTGAATGAATTGAATCTTCAATCCTACTCAATTGTTGGGCACTCGATGGGTGGATATGTTGGATTACAACTCCTTCAAAAAGATAATCGAATAAAACGTCTGGTTTTATTGAATTCTAACTTTTGGTCAGATCCGGAAGAAAAGAAAATAGACCGAAGAAGGGTAGCAGATCTGGTGTACAAGGCAAAAGAATTCTTTTTGAGGGAGGCAATTCCGAATCTCTTTCTTGATTCTAAAAAACATCAAACTGAGGTGAATGAATTGATCGAAGAAGCGAAAAAAATAGAGCCGGATGCTATTGCGTACGCCTCATTGGCTATGGCAGAACGTCCCGATTTAAGTCAATTCGTCAGCGACAACAAAGAAAGAATTTTTGTGCTACAAGGCGCCGATGATCGAATTGTAATTAGAAATAGAATGGAAGTTTCTGTCCCATTGAATGAAAACTATTTCATCATTGAAAATTCAGGGCATATGTCTCACATCGAACAACCGGAAGTTGTACTCAAGAACCTCAAAGCTTGTTTAATGGAGTAAAGTCGATTATTTGAAATCGAATCTTAATTCCCGTTGTCATTAAAGATCCAAATAAGTTGGATTGAAGCATGTAACGATTTATTCATACCATTTAGTTTTGTTTTCGAAAGATACCGTACAGATTTGGTGTCTTGTGAAATAAAACGTGAAGCGTAAAATTTGTTTAGTGAATTGCCTTTAAATCGATTTTAAGTGTAGGTAAAGGATATTTTAAATGTACATGAACAAAGTTGAACTTAAATATTAAATGTATATTCGGGTAATCAGCTGAGGCAGAAACTAAAACCAAGTACCTATGAAACTAAGAGCAATTGTTGTAGATGATGAGGAGTTCGCAAGAAAGAACCTCATAATGATGTTGGAGGAATTTTGTCCGGACGTTGAGGTGATCGGAGAGGCTTCCAGAAAGAGTCAGGCAAAAGCGATCATTGAGGCATCCAATCCGGATGTTGTTTTTTTAGATATTCGCATGCCATCCGGCTCTGAGGGTTTTGAACTCTTGGAGGAGATTGAGGAAAAGAACTTTCATGTTGTTTTTGTTACGGCCTTTAAGGATTATGCTGTAAAAGCGTTTAATGCCAATGCAGCGTACTATCTATTGAAGCCAATAGACATTGAGGAATTGCAAAATGCAGTTGAAAAAGTAAAGGAATCACTTCAAAGTCACGCTTCAGACCCTGAATACTTCCCTACTTATTTCAGTACGCTTCGCAATCTTTCTGATACATTGTTGCGAAATAAGCCAAGCAATCGAATCGCCATTAGTCATACTAAAGGGCTTAAAATTGTTGAGGATGACAACATATCCCATTTAGACGCCAGTGGAAATTGCACGACTATTTACTTCAAAGATGGCACACGTTATCTAGACACCCGTACCTTGAAAACCTATGAATCCATTTTGAACCCGCTCAAATTTTTCCGTGTGCACAAATCGCATATCATCAATTTGGAATTGTTGACGGAATATGTTAATGAAGATGGGCACTTTGCAGTATTAAAAGGAGGCCTGCGAATACCGGTGGCCCGAAATCGTGTTGCAGAATTTGTTAAAATGCTCAAAGAAGTCGGATGAGACAACTATTCGTTCTTGGTTTAATTTTTTTCTTAATCCCTTACGCATATAGTCAGCGCTATACATTCCAAGTGTATAGCACGGCTCAAGGATCTCCTCACTCACAGGTAACCTCAATTACTCAAGATGAGAAAGGGTATTTATGGGTGGGCACTTTAGGTGGTTTGGCCAAATTCAATGGAAAAGACTTTGAATCGTATACCACTGACAATGGATTGTTCAACAACCGAATTACATTCTTAACTTTTATTAATGGCGAATTATGGATCGGTCATGAAGGGGGAATTTCTCATTTAACTTCTAAGGGATTTGTAAAATTTGGTTTGGATCCAAAGGATCGAAAGATTAAGGTGACTGATATCGAGTTTTTCAATGGACAAATCGTTGTGGGTACAAATGGAGCTGGACTCTATCAGTTGATCAATGGAAAAATGAAATCAATTGTTTTAGAGCAGCCCGATCATTTTCGTATTCGCGATTTATACGTTACTGATCAACAACTTTGGATAGCTACACGTGGGGGCTTATTAAGTACAAAAGATCTTAAATTGATTCGTAGCATACCGGAAACGAATGAATTAAATGTTACCTCTTTGATTGGAAGTTCAGACAAGATTTACCTGTCAACCTATAATGATGGTTTGTTAGAGTTAACAACGAGGAATTACGCAATAAAAAAGATAGCTGAGTCTGAATCAACAAGTAGTTTGCGCTTTGCTTATCTTGATAAAGAGGACAATATGTGGCTGAACACCATGAATGGAATCGAGCGGCATGGGAAGGACGGATCTGTACTTGCTTTAAGCGAATTAAATGGTTTACCCATGAATGGAATTATGACCATTTTTCAGGATCGTGGTGGTGATGTGTGGTTTGGAAGCGAAGGGAAAGGTTTGTTTCGATTCACTGGTGAGCAATTTGTTTATTTTGATCAGCGCTCAGGTTTACCTTCTGATTTGATTCTTAATGTAAATAGTGATAAGTCAGGAAATTTCTGGTTTGGCACTTATGACAAAGGTTTAGTCAAAATGACGCCGTCCGGTACTTTTAGTCATATTGAATTGGAAAATAATACCGTATGGACATCTCTATTGGATGTGGATGGCATGAACTGGTTTGGGACTCTTTATGGTTTGGTGTCCATGAAAAATGATAAGGTGTCAAAGACTTATTATTATCAAGATGGTACTCCGGGTGACAAGATCACGGCTTTGCTTAAGTTAACGCATGATAGTTTCTTAATCGGAGGAAGTGAGGGTGTTGCGGTATATTCGAAAGGTAAATTCAAAAGAATTTCATCAGCTGAAACAGAGACAATTCGCGATTTCTGTAGGTTGAAGGGCAAGATCTATTGTGCATCAGATAAAGGTCTTTTTCTATTGGAAGGAGACAAATTAAGTCCCGTTGGAGATTTGTTGAATACTGTGTATTCATTGACAGTTGACAATAATGATCGATTATGGATTGGTACTGAAGAGGGATTGTTTGTCATGGAGCACGGTCAAATAGAGCCCTTCCCTATTTCCGGTAATCCTGCTGCTAATCTCATCAACTTTGTAGAGTTTCATGAAGAGAAGGTTTTTGTGGGGACCAATAATGGGTTGTATGTTGTACAGTTAAGGAATGGAAAAAAGGCTATCATTACTAAGTTTGGAATAAGTGATGGGGTTGTTGATCTAGAAACCAATATCAATTCTGGTTATGTAGATCGAAAAGGGCGTGTATGGTTCGGTACAGCCTCGGGGCTGGTTTGCTATAGACAGAAATACAATAGAAGCACTGATACAAAACCAGCTATTGTACTTAAACGGATTTTACTCAATTTTTCGGATGAAGAAGTTGCCAAATATGCAATTGGGTTTGATGCTTTCGGAATTCCATTGCAGATGAAAATGCCCTTTTCAAGAAATAATGTCTCTTTTGAATTGGATGGGATATCACTTTCAGATCATCCTGGGCTGCGTTTTCAATACAAACTCGTTGGACTTGAAACAGGCTGGTCTCCATTGAATACCAGTACAACTGTTGCATTCAGTAGTCTTCCAGCCGGGAAATATGTATTTCAGGCACGTTGCCGTGATGCTAGGGGTAATTTTTCTGAAATTGTTCAAATTGACTTTGAGATCAAACCGGCCTTTTACAAAACATGGTGGTTTCTTGCTTTAATGGGCATTTTGATAGTTTTGATTGTCATTTTAGCTTTTCAATTTCGACTTAAGCGACTTAGGGAACAAAACGAAAAAGAGAAATTGGAGTTCCGTTCTAGACTTCTTACTTTGGAGCAAAGAAGTTTGAATGCAAGTATGAATAGACATTTCATATTTAACTCACTCAATTCAATTCAATATTTCATCAATACTCAGGATCGCTTGTCTGCTAATCGTTTCTTGACCAACTTTGCCAAGTTAATTCGTAAGAACTTAGACTCATCCGAAGAAGGAAATATTGTAACCTTGGAGCAAGAGTTGGAAAGATTGGATCTTTATTTATCGCTTGAAAGCATGCGTTTTAAAGATCGTTTTGACTATGTGATCACTTGTGATGAAGACATTGATAAAGAAACGGTTGTTATTCCTGCTATGATTCTTCAGCCTTTCGTCGAGAATAGTATCATTCATGGAATTCTACCGAACGAAGAAGTGAAGGGAATGATCAATGTGCAGATCAAAAAGAAACATGATATACTCGAGATCATCATTCGTGACAATGGAATCGGAATTGAGAAAAGTCGTCACATTAAAGCCCAAATAGACGGAGACCATAAATCGCAAGGAATGGAAATCACCACCAAAAGAATTGAATTGCTTAACCGTTTGTCAGATAAACATTTCGAAATAATCGGACCACGACAACTTGAGAATAACGACCATTCAATCAATGGAACAGAGGTTATACTAAAAATTACCGTACAAAATTTGGAAGATTAAATAGAATGTCATAAGTTTGTTAGCATAAGACGTTGTGAGATGAAGAGAATAATGTATATATCTTTTATTTTGGCGGGGATGACTGTGGTGTCTTGTAGTAAAAAACAAATTCACCCAAATGCTGAAATTGCTGAGGAAGTGCCGGTTTGGAAGTCTTCAAAATCATCTACTGATGATGCTAGTTCTACGACAGGTGGAACAGGAACAATTACCGATCCGAATAACGACCGGGATGAAAATTCAAGAAAAAGGAATTAGTTGTATTTTATAGATTATTAAAGGGCTATCTCATTTGAGGTAGCCCTTTTTTTGTCCACATCAGCCTTTTTTATATTAGTCTATTAGACTCTGATCAATCAATAAAACATACACTTCAAAGAATGCCACCGATTAGCTAAACAATTGTTTATTATATTCGTTTTACTACTGATTTGTGAAAATAAATATACATGTCTAGCAAAGTAAAAGAAGCTCTTTTTGAATTGATTCGTTCTATGAGCAAATCAGAGAAGCGGTATTTTAAGCTGCTCGCATCAAGACATACAATTGGTGATGAGAACAATTATGTTATTTTGTTCGATTTTATTGAGAAAATGGCAGTATATGATGAGGAGCAGATCTTCAAACATTTTAAAGGAGAACCTTTCTTAAACCGCTTTTCAATAACGAAAAAAAGATTATACGATCATATTTTGAATGCACTGGATGCCTTTCACGCTGCACATTCAGTAGATGCACAATTACAAACTCAACTTCACTCGGCAGAGATTTTGTATAATAAATCATTGTATGATCAGGCAAAGCGAATTCTAAAAAGTGCGGAGAAATTAGCCAGGAAGAATGATAGGTACATTGTTCTTCAACAAATAAGTAAATTGAACAAACGAATGCTGGAGAATGAGGGGTATTCTGATTTGTCAGCAATTCAAATTCTTGAAATCCAATCGCAAGATGAGGAATTGAGTAAGAGGATCTATAATACCAATTTGCTTTGGACTTCAAAGAGTTTGGTGTTTTCAAAGCTTCACACAAAAGGAGTTGCACGGACCGATGAGGAGCGAATTGAGTACAGCCGTTTGATTGAGCATCTTCAGGTTCCTGATCATGAAGCTAGTTTTGATGAGAGATACATGTTCAATCACCTGATGTCTGCATATCATTTTGGAATTCAGGATCTCAGCGGTTGCGCCAATTTTCTGAATAAAAATCTCGATTTATTTGAGGAAGACAGGGATAGGATAAGTCAACAATTGAGCACTTATTTATCCCTTTTGACTAACGCAATTTACACATTGGAAAGTCTGGGTCAGCGAACAGGAGCTAATAAGTTGTTACAAACATTACGCAAGTTGCCGGATGAGTTTGGATCGGCACTATCCGAAGATATGCAGATTAAGCTTTTTGCAAGTGTGAATAGTGTCGAAATTGGAGTGTTAATGAAACGAGGAGATTTCGAGGAGGCCTTGAAACGTGTTCCACAAATCGAAGTAGGGTTGCGGACATATGAAAATAAAATAACCTCAATTCGAAGGGCTTTTCTGTGTTTTAAGGTAGCTACTATTAATTTGGGTAATCGCAATTATAGTGAGGCATTAAAATGGGTGAATAAAATCTTTAACGATCCAGATTTGGATCCTTCTGAAGACCTATTGGCATTCACTTACTTGGTAGACCTATTGATTCATTTGGAAATGAAGCACAATAAATTACTTCCTTACGCACTAAAGAATGCACAACGCTATTTAAAATCAAGGAACAAGCTGCATCGTTTTGAAAAAGCATTTTTGCAATTCGTTTCTAAAATGACCAAAGTAAGCGATCAATTCTCTGAAATGGAGACATGGGAGTCATTCCTCAACGAGATCAAGGTATTGAACGGAGAGGGTCTTGACAAGGCTGCGCTTGAGTACTTTGATTTTGAACTTTGGGCTGCTTCCAAGGTCTTGCGAAAGGAATTCCCTGAATTACTCAAAGAAAGGAATATATCACTACAGAAAAATGGGCACTAAAAATGTTTCCAGCCTTGAGCCTGAAGAGCAATAGCTGAACCATTTTTGTCAATGTAATAGATTCCATCACTTGGATGTGTCATGTGTCCAATCACTGTCATGTGCGGATTCCCTTTGATCTTTTCGTAATCCTCTTGTTTTACTGTGAACAACAATTCGTAGTCTTCGCCACCGTTTAATGCACAGGTTACAGGGTCAAGGTTGAAGTCGATGGCTGCCATTGAGGTGGTCCCGTCAATCGGAATTTTCTCATCGTAAACAAAGCATCCTGTTCCACTAGATTTGCAAAGATGTAGAATTTCGGATGCGAGACCGTCTGAAACATCGATCATCGAAGTGGGAACAACCTCCAACTCTTTCAAAAATTGAATCACGTCCTTTCGTGCTTCGGGTTTTAGTTGACGCTGAATGATATAATCATGTCCATCCAAATCAGGTTGAATCTCCGGGTTGGATTCGAATACTTCTTTTTCTCTTTCCAGGACTTGAAGTCCCATAAAAGCACCACCTAAATCACCTGAAACGACTAAAAGATCGTGTTCTTTTGCTCCTGAACGGTATACAACCTGATCTTTTTTTGCACGTCCGACTGCTGTAATAGATAAAATGAGTCCGGAACGTGAAGAGGTGGTATCTCCACCAACCAAATCAACCTGATAATTCTTACAAGCTAATTTAATTCCTTCATACAATTCCTCTAACGCTTCTAGTGGAAAACGGTTAGAAACTGCAAGAGATACTGTAATCTGTTCGGCTATACCATTCATGGCGCAAATATCAGAAACGTTCACTGCTACTGCTTTGTAGCCGAGGTGCTTTAATGGCATGTACATTAAATTGAAATGGACACCTTCCACGAGCATGTCAGTAGAAATCAAACCAACTTCATCATCCGAAATGGCGAAAACAGCAGCGTCATCACCAACACCAAGAAGTGAATTGGGATGCTGTATCTCCAAATCAGATGTAAGTTTATCGATTAGTCCAAACTCACCTAGTTTACTTAGTTCTGTTCTGTTTTCGCCCATTGGAAACTTTTTTGTTAAATATAAAAAAAGCGAGTAGATAACTTTCGCTCTCATACTCGCTTTCTTGTTGACCCACTAGGGCTCGAACCTAGACTCTTCTGAACCAAAATCAGACGTGTTGCCAGTTACACCATGGGTCAGTTGCGGGTGCAAAGTTAAGCTTCGAAATTTAATTTCAAAGCAAATCTTCCAAAAAAGTTTACAATTTCATTTGATATACACAGTCTACTGTTATTCCTTTTTGGGATTTTTTCACTTTTTTCATCCTGTTCGCTCCGCATATATTTTTAAATTCGCATCTGTTAGGAGGACAAACCTCCTCAACTATGGATAGCATAATCGCTTAAAACGGAAAAAATGAATTACAGACTTTGGAACATTTCCCTCGGCTGGTTGGCCTTTATTGTGGCTACTGTCGTCTATTTTATTACGATTGAAGACACTGTCAGTTTATGGGATTGTGGTGAGTATATTACGGCTGCATACAAACTGGAAGTAGGTCACCCTCCAGGTGCTCCGTTGTTTATGGTTATCGGTCGTCTATTCTCCTTCTTTGCTGATCCGGTAGATGTTGCTGTGTGGATTAACCGCTTATCGGCTGTATCAAGTTCATTGACTATTTTGTTTATGTTTTGGTCTTTGACATTGTTGTTGAAGAAACTGGCCTTGCGTGATAAAAGTGAATTGAGTTGTGGAGATAATGTTGCCATTTTCGGAAGTGCCTTTATAGGAGCTATGGCTTATACATTCTCTGATTCATTTTGGTTTTCAGCAGTAGAAGGAGAGGTGTATGCCATGTCTTCCTTGTTTACTGCCGTTATTTTTTGGGCGATTCTCAAATGGGATGAAGAAATGGCTTCATTGCAACAGGGATCTCTCGATCCGGGACTAGCACCAAATCGCTGGTTATTGTTGATCATGTTCTTGTTGGGATTGGCAATTGGGGTCCACTTATTGGGAATTCTTGTGGTGCCGGCAATGGCTTATGTGATTTACTTCCGAACTCAAAAAGAGGTAAGCGTTAAAGGATTCTTACTTACAGGGATTCTTGGTGTATTCATTTTGGGCTTTATCCAGGAAGGTGTGATACCGGGATCTATTTCCTTAGCTTCAACTTTTGAAGTGGCCTTTAGAAATTCCTTGGGATTACCATTTTTCTCAGGAACTATCTTCTTTTTCGGACTTTTGATTATTGCTTGTATTGTTGGAATTCGTTTCGCACGAAGAACACACAGTGCCATACTCTACAATGCCACCATGGGATTGATTTTGTTACTGATCGGTTATGGCTCATTTGCAGTGATCGTAATTCGTTCAAATGCGAATACACCTCTTGATGAAAACGATCCGGAGAACTTGGTTACTTTGCATGCTTACTTGAAGCGTGAGCAATATGGATCTGCTCCGTTATTGTACGGACCATACTGGAATTCAGTTGAAGCAGATCCTTCGACTTACGGGCATCGTTCACCTTTTTATTTACGCCGTTTTATCGTTACGAAAGGGGATAATGTATTGAAGGCATTTAAGAGTGAAGAAGATGCAAAAGCGTTTGCAAAAGAGAACGCAGCATCAGTTGAAGAGAAATACTTTGAGTCAAATGCCAATGAGCGTCTGAATCAAGTGCCGAAATACACTCAAAATACTATTTTCCCAAGGATGTACTGGGGTAATGAGCCACAAAGGATCGCAGGTTATGCCAAGTGGTCAGGTTATGATCCCAACGATGGCACGGTCACCGAGAAAGGTAAAGACGGAAAACGCTTGCCGACATTTGGAGAGAACATTAGTTATTTCGTAAATTATCAGGTGAATTGGATGTATTGGCGTTATTTCATGTGGAATTTTGTAGGTCGACAGAATGACATTCAAGGACACGGTGACGCTATGCGCGGTAACTGGTTGTCAGGAGTAGGCGCAATCGACGAAGCACGTTTGGGAGCTCAAGGTGATGATGCGCCATTTTATACTTCAGAGAATCCTGCGAATAACAAGTTCTACTTCCTGCCATTTATAATGGCGATTTTAGGTTTGTTCTTTCATTTCTATCGAGCACCAAAAGATGCATTTATCTTATTGTTAGCTTTCTTGTTTACAGGTGTTGCCATCGTTGTTTATTTAAATCAGAAACCGATCGAACCACGTGAACGCGACTATGCATTCGCAGCTTCGTTCTATTTCTTTGCTTTTTGGATAGGAATTGGGGTTTATGCGCTGTATGAGGCATTTACACGTTTTGTAAAGAAGGACCTGATGACGATTCTTATCGGTTCAGGTGGAATTTTAGTACTGGCATTGATCAGCGACATTTCGAGCGATGTTTCTATGCCAAACACCTTGTCATGGTTGTTTATGGCGGCATTAGGTGTTGGTGCTGTTGCCTTGATGATGGGCTTGAAAAAAGTCTTGAAAGGTGAAGTGAATGGTGCGGTTGTCGCCATTTTACTCGGTTTAGCGACACCATTGATCATGGGTATGCAAGGATGGGATGATCATGACAGAAGCTTGAAAACATCAGCTCACGATTTAGCGCATAATTATTTAGAGTCGTGTGGACCAAATGGCATCATTTTCACCAATGGAGATAATGACACCTTCCCATTGTGGTACATGCAGGAAGTTGAAGGGAAACGTACAGATGTTCGTGTTGCCAATCTTTCGTTAATGCAAACAGACTGGTACACGGATCAAATGAAAATGCGTGCGTATGAATCAGATCCATTGCCAATAAAGTTCCGCGAAGATCAAATCCTGATGTATGCAGGAAATACAGATCAGGTACTTTTTGCAGGGCTATTCGAATTGTTCTACCTTGGAGCTTCAGATGAGGTGATTCGCAAAGTGATCTCCATGCGTGTGAACACGAACAAAAATGAAGCTGCATTGGCTACAGAACGATTTAACAACACAGTTGGACCATTGTTAGCGGGAATGTCTTCAGCTCAATCCAGCGTATTGGGTCGATTGGAAGAAATTAAGGCTGAAATGATTGCACCGGTTTCGGGTAATCTGATAGATGCAATCTATAAGAAATACCGCAACGGGTTTGAAATTCTAGGAAGCTTGAGAAGTGGGCTGGTAACTATGCCTGAAGGAAGTCCTCAGAAATTCCAGGAGTTAATGGTGGAATTTGAAGAAGGCTGGAATTACACTATACTCTCTGATGCAATGGAGTTTGTGCGTGACGACAACAACCTAGTGAATTACGATACACGTAGAAAAGTTCGCGTTTTCCCAAGCTCAGGGTTTATTTTATCGGTTAACAAGGATAACGCAGTTAAATCGGGTGTGATTACATCTAAAGAAAAGGATCAATGTTTTGATGAATTGCGTTTTGACTTTGGCGTTCGCGGTATTACACGTGAGCAGGTAATGATGCTGGATATAATCGCTAACAACGATTGGAAACGAGGAATCTATTTCTCTAGTCCTGGCGGATCTGATGTGTCAATTGCACTATACCAAAGAGGATATGTAAAGCAAAACGGAATGGCTTTCGAATTAAGTCCATTGAGGGATAGAGCTCGATTTGCAACGGACAAAATGTATAACAACTTAATGAATGTGTACAAATACGGTGAAATGAATAATCCGAAGGTATTGACGGATTATTACACTCGTCGTCACACATCGCAGTACCGTTTGCATTTTGCTTCATTGGCTGATCATTTCCTTGCTTTAGCGGGTCAAGAAGAAGCGACGAAAGATGCTAAGTTGCGCAATATCCAAATCCTTCGTCAAAATGGCCGTTCTGCTGAGGCAGATGAACTTCAACGCTCTATGGATGGTGTTGATACTCGAATTAAAGAATACAAAGAAAAGGCAGTGAAATTGATCAAACGATCATTGGAAGTCATGCCGGCAAAATTGGTCATCGATTACGGAGAACCATCACCTTCTCGTGATAAATACCGTTCGACAGGAGTTGAAATGACGATCTATCAGGATGGAATTTTACATGATTATGTTGCGATTCTTTACCGCGCTGGCGACAAGAAAGCAGCTGAGGAGCTAGGAAAAGAAGTAGCTCGTCAATTGGAATCCATCTTGAACTACTTTGCAAAGAGCAATGCTTATTTTGCGGGATCAGCTGATAATTCAGAAGATCTATACGCCGCTTTGGACGCGTACTTCAAACTGCATGTTTCTTCATTGGATCCGGAAAATGGAGATCCAAAAGGAGAATTAGCAAAGCGAACACGAAACAAGTTGGATGAGCTTTATAAAGTTTCGTTCCCTGAATTGTTCAGACAGTTGGAAGAAAAAGCGGCATCAAACGGAGAAAGTATCCGCAGAGGTTCTAAGACCGGTAAATATGCAAGAATGTTATTCCAGTTACAAGACTATATTCAAGCCATAGGAACTCATTATGGTTACCTGGAGCGTCCGGGTGGAGGAGCGCCAGCACCTGATGATGCAATGGGAATGGATATGGAAGAATTGATGATGCAAATGCAAATGCAGGATACAACGCGCTAATTGCCGTATTATTGATGAGAATTTTTAGACCCCCACGTGTTTTGACCCGATTATTTCCGGGTAGAACGTGGGGTTTTTCCGTTTCAGAGCCTATCGTCTACCTCACTTTTGATGATGGACCGGAACCTGAAATTACACCATGGATTTTATCACTTCTAGAAGAATACAAGGCAAAAGCCACCTTCTTTTGTGTTGGTGAGCAGGTTCAGAAATACCCTGATCTGTTTGCTCAATTGAAGTCAGAAGGCCACGCAGTAGGTAATCATACCATGCGTCACGAGAATGGTATGTTCACGAAATCATCCGACTACTTAAAATCAATTGATGTAGCAGATGAATTAATTCAAAGTAAACTGTTTCGTCCACCTTACGGACGCCTTTCTGTTCGCCAGTCACTGCTTCTACGAAAGAAAAACTACAAGCTAATCATGTGGAGTTGGTTGTCGTATGATTTCGATCCAACACTTTCGGATGAGGTAATCCTATCAAAAGTGGATGAAATACATCCTGGAGACATTCTTGTTTTTCACGATAATTACAAATGCAAGGATCGCATTAAAAAAATTCTTCCTCAAGTCTTAGAAAAATTGCAACTACATGGTTTTCAGATGAGAGCGATTGAGAGCCCGATCTAGGAATAAATCACTTCTTCAAAATCGGTACTGTGGAACAAGGCTCGCCATACATGATGCTTTTAACATGAGCTTGTAAATGGCGCACCAATGCAACCATAGCAAATTCCGGATCGTGAATGTCCGAGCAACCTTTTATGATAACTCGTCCATCAATAAATTCACTGGTGTTCAAGGCGTTTATTTTGGCTTTGATCAGTTCTTTCTCTATGTCATACTTAGAACCGGTGATGACGAATGGAGAATGCTCCAACTTGGATGCAACTAACATAAACGCCCATGTCGGGATTATCGCATCTGTTGAACAGAAAATATGAACGGCTTGATTAGCATACTGTTCCCAGTCATGTTCCTTCACCCACGTCCGAAAATCCTTTTCCTTCAACACAAGTCCCTGCCAAAGTTGCGGCGCCAGATCAATACCTGTTATTGTGGTATCTGGCTTAAATTGCGCAAGATCCAATTGGATCAGGCCACTTTCTTTCACTTTGTTTTTAATTTCTTCCATTTTTACAGAACCTACACAAAATTAAGGCTTATTCACGAACTGTAGTATCTTTGCTCAAACACCTGGTCGATGAAAATTGTTTATGCACTAACACTTGTTGTACTTTTAACTTCATGTTCGAACCGTTCGAAAGATTTGGAGGGTACTTGGACGCTTGAAAATATTGATTATTCAGAATACTTCAAAGATGCTCCGGATGACGTGCGCGACATAATTGGAGATCGCATGGCCACAGAATTGGAACGAATCAAAGGGAAAACATTTTTTGTTTTTGGAAGGAATGGTGAATTGGAATTGAAAGCTCCAAATTACGAAGGACGCGAAGTAAGTGAAAAGGGAACATGGGAGTTGAATAAATCAAAAGATTCCATTTCGTTTGACATCAGCATTGATGAAACGTATGCTATTGTTGAGTTGTCAGAGACCGAATTGATACTTAAAACAAGTGAAACTCCGGCTCGCACAATTACCTTGTCTAGAAAGTAATACGACATCTTGTCATGTTTTTGGAGTAGGCATAGCATTTGACCGAACAGAAACATGAAAATTCAAAAGAAACAACATTTCATTGCATCGGATGCCTTCCTGTTTCCTGTAGTTCTGTTGCTTGTTATGTGGCTAGTTCACTGGGCGCAGCATTTGTTTCTTTTTCCTTTTCATACGCTTGGAGTACTGCCTAAAGATCCAAATGGCTTGATTGGGATTCTCTTTATGCCATTGATCCATTCAATGAGGGAGATCCAGCATATCGTGAACAATTCCTTTCCAACATTCATTCTAACGTTAACCTTGTTTTACTTCTATCGGCCAATTGCGTTACGTGTTTTTGGAATGCTGTGGTTGTTGACCGGAGCATTTTTGTGGTTGTTTGCGGCAAAGAAAGGGATTTATCACATAGGAATGAGTGGCGTTATTTATGGTCTCGCTTCTTTCTTGTTTACATCAGGAATCTTGCGCAAATACCTACCACTTCAAGGAATTTCATTGTTCGTGGTATTCATATATGGCAGTATGATCTGGGGGATTTTCCCAATGCAACAGCATGTATCCTGGGAGGGGCATTTAATGGGGTTCTTTTCGGGTATTTTCCTGGCCTATTATTACCGGCGAGAAGGTCCGCAAAGACCAAAATTCCAGTATGAGATTGAAAAAGAAATGGGGATTGAACCACCGGATCTTGAAGGAATGTACAATGAGCAGTTGCGTTTGCAGAGAGAGGCAGAGGAACAAAGAGAGCGCATGCAGAACGGACACCACATTATTTATCATTACAAGCCTGATGCATCTAAGGAAAATGAACTGAAGGACGATACATCAACTCAATAGTCCCAGTGCCGTGTGACACTTCGTTCCAATGATCAAAAGGAAAGGATAAACACACATATCCGCATGTTTTCAGATGAACACGATCGCCGGAGAGGTAAGTGGCTAGATTGGAAATTCCTTCGTTGTGACCTATCAAGAGCAACTCATTTCCCTTTTTTTGCTTCCAGATTTCACTGAGTAATGACTCACGATCGGCAAGGTAAAGATTGGGGTCTGGTTTAACAGTCATTGTTGGCAATGAATGGCGAACGATATCCATTGTCTGTACTGTACGTTTCGCCGCAGAACAGAGCAAAAGCTGAGGTTCAACCTTTTTGAAATTAAAAAACGAAGCTATCATATTCGCCTGAATAATCCCCTTTACCATTAATTCACGGTCAAAATCTTCTCCGGTCGGAGAGCTTATTTCTGTTTTTGCGTGTCTGAGTAGATGAATTCGCAACATATTTTTGACGATTACCAACCAAACAATAGAATGGATCGTTTGGGATTATGAACCGCAAAGTAAACAATTCACACGGTAGAAAAAAATAGTGTGCTTGCATTAAAAGAAATTGTAAATTGCAGAATACAGGTAAAATAAGGATCTTGTCTAAAACGATTCAGATTAATACTGAGCTACTTAAAGCATGTGTTCGCGATGATCGCAAAGCGATTCGCGCCCTGTATGAGCATTGTTTCACCGTTTTTATGCCGGTTTGTTACCGTTACCACAATAATGAAGAGGATGCTCGATCTTCTCTGAATATTGCTTTTATGAAAATACTTGGAGGCCTTGAAAATGTAGATGAAAAACTAAATTTTCCGGCTTGGTCAAAGCGAATTATGGTGAATACTTTGATTGATGAGTACCGCAAGAAGAAAAACTACAACGCGAAAGTAAGTGCTAAGGAAACGGAACGAGAGTTGGATCAGCATGGTGCACAAACAGCAAATGATGGGGAATCGAATTTCGCTTATGAGAATTTAATCAAATTGATCGCACAATTACCTGAGATAAGTGGAAAGGTATTCAATCTATATGTGATTGAAGGGTATAATCACAAAGAAATAGGTGATTTACTCGGAATATCTGAGGGAACATCAAAATGGCATTTGTCGACAGCACGAAAAATGCTTCGGGAGAAATTGGAAAAAATTGAAAACTGTAATTCACGAATGGTTGTATGAGTTGGGAGGATAAAGATATAGACGATCTTTTCAAAGAGGCTGCTGAAAGTGTTCGCTTCGAATACCGTGATGCATATTTTGATGCGATTGACGCTCAGCTGCCATTACGTAAAAGACGTGTGGGATGGATTTGGTTATCTGTACTTGCTTTGGTATTAACTGTTGGCGGATTATGGATGTTCAAAGGAGCGGATGTTGAAATGGGTAGAAATCAAATTTCAACAAGCGATGAAGTGAACCTTACAATTGAAAAGGTGGGAGAGACTTCTACTGAAGAAATCGGAACTATAGAGAAATCGGAATTCAAAGATACTACTTCAGAAGTTAATTATAGAATAGCTAAAGCAACAGAGACAACTGTTCAACAACCAGAAATTAGTTCTATTGAAAATCGAGTGCCTGAGCAGCAACTCGCTAATGACAGTCAAAGTCTTCAGAACGAAGAAGAGATCAAGCTAGCTCAAAATGAAATTGGTCATGAAATCCTACTTACTAATGATGAAGATCAACTGGTTTCGAATGAAGGCAAAGTCGATAGTAATCACGAGGATTTAGTGATGAAGGATGAAAGCTTGAATGAAGAATTGATCATTAATGCACCACATGATCTCGCAGTGGTTTCGCCAAGTTTAAAGAATAAGAGAGCTATGTTTGTTGAAGCCGGGGCAGGACTGGGCCAATCCTACATTCGTTCTCTTGAAGGTGGAACCAACAAAATGACCACATACTCTTTTCAGCTTGGATACTCGTATCAGCGTGGATCATGGTCATACCAAGCTGCCGGAGGTATTAACTACAAATCGTTTAACAATTTGAATATTGCTGATCGTTCTGAGATTTATGGTTTTGGACTGACAACGTATGAAAATCGCTATAGTTTTAGCTCATTGACATCTGCACAACTAAGTATAGGATTGAACTACACGGTGAAAAAACACAAGATTGGTTTGTCTGTGAGCACACTAATACCGGTCTCTACTCGCATTACCTACGAGGAGTTTGAAAATGGAGAGATGGTTGCTAGTGGATCAGCGTATGTAGACAATTCGTATTTTAGAATGTCAATTGAGCCTGAGTTAAGGTATTTATTCAGTTTGAATAAAAGCATTGATTTAGGTCTTAAAGTGTTTACTCCAATTTGGAATCCGATCAATTCGGATAGAATTCTTGGAGAAAGAGCAGCAATGCCGATTAATGGACAAGTAGTAATGAAATGGAATTTAGGATTGTGATGCGTAAAAAAAGTAAATATATAGCGCTACTTGCAATTGGGTTCGCGACCTTGCTTTTGTTTTCTTGCAAAAAGAAGACAATTGATCCACCTGTTGGTGATATGTCTCCCGTATTTAAGCTGAATGCAACATTTGATAGTGAGGGAATCAATATAGAAGCCGGAAAACAAAATTGTTTTATGACCACTTTTATGGATAAGTCCAATGGCGTGGAACTTTTCTCAGGTAAATTGGGAACAGAGGAGTTGTTTGTGGAAATGGGTGTTTACAATGGAGATGTAGATATCGTGCAACCATTTTCCTTAAAGAATTTTCAAGGAAATTTGACTTTTGCTCAAACTTCTTCAATGCCCTTACTAACGCTTTCAAAAGATGATTTCCCAAATGCAGTTCTAATCAATGAGGTGAAATGGTTTGTTGATGGTGAGCTGGCAGGTATCAATACAGCTGTGCTTTCATTACCGGGGAAATACACTATTTGTGCACAAGTAAAGTTCTTTGATCAAACTGAAGCTACGGTATGTAATGAATTATTAATAGGGTATCAAGTCAACGCTCAATGTAAAATGCGTTATTTTATGACTGCCCAAGGTCATTTGAAAGTGTGGATGGATGAATCATCCGTTGGTGTTGATCATATTAATTGGAAAATTGATGGAGTTTCAGTAGGTACGATTTCTTTATTGGATACTTATGTTAATCAAGGGCTTCACAACATTGAAGCTGAAGTGTTTTTTCAGAATGGAGCTGTGAAAAAGAAATCAATGGTAATTGATGGATCAAACACGGGGAAGATGGTCTATGATTTCAGTTCATTGGAAACAAGCATTGTAAATCCTGTTAATTGGGATTATACAATAGTTTTAAAAGTGAAGAAAGACGGGAAATTGTATTCGTCGCTGAATACAAGTAATTATGAAAGTCAAATAAGCATCTCAGAAATTGCCTATTACGGTTTGAACGCTCAAGGTAAGCGAGTTTACAAGTGTGTGGCATACATTGACGCTATGCTTGCGGAAGAAGGTTCTACAAATACTAAGCACTTTCAGGGAACCACGACTTTCGGTGTAGAAATCCCCTGACACTATTTCTACTTGAATAACGCTTAATTGCGATTTACGTTTCTATTTGTTTTGCGCTCATTTTCAAACTACCTTTGTACAAAGGCAAATCGGTCTATCGCTGTTCATCATTGATGAAGAGAGGAAAGTCCGGGCAGCAAAGAGTACCGTACTTCCTAACAGGAAGGTCCTGACGGCGAAATCTGTCGGGAACAGAAAGTGCCACAGAAAGGAAAACTACCTAGACGAGTTTTGCTTGTCTGGGAAAAGGTGAAAAGGTGAGGTAAGAGCTCACCGTTCCGGTGGTGACATCGGTTGCATGGTAAACCTTACGGGCTGAAAGACCAAATATACCGGGGCTTGTTTGCATTCGTGCATTCATAAAGGGTGACTCGTCCGATCCCGGAGGGTAGGTTGATGGATGCTGATGGTGACGTCAGTACTAGATAAATGATGGACACTCCAATTCGTTGGAATACAGGACCCGGCTTACAGATTTGCCTTTTCTTTTTTTTCTGTGACCAACTTCGCTTTTTTAAGCTGTTTGCACCATTTTCTAGGTGCAGTACTAAAGAGTTTGAATCGCTGATTCTGATATTCAAATGATCGATCTAAACTTGCTCCAACCGGAAAAGTGTTCCACCAGTTGTTGATACGCTGATTGTTCCCCTCCTCCGAAAGGTAAAAAACGAATTCAAGAGCATTGGTGTAATTTGTGGCTTGTTTCACAATACTGATTGCTCGAAGTTCGAACATTGTACCACCGTTTCTTTGATTAGGAAAAATCAGTTTTAGTTTCTTGTAGCGTGAGCGCATCACATTTGTATCGGAATAAAACGCCGAATAGTTGGTTAAAAGAGGAGGAAAGGTGAATGTAGAATCAATTGAACGCTTGATTTTTGTTCTTTTAGTCTCCAAACTTTCAACAAATTCAACTGTCTGCTGCTTATTACTTCGTCCCCTATGAAGTATTCCAGTGTAAAATGCTTCTAATTGATTGCTTTCACGAAGATTAGTTGTCCAAACCGGAAACTTCAATAAATCTTTGTAGTTCGAGATCGATGATACGGAATCTTTGCGATGAACAATGATGTATGGATCAATTGAAAGTCCGAACCAAGATCCGTTTTTCCCTTGATATTTTTCCGGAATTCGTGTGGAAAGAGTATTGTTGTCAATGGAATGAAGTAAGTTCTCAGACTCCAATTCGCAAAAATCCAATGCGGATCTTAAAAACACAAGATCGATCCGTGACGCATATCCATAGTGATTCAGGTGTTTGTGGATCGAATCGGAACTTATTGATTTGAGTCGAATTGTCACTCCATACTTTTCCTCAAACGAGTGAAACAACAAAAGATCATTCTTAGTGAGGAAGTCGGATGCGATTACTAATTCCTGCTCTTTACTGGGACGAGCTGTTTCAAGTCCGCATGAAACCAATGCACTTGCTGTTAGTGCGGTCAGGAGGAGGATATGGAATATTGATCTCACGTAGTCGCAAAGATACCTAGATTCGGTGTTTATCAATAGAAACGGATTAACTTTGAAAAAAAAATCAAAAAAAAGTGAGTACGAAAGCAAAACAAGCAAAGATCAAACTCTTGATTGGAGAACTGATTTCAGGAGATGATAACAAAGCAATAGCAGCACTGAAATCTTTAGAGGCGAATGGAGATATTAGTATTTTACCGGTTTTGGCTGTCATGCTAAAGTCTGATCTTTCAGTTAAGTTACGTCAGGAAATTCTTGAATTCATGAACGGATTGAAGGATACAAGTGTGATTCCTGTTTTTATGGAACTTTTGCGTGATGAGGATAATTTGTCGATACGTCAAGAGTTATTAACCGTGGTTTGGTCTGCAAAACTTGATTTCACACCGTATCTTTCAGATTTTGTATCAATTGCAACAGAAGGCGACTTTATGGAAGCGTTGGAGTGCATTACCATAATTGAAAATATGGAGGGGCCATTTTCTGAGCAACAGATTCTGGAATCTCAGTTGTTCTTAAAGGAATACATTGAAGATGATGCCCCTAAAGACCCACAAAAGGCGCATATCATGAGTGAGATTGCGATACTCATCAAAGAGTTCAATGAATTGGATGATGATGGCTTGAGTGAGTTTATGTAATTAACCTGACTACTTTCTTATCCCGAGAATCGGGACTTACTCAGGTTAATTTAAATCCCAACCAAAACGTTTTCTCAAGATGTTATGGGCTGTTTCAACAATGGCGTCTTGTTCTATCGTATTCAATACATCACCAATAAAAGCGGATACCATTAAGTTGCGCGCAGAACGCTCAGATAATCCGCGTGCTCGTAAGTAAAACACTGCTTCTTCATCCAATTGACCGGTCGTTGACCCATGTGAACATTTCACATCATCCGCGTAAATCTCCAATTCTGGTTTTGAGTTGATAATTGCCGAATCGCTCAATAAGACATTTCCGTTGGATTGAAAAGCATTGATCTTTTGAGAGTCCTTGCGAACGAATACCTTTCCGTTAAATACTCCGGTCGATTTATCGTCCATTACTCCCTTATACAGCTCATTTGAATTGCAATGTGCAGCCTTGTGGTCGATCACTGTATGGTTGTCTACATGTTGTGTGTTTTTAAGGATGTAAGCACCATACATGTTGGTTGTACAATTTACGCCATTCACATCTGCATTCACATTGTTACGCACAAGTGAACCATTAAGTGTAAGCGTGTTTAACTGGAAAAAAGAATCTTTTTCCTGAGCGATTTGCTCTGTAGTGACAGAGAAGTTACCTTCCTCCTCGTTTTGCAACTTATTGATTGTTAAATGGGCATTTGTACCTACAAAACATTCAGTGACAACATTACTTAAGCAATTCTTAGCATCCTTCGATTCATAAATCTGATTGATTTCTGCTTTCGAAAAAGCATCCGCAATAATTACATTCCTCAAGTGGGAAACTTGATTTTCGCCGTGTTGGATATGAATGATCTCTATGGGTTGCTCAATTAGCGCTTTTGATGCAATACGAATGTAGATACCTTCTGAAGCATAAAGCGTATTCATTGCATGGAAAACATTTTTGTCCAATTTGAGATTTGAACCGACTAGTTGCAACTCTTCTGCAGAACAATTGGAAAGCAATTTAATACTCAAACCAACAGGAAGATCAACAGAAGGATCGGTGTGTAATTTCCCATTTTGAAGAAAGATTCGAATGGCAGCCTTGTTTACGGTGTAACATTCGATGTCGCTTATTTTTGCGTATTTATCCGGAGCGGCTTGAATTGCTGCAAGTTTTGTTACACGTGTGTATTTCCAATCTTCCAAACGAGTAGTTGGGAAATCATTGCTGTTTAAAACTTCTTTCGCTTCAATTAAAACATTGGAAGGAAATGAGAGACGTGTAGGTACAAGCGGAGTCGTAAAGGCATTGATTTTTGTTTCCTGAAGGGTTGCGTGCATAACGTTCTTCTTTCCTTATTTAACTTCAATTTCAGCCTTGATCCAATCGTAACCTTTCTCTTCCAACTCTAATGCAAGTTCTTTTGGCCCAGTCTTAACAATTCGACCATCGTAAAGCACGTGAACAAAATCTGGTACGATGTAATCCAACAGACGCTGGTAATGCGTAATAACGATCGTAGCGTTTTCAGCTGATTTCAATTTGTTTACACCACCAGCAACAATTCGTAGGGCATCAATATCAAGTCCTGAATCAGTTTCATCGAGAATGGAGAGCTTCGGTTCAAGCATTGCCATTTGGAAGATCTCATTGCGTTTCTTTTCACCTCCTGAGAAACCTTCATTAACGGATCTTGATGCCAATTTTGGGTCCAATTCAACAATGGCAGATTTCTCACGTACCAAAGCCATGAAATCCTTAGCTGAGATCGATTCTTCTCCCCGGTATTCTCTGATTTCATTCAAAGCCGTACGCAGGAAATTGATGTTGGAAACTCCGGGTATTTCTACCGGATATTGAAAAGCAAGAAACAAACCTTCACGTGCTCTGTCTTCTGTAGAAAGTTCCAGAAGATCCTTACCGTCAAAATCTACTGATCCTTCAGTGATCTCATACTCTTCTCTCCCCGCCAAAACAGAAGCTAAGGTGCTTTTTCCGGCACCATTAGGTCCCATGATCGCGTGTACTTCACCAGCTTTCACTTCAAGGTTTAGTCCCTTCAATATTTCTTTTCCGTCTATTGATGCGTGTAAATTCTCTATCTTAATCATATCTCAAATTGTCAATTGTCAATTGTGCATTGTAAACTATCCAACACTTCCTTCCAGCGATATCGCCAACAACTTCTGCGCTTCCACTGCAAACTCCATTGGTAGCTGATTCAAAACTTCTTTACAGTAACCGTTCACGATTAAACTGATTGCTTTTTCCTCGCTGATCCCTCTTTGCAAACAATAGAAGATCTGGTCTTCACCAATTTTAGAGGTAGTTGCCTCATGTTCGATCTTAGCAGTACTATTTTTACACTCAATATAAGGGAAAGTATGTGCTCCACATTCGTCTGTCATCAATAAGGAGTCACATTGAGAGAAATTCCGTGCATTTTCAGCACTTTTATGGATCTGAACGAGTCCACGGTAAGAGTTCTGAGATTTACCGGCTGAAATTCCTTTTGAAATGATTGTACTTTTTGTGTTCTTACCCAAATGTACCATCTTCGTTCCTGTGTCAGCTTGCTGGTAATTGTTGGTCACAGCGACAGAATAGAATTCTCCAACTGAATTGTCACCTTTCAAGATGCATGAAGGGTATTTCCATGTCACTGCAGATCCCGTTTCAACTTGTGTCCACGATATTTTTGAATTGCGCTCGCAAATACCTCTTTTGGTCACGAAGTTAAAAACACCGCCTTTTCCATCCTTGTCTCCCGGGTACCAGTTTTGTACAGTTGAGTACTTGATCTCCGCATCATTTAATGCAATCAATTCAACAACAGCTGCGTGCAATTGGTTTTCGTCACGTTGAGGAGCCGTACAGCCCTCTAGGTAAGAAACGTAGGCTCCTTCATCTGCAACCACCAAGGTGCGCTCGAACTGACCAGTACCACCTTCATTTATTCGGAAGTAGGTAGAAAGCTCCATCGGACAACGAACTCCTTTTGGAATGTAGCAGAACGAACCATCCGTAAATACAGCTGAATTAAGAGCTGCGTAGAAGTTATCCGTCATTGGTACAACTGTTCCCATGTACTTTCGAACCAATTCGGGATGCTCTTGTACGGCATCAGAAAAGGAACAAAAAATGATCCCGAGTTCGCTGAGTTTTTCTTTAAAAGAAGTGGCAACTGATACTGAATCCATTACAAAGTCAACTGCAACTCCGGTGAGACGCTGTTGTTCCTCCATGGAGATTCCCAATTTCTTCATTGTTTCCTTAAGTTCAGGCTCTACATCATCCCAACTTTCGTATTTCTTCTTTTGTTTAGGGGCTGAGTAATAGGTAATGTCTTGAAAACTTGGTTTTTCATAGTGAACATGAGCCCATTCAGGTTCCGTCATGTCTTGCCACACTTTGAACGCTTTCAAACGGTACTCCAAAAGCCATTCAGGTTCATTCTTTTTTTCAGAAATAAAGCGAATAATGCCCTCATTTAATCCTTTTGGTGCTTTATCCGATTCAATATTGGTTACAAACCCAAATTCATATTCCTTGTTCTCGAGGTCTTTAGCAAGTTCCTCTTCGGTATAAGCCATATTTTTTTTAATCTCACTCATTATACTGAAAATGATTCACCGCATCCGCATGTACGATCTGCATTAGGGTTTACGAACACGAAGCCTTTTCCGTTTAATCCTCCACTAAAGTCAAGTGTCGTTCCAATCAAATACAAAAAACTTTTTTTATCTACTACGACCTTGATTCCATTATCATCAAAGGATTTATCGTCCTCTTTCATTTCATTGTCGAAGGTCAATTGGTATATTAGCCCGGAACAACCACCTCCTTGAACACCAACGCGAATGAAGAATCCCTCTTTGCCTTCGTCTTCCATTAATCTTATAGCCTGTTTTTTGGCTGTGTCTGTTACTTTGATCATCGCGATCGGTTTTTATTTAGATTAATTATAAATAAACAAGTTTGACGATGCAAAAATACCATAAAAGTGGTATTGTTTTGCTAAACAAAAGAATCTTTTTAAAAGAAAATTGAATTATTCGAATTGTACTTGTGGTAGATTTATTAGTTGTTTGACGAAAGAATATTCATTGAGATATCTTAAATACTAATTCAAATTGCTTGAATATTAATCCAATATTTTACAAAGTCAGAAATCGAAAATAAAGAATATTTTTACGTTTTATTACATTACTACTACATGATCAGAAATTATATTCTTTTTGCCATAATTGTATCTATTAATTTAGGTGCTCAAAGTCAAACTACTGTTAATTTTAATTATACCGGTTCTTCTCAAACTTGGGTTGTCCCACCATGTGTTACAAGTATAAATGTGATTGCCCAAGGAGCAAAAGGAGGAGGAGCCAATGGCGGCAATGGTGCTATTGTGACAGCAACACTTAGTGTTAATCCAGGTGATGTATTACAAATTAATGTTGGAGGAATGGGGAATTGTGGATCTAATTCATCAGGCTGGAATGGTGGTGGATCTGGACAAGCAGCAAATAGTGCTGCAAATGGATCATGTGGCGGTGGGGGTGCAACGGATATACGTATAACACCTTATGGTCTGGGAAATCGATTGATTGTAGCTGCAGGCGGAGGAGGAATGGGTGGTGGTACTCAGGATGCCATTGGTGGTACGGGTGGTTGTCCGAATGGTCAGGCAGGAACATCGCCTTTCGGTCAGGGCGGTGGAGGTGCAACGACTTCATCGGGAGGTGTAGGTGGACCACCATGGATTTCCAGTGGAAATTCAGGTCAAGCCGGGACATTAGGTGTTGGGGGTGTGGGAGCAACTGATCCTTGTTACAATAATTCACCTGGAGGAGGTGGAGGCGGCGGTCTCTACGGCGGAGGTGGCGGAGGAAGTGACTGTTTTTCTTCAGCACCGTATGGTGGAGGAAGTGGTGGTGGTGGTTCCAGTCTAGTTCCTTCTGGTGGCACTTGTACTTCCGGCGCTTCAGGTAATACAACGCATGGAAGTTTAAGCATAACCTATACAATTGGAACTGGCACTGCAACACCGACAAATACTGGCCCTTATTGTGTAGGTCAAACAATTCAATTAAACTCTGCTGCTGCGGCATCTTATAGTTGGACTGGTCCTAACGGATTCTCGTCAGCGCTGCAGAATCCAGTAATCCCTAATTCAACTGCTGCGAATGCAGGGTCTTATACCTTAACAACCATTCAAGATGGTTGTGAATCAACAGGGTTTACAACAGTAGTTGTGAATCCATTACCAAATGTAAATGCAGGCTCAGATGTTTCTGTTTGTCAAAATGGATCAACGACTTTGACTGCCTCTGGCGCAACGAGTTATTCGTGGTCTCCGGGAGGTCAAACAACAGCATCTATATTGGTAAGTCCGGCCTCTACCACGACTTACACTGTTTCAGGAACGACTTCCGGTTGTGTAAACACTGACCAAGTAGTCGTTACTGTTAATCCATTACCGAATGTAAGCACTGGTCCGGATGTGTCAATTTGTTCAAGTGGAAGTACAACTTTAACGGCTTCAGGTGCAACAAGCTATACATGGAGTCCTGGTGGCCAAACAACCACGTCTATAATTGTTTCGCCAGCTACCACTACCACTTATACCGTTACGGGAACAGAATTAGGTTGTACGAACAGTGCCAATGTAACTGTTACTGTGCTTACAACAATCCCAATTGATGCCGGTTCAGATGTTGAAATTTGTCAAGGTGCTTCCACCATCCTACTTGCTAATGGTGGTGAAACCTACAGTTGGAATAATGGATTAGGGGTGGGTAATGGCTTTAGTGTAAGTCCTTCTATAACTACGACCTATAGTGTGACAGGCACAGATGTGAATGGATGTACGGGTACTGATGAGGTTATTGTTACGGTAAATTCTTTGCCAGACGTTTATGCTGGAGCAGATCAGGCTGTATGTGAAGGTGTTTCAATTACTCTTTCAGGAAGTGGCGCTCAAAATTACACATGGAGTAACAGTGTGAGCAATGGAGTTCCCTTTAATCAACCTGTTGGAAGTGTAGTATATTCATTGACGGGTACAGATTCCAATGGATGTGTGAACACTGATGATGTATTAATTTTGGTGTATTCCAACCCAACCGTGTCAGCGGGATCCTATGCTCCGGTATGTAGTGATTCACCGGCAATTTCATTAGTTGGAACTCCTCCTGGTGGTACATTCAGCGGAATAGGTGTTTCTGGAAATAATTTTGATCCTTTTGTTGGGACACAACAAATCACATATAACTATTCAGATGGAAACGGATGTTCCGGTTCAGAAAGCACAATCATCACTGTAAACGCATTGCCTATTGTTTCGGCGGGCATAGATCAATCAGTATGTGCTGGTTCATCAGTTACCTTAAATGGAAGTGGCGCCTTGAACTATAGTTGGACAGGTTCAATATCAGACGGTGTTGCATTCGTTGCACAGAGTTCCTCGACTTACACTGTCACTGGTACGGATGCTAATGGATGTGTCAACTCAGATCAAATGCAGTTGACTGTTTTTAACCTTCCTCAAGTAGACGCCGGAATGGATCAAACAGTATGTGCTGGTGCCTTTGTTACTTTAAGTGCAAGTGGGGCATCTAGTTACAGTTGGACAGGAGGTGTGCAGGATAACATAGCGTTTGTTCCCGGTAGTTCATCAACATACACGGTAACCGGAACAGATGTAAATGGATGTGTTGGGACAGATCAAGTTGTAATTACAGTAAATAACCTACCAACTATTTATGCTGGCAATGATATTACAATATGTGATGGATCTAGCATTGTATTGAGTGGGGCAGGTGGATTAAATTATAGTTGGAGTAATGGAGTTAATGATGGAGTGTCATTTGTCCCACCTCTTGGATCAACATCTTATACAGTAACTGGTACTGATGCGAATGGCTGTGTCAATGTTGATGAGGTGATAGTTACAGTCGTATCATATCCAATTGCTTATGCGGAGGCAAATGAGCAAAGTGGTAATCCGGGTCTTGAAGTGGAATTATCTAATTTTTCAACTGGAGCGACTTCCTTTACTTGGATTTTTGGGAATGGTCAATCTGCAACAACTTCAAACAATGCAGTTCAAACGATGGTCTATTCTAATCCGGGAACATATATTGTTCAGTTGATAGCGGACAATGGTTATTGTACAGATACAGATACTGTTCATATTTTTATTTATTCATTACCGGATCCCACGATTCATATCCCAAATGTGTTTTCTCCAAATGGAGACGGTGTCAATGATCAATGGACCATACAGACAACGAATACAGCTTCAATGTCAATAGTAATATTAAATCGCTGGGGAAATAAGGTGGCAGAAATTACAGGATTGGATGAGGTATGGGATGGTACCAGTAATGGAAAAGAAGTTTCTGATGGAGTGTATTTTTTCCAATATCGAATCATTGGATTGAATGATTCAGAATTGACTGGCCATGGAAGCGTCACAGTTACGAGATGATCAAAAAATTTTAGTTAATTAGTCAAATAAGAGGAAGCATAATGTGAATTTTTATTTTTTTTCGTACTTAATGCAACGAGAGGTTTAAAATAGTCGTCTATACTTGCATAAACTACTACGAATGAATAAGCTACTATTTTTTATCGCGTTTCTCTTTTGTTTGTCTCCCGCAATTGCTCAGGAGGAGATAAATCCACCGATTGGCAAGTACCTTGTAAAGGAAAATCCCAAGATTAGCTACAATTTTAATCGAGCTGAAATAGATGATCAACGGATTGTTTTGAAACTGAATGATGAGGTAACTCAGATTTTTGAGATTGTTGGGTTTGACAATTTGAAGGGTTTTAGAATTACCCAAGTGTTTCCCGAAATGCCTTTGGAATATAAGGATCGATTATCGATGAATGCCAAAACAGAATTCAAAAATGATCTACTGTATGTTCTTATTGAAGGAAACGGTAATCACGGAGAGTTTTTTCTTGAGAAGATCAAATAATATTTCTGAACAATTTTAACCACTATTACTAATGAAACAATTTTATTTTGTTGTCGTTTTGATGCTTAGTTTTTTGTTGAGCTCAAATGCTTTTGCGGGTGGAACGACCTATCCAGTTTGTCCAGCACCTACAAGTATTCCAACGGGTTGCGCTCAGGCTTTACCTTTTTGTACTGGAACAACTTATTCTTTCCCTAATACGACGGGTACTGGAAATCAAGGTGCATTGGAATGTTTGTCTACAACACCAAATCCAACCTGGTATTATTTGGAAATTTCCGTAGCGGGTAATATCGATATTTTCATAAGTCAGGTTAACGGTTCAGGTACAGGGATTGATGTTGATTTTGCCCTTCTAGGTCCTTATACCTCGGTTGCAGCGGCCTGTGCAAATCCTTCGTCCGGTTGTGTTGAAGATTGCTCTTATTCATCTTCAGCAACAGAGACGGCTAACATTGTAGGTGCTCAGGTTGGAGAAATTTACTTGTTGCTTTTAACCAATTTTGCCAATCAACCTGGGACTATAACCTTTAGTCAAACTGGTGGTAGTGGCGCTACGGATTGTTCTATTCTTGAACCGTCCTGTATTATTTCTTCTTTAACAGCAAACCCATCCACCTGTTCGAATAATATCTATGATGTAAGTGGTGCGGTTACATTTAATAATCCCCCAACTACTGGTACCTTGACGGTATCTAACTCTTGTGGCGGAAGTCAAGTTTTTAATGCCCCTTTTACATCACCAATCAATTACAACATAACAGGATTGAGTCCGACTGGAGGATCATGTACCGTTACAGCTATTTTCTCTGCTGATTCAGATTGTTCAGCAAATCAAGCGTACACAGCACCTTCAATTCCTATTGTCAACGCTGGTTCGGATGTGAATGTATGCCAGGAAACACAAGTAACATTATCAGGCTCAGGTGCCAATTCTTATTCTTGGTCTGGTGGTATCACAAATGGTGTAGCTTTCACACCATCTATTGGTTCTGTGGTTTATACGGTAACGGGAACAAATACAGCAGGATGCACATCAACGGATGAAGTACAAGTTACCGCAACTTCAAGTCCAATCGTTTCTGCCGGAACTTATCCTGCAGTTTGTGAGGACGTACCAACCGTTGCTCTTTCAGGATCTCCTTCAGGTGGTGTCTTCAGTGGTACAGGGGTAAGTGGGACTTCATTTAATACAGCATCAGGAACGCAAGTTATTACCTACTCTTATACAGATGGTAATAACTGTTCAGGATCCGCAACAGCAACTATTGTTGTCAATCCTTTACCACTGGCAAATGCAGGATCAGATCTAAGTATTTGTCAAGGTAGTTCTGCTATAATTGCTGGTTCTGGTGCTGGTACCGGAACTTGGTCACCTTCTACAGGGTTGTCGGCAACCAACGTTTTTAATCCGACTGCATCACCAGTTTCAACAACCACTTATACATTAACGGTGAATGACGGACAATGTACAAACTCAGATCAAGTAACTGTATATGTGTCATCCCCAGCCGAATTAACAATCACAGCTAATCAATCGATTTGCGTAGGGGAATGTGTAGATATTTCTGTGAGTGGAGCTACCTATTACTTGTGGTCTACGTCTTCGGATATCGTTAATCCAACAGATCCTTCTCAAATAGTTTGTCCATCTGCTACAACAACCTACGATGTAACTGGTTATGTTGCGGGGGGCAATGCCGTTTCAAATGGTAATTTTAGTGGAGGTGCAGTTGACTTTACAAGTGATTATCTTCTGAATTCGAATACTCAAAATGAAGGAACATATTTTGTAACAACAAATGCAAACTTTACACATCCGGGATTCACGGGTGTAGATCATACAACCGGGACAGGAAATTTCTTGGTGGTAAATGGTTCAAGTACCCCAAATAGCTCTGTTTGGTGTCAAACAATCAGCGTTCAACCAAATACGGATTATGTGTTCTCAACATGGGTTAGTACACTAGCTATTGGTTCTCCGGCGATTCTGCAATTCAGTATTAATGGTTCGACATTAGGAACCCCATTCACTGCTCCATCTGTAACCAATGTTTGGGATGAATTTTATGCAACGTGGAATTCAGGTTCGAATACAACTGCCACAATTTGTATTGTGAATCAGAATACTTCATTGGGAGGTAATGATTTTGGATTGGATGATATTTTCTTTGCGGCCCTCTGTTCATCTACTGCTTCTGTTACGGTAACAGTGAATCAGAACCCTACAACTTCTGCAGGAAATTATAGTCCTGTTTGTATTAATGCTCCTGATGTTAATTTGGTTGGTAGCCCATCTGGTGGTTCATTCAGTGGAACGGGTGTTTCAGGTAATGTTTTTGACCCTTCTGTTGGATCTCAGCAAATCACCTATTCATATACCGACGGGAATGGCTGCAGTGGCACAAGTACTGCCAATCTTGTTGTGAATCAATTACCAAATGTTTCGGCTGGTCTGGATCAATCCGTATGTCAAGGGACCATGGTTACATTAAATGGAGCCGGTGCGAGCACTTATTCATGGTCGGGTTCAGTTGTAAATGGAGTTCCTTTTACAGCTAATTCAACAGCAACTTATTCCGTTTCCGGGACAGATATAAATGGATGTGTAAACAGCGATCAGGTAATAATTACTGCCTTAGATTTGCCTCAAATTGTGGCTGGAAATGATCAAAGTGTTTGTGCAGGTGAGGCGGTTACGTTGAACGGGTCAGGAGCGGGAACATTGAATTGGTCAGAAGGGATCGAAAATGGTGTATCCTTTGTTCCTGCAAATACTATGACTTATACCTTGTCAGGTACTGATGCAAATGGATGCGTGGGGACTGATCAAATGACAGTAGTTGTAAATGCTCTTCCATCTATAAACGGGGGTGCTGATGTCACTGTTTGTGAAGGAACTGCAGTAACATTAAATGGATCAGGCGGAGTCTCATATCTTTGGACGAATGGAGGGGTAGATGGCCAGCCGTTTATGCAAGGAGTTGGGTCTACTATTTATAGTGTAACCGGTACAGATGCAAATGGATGTGTTGGTACGGATGATGTAACTGTTACTGTTGTGCCTATTCCAACAGCGTTAGTAAATGCAGATGTGCAAAGTGGTTTACCTCCATTAGAAGTTAATTTCAGCAACACCTCAATAAATGCGACTTCCTACACTTGGTTCTTTGGGAATGCTCAGAATACAACAAGTTCGACAACAAATGGGCAGTCTATGGTTTATCATGGTACGGGTACATACATTGTACAGTTGATTGCTGATAATGGGTACTGTACAAGTACCGATACCGTACATATTGTTGTGCTTCCATTCCCGGATCCGATAATTCATATTCCTAATGTTTTTACACCTAACGGAGATGGGTCAAATGATTATTGGACCATAGATACTGAGTACGCTGTTTCACTTTCAATTACCATTTTTAATAGATGGGGGAATAAAGTAGCTGAAATCACTGAGTTGGATGAGGTTTGGGATGGTACAAGTAATGGTAATTTTGCGAGTGATGGAGTTTATTTCTTCCTATATAAGGTCGTTGGGATTAATGACATGGAACTTACTGGACATGGAAATGTGACCTTGATCAGATAATTATTCGAATAGATTAAAGGAGAGAAGGCTGTACAATGGACAGCCTTTTTCTTTTTTGCAAAGATTTGAAATGTTCATTTTTGGAACTAAATGATCTGAGAAAAAAGATTTTTTTAACATTAACAAAACAGTTATATTTGGAGGGTAATAAGAATTTGTATTCTACCTAAGAAGTTTCAATCATGAATAGACTATTGTTTTCTCAATTTGCTAGACATAAGTTTAGCTTATTCTCTGTTGTCCTATTTCTGAATATAAGTAGTTTTTCGGCACAAACTTCTGAATCAATAACACTTGAGAACGGAGTAATTATCCATCAATCTAAAGGAGTTGAAATTGTTGAATCAAAAAGGACTGCTGAAATTGAGAAAAGGGATATTAATAATTGGTCACTTGAAGAGTGTATTTGGGCTATTGATATTATTGAATCAAAATTAAATGCAGAGTTTTCCGAAGATCGAATCGTTTATTATAATGAACAATTAAAAGCGGTTAGAATGAGAATCCAATTTTTGAAACAGAATAAATGATCCGAATTATGAGAACTCTTTTTCTTTCTGTCATCGGAATAATATTAGTTGGATCTGTTCTTGCACAGATTACACCGAATGGGAATTCCGGTAGTTCAATGACGAGTTATACGAATGGTGCTTCAAATGATCCAATCTATATATGGTGCGCAGATGGTTTGGCAAATAATACTGCCTCACTCACTGCAAATGCACCTTCTGGGACAGCACCATTTACATTTCAGTGGTTTTACCATGATCAAAACACGTCCTCATGGGACAATTACATCACGGAGAACGGTACAAGTTCTACTATTAACAATCTTGCAAGTGATGGGTATCGTGTTCAAATCTATGATGCATCCAATACTTTAGTCGGGTGTTACATCGCATGGGTTTGGAATATGAACAGTACTGTGACGGCTAGTCAGAACCCAATAGCATGCAATGGTTCTAATCTTACAGGGACAGTTAATGTCAACGGATCATTCACCTACTACAACCCACCTCCACCAGAATCATTGATTAATGCTTCTACACAGATTACAGTTTGTTTTACAGCTAATCACACCTATGTTTCCGATCTTGGCTTCTTTTTGGTTGGACCAGCATCATGTGGGAGTCCAACAATTCCTGTGATGCCGCATCCACAAGCTATTAATGCATCAAATGGCTGTTGTTGCAATAGTGGAAATAACGTTAGCAATTTATGTTTTACGACAAACCTTGTGGGTAATATCAATCCCTGTACAGCTGGTACACCCTTGACAGGTACGTACTCCGGATATTCATCTGCTTATGGTGATAATGTGACCATTAATTGGAGCGCACTTTATGGCTGCAACGCGGCAGAAGGCGGATGGCGTGTTCAGATTTACGACTGTATTGGAGCGGATGTCGGTGCTTTAACTAATGCCACGATCACTTTTTCAAATTTGACATCTGTTTGTGGTTCGCCAACTTCAATTTCATACACATCAGGAGCCATAAATTCACCGATTAATGACAATTCTTGTTCGGCAGCGACAGCATCTATTTTTCAAGTTCCTGTTAGTCCTAACTTGACGACTCCAATTACGATAAATGCAAACGTTTCGTACCTATGGACGGCAGATCAAACAGTTACAATACCAAATGCTTCAACAAGCTTGACTCCTTCTGTAACGAATATTCCCAATGGCACGACGAATTTCACATTGACTGCAACCATTGCTTATGGAGGTACTGTTTGTACCAATGATGCTTCAGTAGCATTTACCAACACATGTTGTACCGCGGTTGCTGCGGCTGGTATTGATGCCTCATTTTGTGGTGTTGGCACAACTGTTTTAGGATCTCCTGCTGAAGATGGTATGACCTATCAGTGGTCACCAGTAACAGGATTGAGTGATCCGAATATTGCACAGCCAACAGTAAATATTGTCAACACAGGCTCAACTACGATTACAACGGTTTACACACTAACAGTTACGAATGTAGCCGACGGAGGTTGTACCGACTCTGATGAAGTAACAATAAATATTTACCCAAATCCAATAGTAAACGCGGGCACATATGATCCAGTTTGTGTTGACGCTCCACAATTGCCTTTGATTGGGACACCTGTGGGTGGAGTTTTTAGTGGAACAGGTGTTTCCGGATCAAATTTTGACCCTTCAGTAGGTACGCAGATAGTAACGTACAATTACACTGATGGAAATGGTTGTTCAGGAAGTGCTTCTTCTACTATTGTTGTTAATCCTCTTCCTGTGATCAATGCAGGCTCAGATTTATCAATTTGTCAAGGTGAATCAGTTACGTTAAATGGTTCCGGGGGTACATCCTATCAATGGTCTAATGGTGTAACTAATGGAGTGTCTTTTACTCCGGGATTGGGCAGTCAAATCTACACTGTCACTGGAACTGATGCAAATGGATGCGTTAGTACAGATCAAGTTTCGATCACTGTTGTCATTCCTCCAATAGCTTCTGTCAGTGCGGATATACAAAGTGGTTATCCAGGGTTAGTGGTGAATTTGTCTAATGATTCGGAAGGAGCAACCAGTTACATTTGGAATTTTGGAAATGGACAAATATTGAATACAACTAGTGACGGAATTCAAACTATTACTTATTCCGGAGTAGGAACTGCTGTTGTTCAATTAACCGCAAATAATGGGATTTGTTCTGATCTTGATACCTTACACATTCTTATTATTCCTTTCCCTGATCCAATTCTTAATATACCAAATGTATTTAGTCCGAATGGTGATGGCGTAAATGAGTTTTTCAGTATCGAAACAATGTATGTTGAGGCCTTGCTTGTAAAAGTATTTAACCGTTGGGGTAACATCGTATCTGAATTCAATGGTTTGGTTACAGGATGGGATGGAAATGTAAACGGTAATGAGGCTTCTGATGGAGTGTATTTTTATACATACATTGCAACTGGAATAAATGGAAAAGAGTTGAGTGGTCATGGTAACGTGACACTTATTCGATAATTTTTGCGTAATTCAAAATAACGGGGGTCAATTTGATCCCCGTTTTTGTTTTACCTTTGCTTATATAATTTGATCTGTGCGCGTTTTTCAAGATTTCAATGAGTTAAAAGCAATACCTAACCCAGTGTTAACCATTGGAACTTTCGATGGTGTACATATAGGTCATCAGAAGATTATTGAGCAACTCAATCAGGAAGCAGAAAAAATAGGTGGAGAATCAGTACTTTTTACTTTTTATCCTCATCCAAGAATGGTACTCTTTCCAGATAGTCACGGTCTTAAACTGATACAAACTCAATCTGAAAAAGTAGATAAATTGAGAAGAATGGGGCTGAAGAATGTTATTGTTGTTCCGTTCACAAAAGAGTTTTCCAGATTGTCTGCAATCGAATTCGTGCGTGACTATTTAGTTAATCAGATCAATGTCAAAAAGCTGGTCATTGGTTACGATCATCAATTTGGTAAGAACAGAGAGGGGACCTTGGAGTTTTTAAAGGATGTTTCTGAAACCTATGGTTTTGAAGTAATTGAAATTCCAGCACAAGAAATTGATGATGTCAATGTCAGTTCTACAAAAATTAGAACTGCCTTGAATTGTGGCGATATAGAAACCGCAAACTTGTATTTGGGAGAATCTTTTTCGATTACCGGCGAAGTGATTCATGGTGATGCTTTAGGTCAAACGATCGGTTTCCCTACAGCTAATCTTGAAGTAATTGGCGATCTGAAATTAATCCCTGCAAATGGAGTTTACGCTGTTTTGGTTGAGCATGACGATCGGATTTATCCGGGAATGATGAATATCGGAACACGGCCTACAGTAAGCGCTGGTGATGAGCAAAGACTTGAGGTACATATTTTTGATTTTCATCACGAGATTTATGGACAATCAATAACGGTACAACTCTTGCAAAGAATTAGAGAAGAAAGGCGTTTTGAAGACCTGGAAGATCTACAAAATCAACTGAAACTAGATGAAAAAGTGGTTCGTAGTTTTATTCTTTCTGACACTGTTTAAGGCTTTTCTGGCCCAAGAGTTTTCAGGGACTGTTCTCACTTTCGAACAAGCGTTGAAAAGTGAACAACCTGATACGATCCGTGCCATTACCCTTGCCAAGAATAAACTCGATGCTCTGCCTACGGAGTTGGAGCAATTCATCAATCTGGAATATTTGGATCTAAGTAAAAATCGACTAGAGAATTTACCTGATTTCCTAAGTAAAATGACCCAATTAAAGACATTGGATCTGAATAGAAATAAGTTAGTAGTTTTCCCCTTAGTGATCACACGTATTCCTTCAATAGAAAGATTAATAGTCAACCGTAATCAGTTTGATCGGTTACCTGAAAGTATAGAGGCATTGGTTAATTTGAAATATTTGGATCTATGGGATACGCCCGTATCGATTTTTCCTGAAGGATTTTATCAATTGAAATCATTGGAAAAAGTTGACCTAAGTGGTATACGCTACAGTCCTAAATTTCAGCAAAACATGAAAGAACGATTGCCTCATGTTCAGATCGTTTTTGATGCACCATGCGATTGTTTGGATTGATCACTGGCAGAATTGATTGATCGATTCAATCGCACCTTCTGTTCCAATACTCTTTGCACGTAAAAAGTCATTGCAGGCCTCCTGTTTCTTGCCCATTGAAATATAAGCACGTCCTCTTAATACAAGGGCTTTGCCATTGGCAGGATCAAGAATCAAAGTTTGAGTAAAATCATTTACAGCCCCCTGAAAATCACCCATAAATCCTTTTGCATACCCTCTGTTGAAGAAGATTTTGGAATTTGAATTGTCTTGTAAAACAGCTTTATTTAAAATATCAATGACGGCCTTATAATCTTGTTTCATTCCTTTGATGGTTGCCAGGTTGTTGTAGGCATCAGCAAGTTTAGGATTTAGTGATATGGCTTTTAAAAGATGTTTTTCTGCTTCTTCCATCTTGTTTTGGGACATGAGTAAAGTTCCTTTTTGATAATAGAGATCAGCAGAATTGGCATCTACGACGAGGGCCTTTTCAATCTCCTTGAGCGCAAGATCAGTTTTCCCTTGTTCTCCGTAGAGTCGTATACGTTGAAGGGTAATATCTTTGGTTTCTATTGCTCCTTTTTTATGCGCCAATTCCATGTATTCTAAAGCTTTAACTTGATCACCTGCCAGATTGGCTTTTTGTGACCAGGCAAGGTAGATTTCAGGATTGAGATCTGCAAGGTAATAGGCAAGTTCCTTTGAGCCCCCTGTCGATTGGAAAAGTCCGGCTTGAAGAATTTCCTCCTTGTTTACCTCTTTTGAATTCAAATAGCGTGTCAAAAGCAGTTTGCTGTCTTTGAAATTTCTTCTTTCATCGAGAGAGATGAATTTTTTTGGGTTTAAGTTATAGAAAAATGCCTTAGGTGCCCACATTTCCAAATAGGGATGATTCTCTGAATTAACAACACCTTCACCTGCATATTTTCGAATGCGACTAATATCATTCGTTAATTGTTGTGAAAGGAAAGCACTATAGGAGTATATGTCAGCTAATTGAAATTGTTCTTTCACTTGCTCATAACTTTCTCGCATGCGCAGCAGGTCCGGATCAATTTTTTGATCAGAACAAACCAACAAGATATCAGCTCTTCCAATGTGCCAAAGGCTCAAATTGGAAAATCTACCGAGAGCAGTGCGGAAGATTAACTGCAAACTTTTGTCGTCAATTTCATAAAGGTTCAACCATTGGGCTACAAAACCACCCGGTTTCAATTTTGATTTACAATCTCTAAAAAACTCATCAGTGAAAAGGTTTCCAACACCTGCTGACCATGGATTAGATGGTTGGCTAATGATGACATCAAACTTTTTCTTCGATAAGCGCAGTGCTGAAACACCATCATCCCTGATTACGTTTATTTTTTTATTCTCAAGGGGTTTTTGATTGATTGAGTTGAAGTGGACCGAGGCATCAACAACTTCTGAAGAAATTTCAGCGACTTCTGCATATTTCACTGAAGGATGACTTGCGGCATGACCGACTGTTGTACCTGCGCCAAAACCGATTACAAAAATTGAATCCGGCTTAGCATGGAGTGTTATGGGTGTTAATCCAAGTGAAACCTGTGTTCTCAAATCAGAAACTGTATTAGCATCACCTTTTCCGTTGGTTGTCAAAAATGTCTCGCGGCCATTTGTGGCGACTACAATTGTTCCGCCAATACCTTCTTTATAGTAGAGGATTGTATCCCCTTTTGTAGCATTCGTGTAGAATTCATCGTAACTAGATGGAGCCTGTACTCTATTGATTTGTCTTGGTATTTCAGATAACATGATGGCGTGCCCCCAGTTTTCATTGCTCATTCTCATAAAGTACCATCCTGAAGTTATAAGGACAATACCTAAAGCTGCAATTTTTATTCGAAATTCACTCCCTTTTGAGGCTCTAATCAATATAATCGCCATGAGCAGATTAATCAAAACAGCAAGTTCAATAGTGTACCTAATCCCAATGTGAGGAACCAAAAGTAATCCCGCAGCTAATGAGCCAATTACTGTTCCGATAGTGTTCACTGCGAATAGATTACCGATAGTTTCGCCAGCGGTCTCTTTAACTTTTGATGCATATCGGCTCAATAGAGGCAAAGTCATTCCCATAAAAATAGTTGGAACTATTAATAGTAGAAATACATATGAAACTTGAATCAGAATATATTGAAAAAAGGGATAGGTTGATTCTAATATTCCTTCAGATGAACTCCAAATCCAATAAGGTACCTTTTCAAATTGAGGAAGTGTTATTAATAAACTCAAAACAATACCCAATTGACATAATCCAATCGTAAAAAGTGTTTTCTTGATTCTGTCATTGAATTTATAAACAATATAACTTCCGATTGTAATACCTGTTATAAATGTCACTAAAATGATAGTGAAGGAATAAGTTGAAGAGCTTAGAATAGGGATCAGCAATCGCAACCAACCAACTTCATAAATCATAGCGCTTACACCTGAAAGTAAGGCTAATATCAATACTGTTCGATGACTTAAGAAAGCAGATTCCACACTACTCACATCGTTTTGAGTTGGAGAAGATAATTCCTTGCCTTTTTCTGATAAAGTGGGTTGGGATGATTTATACTTAAACGCCAAGAATAAGGCAATAACTCCTACCGATAATTCAATAGTTGCACCGAAATAGGTAGTAAGTTTTAACCCAAGGTATTGCAAAAGAAAAAAACCAGCAATTCCCGTCCCTAAAACAGCTCCTAAACTGTTTACAAAATACAAAATAGCTACATTCTTGCCTATTTGATTTGAGGAATTCGTTAAAAATCGTACAAGAACAGGCAGTGTGCCTCCCATCAAAAAAGTAGGTAGTAAAATGGTTATTGCACTTATAAAAAATTTAACAGCTAATACTGATGCACTATCGGGAGCCATTGAGGCACTTGTCGCGACGGTGAAAAACAAATTGGATGAAATTTCAAATATCTGATGATAAAAGAAGCAGTAGAATGCCAAAGCAATTTCCAAATAAGCGAAAATCTTTAGTTGATTTGAGCTTTTATCGGCTTTCTTCCCCCAATACCATGAGCCTAATGCTAATCCGCCCATGAAAGTAGCAAGAACAATAGACTGAGAATAAGTCGTGCTACCTAAAAAATAGGATAACTGTTTAAACCAGACGACTTGGTAAATCAGAGAGGCAAGACCTGAAATGATAAATAATAAAATAATCAAAAGTTGTATCCTCTTCATGTTATTTTTTTGACAAACTTAGACTTTTAGTGAAATTATTGCCTTCCCTGCCTTAAAAGATTGCAAAACATACTTTTGAATTAACATTTCATTGAAAAGAATTAATATTCATTTTGATAATAATCTGTTAAATGTTTAACTTGGCACCCAAATTTAAGAATCTAATCTATAACCTAATTCATTATGGCAAATAAAATAGCCGGTTATCTACTGCTTTTAGGGGCTTTCCTTTTTCCTTTAATGGCAATTTCTCAGTCGAAGTCGGATTACAGTCCAATGACATTGACTGCAGAGTCTATTGGGAAACCAACAACTGCACTTATGGGATTGAAGTGCCCAGGCTCATTGACAACATGTAATGCGCCAATTACTTTCCCGGCATTAACAGTTGGTACTCAAACCTGTTTGAACAATCAATGTAACACGGGTGCAGCTTCAGGGCCGGATTTTCCCGGAAACAACTGTTATGATTTTACAGGAGCAACAGCATGGTTTCAGTTCACTGTTCCACCGGGAGCAGCAACAATGACCGTAAATATTACGGGTGCATCATTTGCGAATCCATATTTCATGGTGTTTGGAACGACTAATTGTAATACATATACTTTATACAATGATGGAAATGAATGTTATCAGGGCGCTGGAGGAGCTGCAACAGGAAACATGGCTGTTCCAGCAGGGGCAACACTATTAATTGCTGTATCTGGACAAAGTGGACAATCAGGTAACTTTAATATTTGCTTAACACCTTTAGCTGACAATTCAGCTTGTAATGTGAATAGCGCCCTAACGGTTACAAATACATCTATGGGGTCTCCATTGGCGGGTCCTTATCAACCTGGAGAGGTTGTTTCTTTTTGTTACAACATCAATCAATACAACCAGGCAAACTGCAACTGGTTGCAAGGTATAGTTCCAACTTTTGGTGATTGCTGGGCGCCTTCTTCATTTACCGCTACAGGTCAACCCGTAAATATTACAACACCACTAGCTGTGGCAGGAACCATGTACGCCGGAACCGGGGCATGGGCTTGGTGGCCGGCCGGTTCGGTTCAGTATAACAACCCAGTTTATAATGTTGGCGCAGGTTGGTTTTTTTCACAAACTGCCGGAATGGACCCTGATAGTTCATGGGGAGATGGAAATGGAATGGGTGCAATGGGGAATTGTGATGCAACCGGTGGCGGATTGACTTGGTCAGTATGCTTCAATTTGACTGTTCGTTCAGACTGTCAAAATGGTACCAACTGTGCCGTCACTATGAAGACATACGCTGACGGTGAAATTGGTAGTTGGTCAAACCTAGGTTGTGCAGCAGATTTACCTGATGTATACAATGCTGCAGCAATATGTTGTCAGATGATTGTCAATGCGGGTACAAACCAAACAATTTGTTCTACCGGTTCAGCCAATTTGAATGGAACAGTTTCCAATAATGAGGGGCCAACCACCTATTCTTGGACCGCATCTCCTTTAGCTGCACAAGCCGGAATATCCAACCCGAATATTCTCAACCCTACATTTACGCCACCGCCAGGCGTCACTGGACCAGTAGTGCTAACATTGACTGTAACAGATGATAACTGTACACTTTCAAGTCAAGTGACCGTTACTGTAACTCCATTGCCAACTGCGACTATTAGTTATGCAGGTACACCTTTCTGTACAACAGTTGCAACAGCACAGCCTGTTACCTTGAATGGAACTGGAGCATATACAGGAGGAACGTATTCATCTGCTCCAGCGGGATTAACCATAAATGCTTCTACAGGTGCAGTAACACCTTCAACAAGTACACCGGGTACTTATACAGTGACTTATACTACACCTGCTTCAGGGGGTTGTCCTGCTGTACAAGCTACCGCATCGGTTACAATTACAGCAGCTCCTACAGCAGTAATTGATTATGCAGATCCATTCTGTTCCACAGATGGACCTCAGACTGTTTCACTTTCCGGAACTGGAGCGTATACTGGTGGGACATTTACGGCAGGAGCAGGTTTAACAATCAACTCATCTACAGGAACTGTAACCCCTTCATCTAGTACGCCTGGATCTTATACGGTGACTTATACGATTCCAGCTTCAGGTGGTTGTGTTGCTGTTCCGGTAACAACACCAGTCATTATTACGCCTTTGCCTACTGCAACAATTAGTTATGCTGGATCTCCATTCTGTACAACAGTTGCAACAGCACAGCCTGTTACCTTGAATGGAACTGGAGCATATACAGGAGGAACGTATTCATCTGCTCCAGCGGGATTAACCATAAATGCTTCTACAGGTGCAGTAACACCTTCAACAAGTACACCGGGTACTTATACAGTGACTTATACTACACCTGCTTCAGGGGGTTGTCCTGCTGTACAAGCTACCGCATCGGTTACAATTACAGCAGCTCCTACAGCAGTAATTGATTATGCAGATCCATTCTGTTCCACAGATGGACCTCAGACTGTTTCACTTTCCGGAACTGGAGCGTATACTGGTGGGACATTTACGGCAGGAGCAGGTTTAACAATCAACTCATCTACAGGAACTGTAACCCCTTCATCTAGTACGCCTGGATCTTATACGGTGACTTATACGATTCCAGCTTCAGGTGGTTGTGTTGCTGTTCCGGTAACAACACCAGTCATTATTACGCCTTTGCCTACTGCAACAATTAGTTATGCTGGATCTCCATTCTGTACTACAGTTGCAACAGCGCAGCCTGTTACTTTGAATGGAACTGGAGCATATACAGGAGGAACGTTTTCAGCTGCTCCAGCCGGATTAACCATAAATGCGTCCACTGGTGCGGTAACACCATCAACAAGCATACCGGGTACTTATACAGTAACTTATACCACTCCGGCTTCAGGGGGGTGTCCTGCTGTGCAAGCTACAGCGTCGGTTACAATTACAGCAGCTCCAACGGCAATAATTGATTATGCAGATCCATTCTGTTCAACGGATGGACCTCAGACTGTTTCACTTTCTGGAACTGGGGCTTATACGGGAGGAACTTTTTCTTCAACAATTGGGTTATCATTAAATGGAGTGAGTGGAACAGTAACACCTTCGTCAAGTACGCCAGGTTCATACACGGTTACTTATACTATTCCTGCATCAGGTGGTTGTAGTGCAGTTCCGGTTACAACTGGTGTGGTTATTACACTTCAACCAACTGCAACAATTGATTATGCCGATCCATTCTGTACGAGTGTTACTACTGCTCAAGGAGTCACGCTTAACGGAACTGGAGCTTATACCGGTGGTGTGTTCTCAGCAACTCCTGCAGGTTTAACATTGAATGCAGCGAATGGTGCAATTACTCCATCAACAAGCACACCTGGAACTTATACAGTTACATATACTATTCCACTAGTTGGAGGATGTCCAGCAACAGATGTTGCAACATCTGTTACAATTAATCCGATTCCGGTATTTACTTTAGCCGGTACGAGTCCAACAGTTTGTAATGGTACCAACGGTTTCATTGTTATTTCAGGATTAGAAAATGGTACTTCTTATAACGTTTCTTATAATGATGACGGTGTGCCGCAAGGACCATTCAATTTGATGAGTAATGGTTCAGGTGAAATCACCATTTCAGGCTTGAGTGCAGGATCGTATGATAACTTCTTAATAGCACTAGTCTCAACTGGCTGTGCAGGAACAAGTGCAACATCAGTTAGCTTAGCAAATCCAGGGGCTCCTGATGTTTTTGACATTGCTGATCAAGTTATTTGTGATGGAACTTACACTTTACCGGCGATTACCGGTACGGATTTGAACAATCCATCTTATTGGAGTGGACCAAATGGTACTGGTACACAGTATTTTGCAGGTAACGTTATTAGTTCAACGATGTTAATGTACATATACGATGCTAACGGTGCATGTACAGATCAAGAGAACTTCCAAATTACAATCAATACGAGCCCAACTGCAACAATTTCGTATGCAACAAGTCCTTGGTGCGTGGATAATTCAACGCCACAAGTTGTTTCATTATCAGGCACAAATGCCTATACAGGTGGATCATTTTCTGCGCCGGTTGGGGTTTCAATTAATACCTTTAATGGTTCAATTACACCAAATTTGAGTACACCTGGCACCTACACCATTACCTATTCAACTGTTGCAGCAGGTGGATGTCCATCAGTTGATGCAACTACGAGTATAACGGTAACGCCATTACCAACAGCAACTATTGATTATGCAGATCCTTTCTGTGTTTCAGAAACGCTTCCTCAAGCTGTTGTGTTGAATGGAACAAATAATTACTTAGGTGGAACATTTTCAGCGGGGGCAGGTTTAGCAATTGATCCTACAACTGGAGAAGTCAATCCTAATGCAAGCACTCCGAACACATATACCGTTACCTATACTACACCAGCGTTTGGTGGATGTTCTTCAGTTGATGCGACTACATCAGTTGTTATTAATGCCGGTCCAACTTCAACTATTGATTATGCAGATCCATTCTGTACAAATTTTGGTGGTGCAGCAAGTGTAAATCAATCAGGAACTGGTTCTTACCTTGGAGGGAGCTTTAGTTCAACAGCGGGATTAACACTAAATACGGTTACTGGAGCAATAACGCCGTCTTCGAGTACACCTGGATCATACACTGTAACGTACACAATTCCAGCGTCAGGTGGATGTCCTGCATCAGATGTTTCAACAACAGTTGAAGTTACTCAGCTACCGACTGCCTCAATCGATTACGCAGATCCATTCTGTACATCTGATGCAACTTTGCAGACTGTTAATGCTTCTGGAACAGGAAACTGGACTACGGGTTCTTATTCTTCCTCTGCAGGACTGTCTATTGATGCTACTACTGGTGAAATAGATGCATCTACTAGTACTGGTGGAGTATATACTGTAACTTATACTATCGCAGCATCTGCTGGATGTCCGGATGTTGTTGCTAATACAAACGTAACCGTTACCCTGAACCCGACTTCAACTATTGATTATGCAGATCCATTCTGTACAAATTTTGGTGGTGCTGCAAGTGTGAATCAATCAGGAACAGGATCTTATCTTGGAGGAGACTTTAGTTCAACGGCTGGTTTAACACTAAATACGGTTACTGGAGCAATAACACCATCTTCGAGTACTCCTGGATCATACATTGTTACGTATACGATTCCAGCGTCAGGTGGATGTCCTGCATCAGATGTTACAACAACTGTTGAAATTACTCTATTGCCGACTGCTTCAATCGATTATATGGATCCATTCTGTACATCTGATGCAACTTTGCAGACTGTTAATGCTTCTGGAACAGGAAACTGGACTACGGGGTCCTATTCTTCAGCTGTAGGTTTGTCTATAGATCCGACAACTGGCGATATTGATGCTTCATCAAGCATAGGTGGTACTTACACAGTAACTTACACCATTCCTCTTGCCAATGGTTGTCCACAGGTCACTGCTAATACATCTGTGACTATTACTGAAGCACCAACGGCAACAATTTCTTACAATGATCCATTCTGTGAGTCAGACCCAGGTTTTGAAGCTGTAAACCTTAGTGGTACTGGAGCATATTTGGGAGGTGACTTCAGTTCAACACCTGCGGGATTAACCTTGAATGTAGCTTCTGGAAGTATTGAGCCTTCTACTTCACAACCGAATGTTTACACCGTGACTTATACGATTCCGGGATCAGCTGGCTGTCCATCCGAGGATGTCACTACTTCAGTTACAATCTTTGAAGTACCGGTATTTACCTTGAATGGTACAGACCCATCAGTATGTAATGGATCAGATGGTTTTATCGTGATTTCTGGTTTGAATGCGAATACGACATATGACTTAACCTATACAGATGACCTAGTATCATCAGGGGTAGTATCGATTACAACAGATGGTTCTGGGAATTATAACCTTTCAGGGTTGGATGCTGGAGATTATGCCAACTTTGTAATTACTAGTAACGGATGTTCAGGAACAAATCCAGATGTCGTTGAATTGTTGAATCCTGGAGCGCCTAACATTGCTCCGCTTTCACCGGCTGTTGCATGTGATCAATATACACTTCCGGCTATTACTGGTACGAACTTAACCGGTAATGAGGCGTTTTATACAGGAACCGGTGGAACAGGTACTTCGTATAATGCAGGTGATGTCATAAGCTCAACTGTTACTTTATATCTTTATGATATTGATGGAACATGTTTCGATCAAGAAACTTTCCAAATCACGATCAATAATACTCCTTTACTGGATAATCCGGGTCCTCAAGTTGCTTGTGATAGCTATACATTGCCAATGATTACAGGTACTTATTTGACCGGAAATGAGGCTTATTACTCTCAAACTGCGGGAGGAGGCACAACGTGGGATGCAGGTGACGAATTGACAAGTAATCAGACTGTATACATTTATGATTACATTGGGAATTGTGATAATGAAGTATCGTTCACAGTTACAATTACTCCTCTTCCAACAGTTACCGCTATTTCTGGAGGTGCCACTTATTGTGAGGGTGATGCTGTAGCTCCAATCGAAGTTGAAGTAACCGGAACGGCTGACTGGACAATTAGCTATACGTTGAATGGAGTTGCACAGACAGCAACGGGATCTTCGAGTCCAATAAGTTTAGGTAATGCTGCCGGAATTTATACAGTAACTGAAGTCACGGATGCAGGATGTTCTAATATTGCAAGTGGTACACAGACAATTACTGTAAATGTAATTCCTGATGCACCGAATGCGGGATCCGATTCAACTTATTGTTCGGCATGGACACTAGCACCAATGACAGCAAGTGGTACAGGTGGAACTATGACTTGGTATAGTTCGACTGGAGCAGTTTTAGGTACAGGAAACAATTTCACTCCTGCTTCAACAGAAGGTACTACGACATACTATGTAACTGAAACGCTAATGGGATGTGAGGGGCCTGCGAGTGACGTGATCATAACCATCAATGTTTGTGATATTACGACTCCTACGGCCTTTACTCCGGACGGTGATGGTGTGAACGAAACATGGCAAATTGTTGATTTGGACAATGTTTATCCAAAGAATATCGTTCGTATTTACAACCGCTGGGGGAACCTGATTTATGAACATGATTCATCAGTTGATGGGCCATATTCTTCGTCACAATGGGATGGAACATATAAAGGTGAAGCTTTACCAGTTGGCTCATACTACTTTGCTATTGAGCTGAACAATGACGATAAGGATTCATTAACTGGAACAGTTACTATTCTTAAGAAATAATAAACACTGAAAAAGGATATTAAGATGAAAAAAATAATTTTAATAGGTGGATTATTGGGATTGATGGGCGTATCTCATGCTCAGCAGGTACCACAATACAGTCAGTACTTGCGCAATCAATTCATGGTGAATCCGGCAGCTGCGGGTGTTTATGATTTTGTTGATATCACCATGAGCGGTCGTTGGCAATGGCTAGGTCTAGATGATGCTCCTCGTACAGCTTATCTCTCCGGGACAACTGTATTAACAAAAAAACCAAAAACGGTTTATAATCCTGCTTTACGCACCAGTGGTGGGATCGTTCGCAACCCTGAAATAAAAACCGGGAAGTTGAAACATGCTGTTGGAGGTCAAGTTTTAGCAGATCAGTACGGAGCTTTTAGACGTTTGAATGTTGCCGGGACGTATGCAATACATTTACCAGTTTCGAAGAACTACAATTTATCGTTCGGTACTCGCATTGGTCTTTCAAACAATACATTTTTAAGAGACAAAGCGCAAGTATTGAATATTGTAGATCCAACATTGGGATACAATGATGCAACATACGATCAATTGTATTTGAATTCGTCTAATAAGTACATTTTGGATATCGGTGCAGGATTTTATCTCTACTCTAAAAATGCCTTCTTTGGTGTAAGTGCTGACCATCTTTCCAAGGATTTTGTGGAATTTGGATCTGGTACGGCGAATTTCAATACGCAGATGCACATGAATTTCACGGCAGGTTATAAATTCCCATTGAATGACAACCTGACATTGATGCCTGCCGCATTGGTGAAGTTAATGACCCCAGCTCCAGTTTCAATTGAAGGTTCGTTACAATTGGAATACAAAGAATGGTTATGGATGGGTATTTCGTATAGAAATACTGATGCAGTTATTGGAATGGTTGGTTTGAATATTAGTGAACGATTTAAGTTTGGGTATTCATACGACTTTTCAATTTCGCGTATTAAACAATACACATCAGGTGGACATGAAATCGTTCTAGGTTTAATGTTAGGACGCTAAGAATTACTCAATACTTACTATAATCGATACTTCTATTTATGAAAAAGAAAATCACTTTACTTGCTGTTTTAGTGGCAGTGGGTACGAATGTGAATGCACAATTTTGGGATATTACGACACCCCAACGTTTAGGCGGGACCGTAAATTCACCGGCTGAAGAAAGCATGCCGGTGTTTTCAAAGGATAGCTCAATTTTATATTTTACCAGAACGCATGATGCCAATAATACCGGAGGTGAGTTTGATCAAGACATCTGGTATAGCAAACGTGATGCAAGCGGTAATTACACGAATTGCGAAAAGGTTAAGGGATTGAATAATAACTTTAACAATGCTGTACTTGGCTTAAGTCGCGATGGAAACACGGTTTATTTACTGAATGCATATAGTGGGAAAAAGGATACTGAAAAAGGAATCGCTACTTCTGTACAGAAAGGAAGCGGTTGGGAATCACCTAAGAAACTGGAAATCCCTGGATTAGATATTGAGGGTGATTTCTATGGGTTTCATGTTAATGATGCTGAAAATGTGATTATCATCTCTTATAAGGGACCAAATAGCATTGGTGAAGAGGATCTGTATGTGAGTACAAAATCCGGTAGTACATGGTCAACTCCTGTTCATATGGGAAATGTGATCAATTCAAAAGGATTTGAGATTTCGCCTTTCTTGAATAAATCTCAGGATACACTGTTTTTCTCCAGTAATGGTCACGGTGGACAAGGTGATGCTGATATTTTTTACTCTGTAAAACAAGGTTCGTGGTCGAGCTGGTCAAAGCCGGTGAATCTTGGATCAAAAATCAATTCACCGAAATTTGACGCTTTCTTTACGGTTGCCGGAAATCAGATTTATTGGTCTTCGAACCGTGAATCGGAAAGGGCTGACATCTATTTGGCTTATATCAAGACTCCTCCGCCGGTGTCTATCGCGTGTAAGGGTACTAACGTAACCGTTTTTAGCGGATCTGACGGTAAAGTAGATGCAACTGTGAGTGGTGGAGTTGAACCGTATTCATTCAGTTGGTCGAATGGTGCGAAGTCAGAGGATATCAATGGAGTGAAAAAAGGAGAATACACAGTTACAGTGACTGATGCAATTGGTCAAACCGCTACTTGTTCTAGTACGATTTCTGAGCCTTTGCCGCCGCAAGACATCAGCTTCAAACACTTCTTTGAATACAATGCTGATAAACTAGCTGTAAATGAAGGTAAACTTCAGCAGTTTGTGAATCAGGTTGAACAACAATTGAAAGGTGGTAGAGAAAAAGTGACTATTTCAATTTATTCATCTGCTTCGAATGTTCCTACACGAACTTTTGGATCGAACGATAAGTTGGCGCGTTCTCGTGCTCAAAAAATGGAGAAAGAACTGAACAACTATTTCGCCTCAAAAGGTCTTTCAGACAAAGTGAAAGTGAAAGTTGTGTCATCGACAGTTGCTGGTCCAAAGTATGATGGGGATTTTGATAATCAAGAAAAATACCGTGAATTCCAGTTCATTGACATGAAAACAGAATAAGATTTTATTTACGAATAACGAAGAAGCTGTCTCTATAGGGGCAGCTTTTTTCGTGTCTGAGGGGGTATTTAAACGCGGTTTTTGGTTTAACGTGGATCAAAAAATTGTATGAGGATCAAAAATCACGTAGTAACCCTTATTGAAGGGGATTTTTGTAGTTTTTATTTTTAGCGATTGATAGAATTTGAGTGAAAGGAGCTGGGTATGCAGTACTTAGTTGAATGTTTTTTCACTTAACTGAAAAAAGATCGCAGGATGAAAAAATCAATTATAGCACTAGTTTTTCTAGCACTAA
>DAISYB010000004.1:0-160215 GCA_036825545.1 Crocinitomicaceae bacterium | reverse complement strand
TCCTCCTCCTCCTCCTCCTCCCCACACTTGGATAGTAACTGAAGTTACTCCGCAAGGAACAGTCCATGAGCCAGAGGATGTAAAAGTTTGAACAGTCTGCCCCCACCCGTTCAATCCAAGTGAGACAAATAAAATAGCCACAAAATAACGCGCAGATTTAAGTAGGTTTCGTGTCATAATCGTATGTATTAGCTGCTTTGGCAGCAGTTAGGTTCATTAAATTGTTAAGGTACAGCTCATACAGAAGCTACCAAGTTTTACTTAAACTTAATGCGAAGTTACACTGGAATTTATCAACAAACAAATTTTGATAGTTTATTTAACTAAACATCAATAATGTAAATGCCCTATTATGTGTTTATTACCTTTCTGTCATTAGCATTTTAGCCGTATTGTTAGGTGAAATGAAATGCTTAAAAGTATCAATTGTAAAGTTCTATTCTGATCAACTACATAACTTGTTAAAGCAAAAAGGCCATCTCATTGGAGACGGCCTTGTGAAAGTTTTCAATTTTATTTATTGTTTGATCAACTGTTTGACTTCTCTTTTTTCCAGCTGATCAAATTCAACCACCACATTGTACACTCCTGTTGCTAAGTTCTGTATGTCCATGTGGTAGGAATTACTTCCGACATGAGCTTCAAATGAATTACTGGAAATCAATCTTCCTGAATTGTCATACATCAACACTTGAACTACACCGGCCTTAGGCGTATTGAGATCAAAATTCACTCCTGTATGTGCAGGGTTCGGGAATAGATCAGATACTGTTGCCACAGTACTAGTTCGGCTGAGCGCAATGGTCTGTGAATAGCTATATTCTCCGTCAAAGTCGGTTTGCTTCAAACGGTAATACGAAACAGTTGGATGTGGGTGGTAATCATAGTTGTGATAATTCAATACTTGACTACTATTTCCAGCTGCCTGAATAGTTGCTAAGACTTCGAAATTCATTCCGTCCCTTGAACGCTCCAAGGTAAAATAATCATTGTTCACCTCACTTGCTGTCGTCCAGTACAAACGGTTATTCGCACCTTCGATCACTCCGCCAAACTCGAGCAATTCGATTGGAAGTGGACAATCTACATTGACAGTTATACTTCTTTCGAATTGACAACCAAACTCATCCTGAGCAATAAAATCATAAGTAAACGCTCCGATCGAATTAAACGTACATAAGTTAATTGTATTCGTAACCTGTGTTCCAAGACAGCTTTGACCACCCGGACAAGGATCCGGACCAGGGTCTGAAACACCAATTGAAGAAGGTGATTGAGCAGGAACTGCCGGACCTCCTCCTGTATGTGTTTGCCAAGTCACACTCGAAATGTCCGGTGTTATGAATGCTAAATCTCGGTAACATCCCGGCGGGAAGGTCATACTCCAACCAAAGAGAACCCCGTTATCTGCGCCAATATTATCGGTTATCCTTAATGTCCATACTCCATTCAAATCATTTCCGTCAAATGCGGAAAAAGCTGCAAATGAATTATACGTTTGAGAAATATAATAATTCCCGGCTTCACAAGGTCCGGCATACCCGGCACAAGGTGAAGTTGCAGTAGAAGTCGCACTTGTCCAGGCCACACCACCACTATTAACAACACAGTAATTTCTTCCACAACCTGGAACAACAGGATTTGCATCCGATCCATTCACACAATCTCCAAATTTTCGACTATTAAATGCTCCTCCACCTTGGAACAATCGGACAATTGTTCCGTTTGGCGAAATCAATTCAATATTCAAATCTCCTGCCCATGAATGTTCCAAATTGAAGCACACTGTAGGATAACAACCGGGAGTCACGGTTGCCCCAGGTTGAAAATACCCGCTGTAATCGGCTCCAGACGTATACGAAACACCCGTTCCATCCGGTAAAGCAACGGCGCCTGTCACTACTTCAGGTAGTGGCTGAACATAATTTTGAGAAGTAGCCCGAGCTGTAAGAGTAGCACAGTTCCCGCAGGTTGTAGCTACAGGTGATGTTGTTGTTCCACTAAAACTTGGTTCTGGTATTACTTGAATAACGCGAGAGGCACTATTTGTACTTGGACAGCCGGTTGGAAAAATTCCCGTATTGTTGTCCCGTACGATTAAAGTTGCAATATATACACCAGGTCCCGGGTAAGTATGAGAAGTTGTTGCACCACCGGTTGTTGCCGTTGCGCCATCCCCAAAATCCCAATCATATCCGGCTAAAGACCATCCAGATCCAGCAGTAGAACCTGAACCGTCAAAATTAACCGTTAAACTACCCGGATTTTCAGCTGTTGCTGGACAAATGCTCACAATCGGACTACCTGCTACTGAAGCAGTCGGATTCGTACAACCTGTAACACAAGATACTATCGCATTCCACCCTGCTGCTACAGTGCTTCCATCCGAGGTAAATTGAAATGTCAAACAGCCATCCGGACTAGTCGAAATAATAGTAAAGGGGGAAAGAGTTCCACAAAAACGGTCTGCATTAGGACCTGCATTGGAATTCGCCATCCAAACATCCAGAAAATCATTACAGGTTCCTCCCGATCCTTGGGTTGCAAAACTTAAGAAATCCACTCTAACTGCATCCCCTGGGTTAGTTGGACAAAAAGTAACCGTATAATTCTGGCTGTTTGCATAGTTCCCGGAAACCCCACCACCATCTGTCCAGTTTGCAGCGCAGTTTGTATATGATTGGTTTGTTGTTGGACTTAAACAAGTTAGTGATGCTGTCCAGGTAAGTCTAATCTGACCGCGCGCGCCAGCTCCACCATCTCGGTTACCTCCTGACGAAGCATTTTTACACGCACCTCCGCCACCTCCACCAGGTGCCGCACCTGCGTTTCCGTTTGCATTTCCAGTAAACCCAGCACCACCAGCACCACCAGTACCACCAGTACCACCAGTACCAGAAAGTGGCGTTGCTGTGCTATTAGTTCCATTGCCCCCATTAGTTACTGTGCCTCCAGAACCTGTTCCTCCTGTTCCTCCTGTTCCTCCATTTGCGAATGATAATCCACCTGATCCTCCATTGGCTGTTAGCGTAGAAAAAGTCGTATTACCACCATTACCACCATTACCGGTACCAGTAGCCCCACCAGCACCTACTGTATAATTTATAACTTGTCCAGGGGTTACTGTAATTGTATTAATGACATAAGCTCCTCCTCCTCCTCCTCCTCCTGCACCAGGATTTGAAGTTGTTCCTCCACCGGCACCACCACCACCCCAACACTCTACTGTCAAGGATGTTACCCCACAAGGTACTGTAAAAGAACCCGCACCAGTCGTAGTAATTAAATGTGGTGATGTCTGTCCGAAAACAAGTCCTGAAAGTAAAATCAGAACAAAGGTCAAAGTACTTTTTATGTAAAAAATTAGTTTCATGCTTCAAGAATTAAAATTTCGTCAATCGTTCAGTTAATACCTGATCGAAGAAATAGATATACCACAACTCGTCGGTTGTCAAAACCGCTTTTACGCGCGGACTAAGGTTATCGTAAAATACTTTTGCCTTTTGATAGTAGGCGTATTTCTCAGGGAAAGCTCTTAATTCTTCCCAATTAGACTCGGTGTCCTCAATCAAGAATTGAGCTTCAGATAGTTTAGTATCAGTCGCTTGCCAATCTTCAATTTCGATCAACTTAAAAGCGTAATCAACATCGGAAGATGTCTTTGCCTTTAAAACGGCATCAGGGGGCAAATTGTATTGAGCATTTAAACTGAAAAATAAACAGTTAAATAAAATGCATATACTAGTACATTGTAGTAATCGCATGAGGTTTGAAATATTCATTAATAACCACTTAGACGGAATAAACCATTGAAGGTTGTTGCAAAGTTAATTATTTAAAAACTAAAGGCTAAACCTGTCTCTTTTTTAACAGGTAAAATGAGGCCCTGAATGAATATATGTAGCTAATAAATTATCATTAAGCCATTTACGACGATTACATTATGAGAAAATAAAAAGACCGTTCCGTATTTACGAAACAGTCTTTTTCAGTGATGTGTTAGTGGTCCTGTACTACCAACTAACAATTCCCGCAGGAATTTACCTAACCTAACATACGGTCTTTAATGTGTTAGTGCGCTATGACAATTTTTTTGGTTTCAAACTCATCTCCTTGATGGATCCGAGCCGTGTATAAACCAGTGGGGAGTAAACTGGCATCCAGTTGAATCCCCTGGTATTTATTGAATTCTGTCACCTCATACACCATGATTTTTTCCCCTATTGAATTTAATACCTCAATTTGAACTGGATTGGTAAAATCGTTTCCGCCATACTGAAAATACATGTAGTGATCAGACGGATTCGGATAAAAATCTGAGAATAACCCTTCGAACTTATGGTCGCGGTTGTCTATGGAGATGGGGGCGTAACCTACCAAGGTACCATCATAATCGACCTGAAACAACCGATAATAATTAACAACTAGATCCACAGCATTGTGGATAAACCTGTATCCCAGAATTTCAGTTGAATTTCCAGCACCCGAGATATTTCCAAGAAGATTCCAATTAGTACCATCTTGTGAATGTTCAAGGATAAAATAACTGTTGTTGTGCTCACTACCGGTAGTCCATGTTATATGATTATCCATTCCAATTGGACTCCCTAGAAACTGAATCAATTCTATGGGTAATACCCCTTGTGCTTGTGAACATATAGAATTTTGACATCCGCTATTCCCAACAAAAAAGAAATAATAAGTAGAAGGACACCAACGATCACCTGCAGCTTCACATGCAGCTTGAGTTGTACTACCCGTTACATTGTGTGGTGGCGCATCATCCAAACAACGAGCAACAGAACCAAAAACATTTGATGCACAACTTGCATCAATACCGGATAAATTCAAGCCACAAGCTGGATTACTAGCTCTGGCTTCTGCGGCACAACTTGTTTCTGAAGTCAATCCTGAACTTCCATAGAGTGAACAAACAGCTTCACCTGAACCATTCACATAGAGACAAAGTGCTCCACCCGCGTGTCCGCTTAATGGAGCCAGCACAAATAAAACTGATAAAACAGTTAAAAATCTACTTAGCAGCATAGAGGTCCTTTTTGTTTAATTGTTCAGTTAGGCGGTCATTAACTTGATATACTAATTGAATATCAATTATTTAATCTTTTGCAAATATAGATCATTAATGAAAAACAAAATATTTCAAACGATATTATTTAGCTATTTAACGATATTATGTCATCTTTCATCGAACAACAGCCCAGTGTATACAAGGCAACTGGAGAATGTGTGAAATATTTAACTTTCTAAAAAAACAGTGCGATTTAATAAGTTGAGGGTGTGGCTATTGTGTCACACTGACAATTAAAGCTCTTTTGAAATTCCACGAACGAAAACGGCACACCGTTCATGCACTGACCATAGCTTCAGGGTGTTCAGCCTCTGGCTGGACGTACCGAGGGGGCGTAATGTTTTATTTTTTCGTATCTTCAATACCAGACCACTTATTTATGAAGTATTTATATGCTTACATCCTGCTCTGCAGTGATGATAGGTATTGGGTTGGTGTTACCAATATTTTGGGAAGAAGATTTCTAGAACATCAAGCAGGAAACAATGGTTCGAAGTACACTACTTTGAGACTACCTGTTAAACTGGTTTACAGTGAAAAAATTCATGATCCTTTAATCGCAATAAAAAGAGAAAAACAGCTCAAAGGTTGGTCCAGGGCCAGAAAGGAGGCTTTGATTGCTGGCCAAGTGGAGGAGTTGAAAAGGAAAACCAAGAAAAAAAGACCGCTCCGCGGGTGCGAAACAGTCTTTTTTAGTGCTTGAGTTAGCGATCCTGTATACCATCTAACTCTTTTCCCACGAAGGGACCTAACCTAACGAATGAACCTAAAACTACTACTACTTATACTCTTTAATGCACAATGGCAATTTTCTTTGTTTCCATGTGTTCAGCCTGTTTCAGCACAACATGATAATATCCTGTGGGTAGGTGATCGGTATTGATCGCTATGCCCTGGTATTTGTTGAAGGAATCGAAAGTTGCTGTTTGAACAATCTCTCCTAACATATTTATAATATTCAATTCAATGGCCTGTTGTGTGTTCAATCCGGTGTATTGAAAATAAAAGGCATTCGTCGAAGGATTCGGATAACAGTCGCTAAACCGCGCTTCCAAGTGCACACTTTTTGTCTCTATTCCAATCGGACCGTATTCTGAAACATACCCGTCGTAATCGAACTGCTGTAACTTGTAATAATTCATCCCTTGATCCGGTCCGTAATGATTGGCTTCATACGTCAATTCGCGATCAGAATTGCCTGCTCCCTGCATCACCACAATCGTTTGCCAATCCATGCCGTCCGTAGAATTAAACAACACATAATAATCACTGTTGATCTCGCTATTGGTCTTCCAAGTGATCATGTTGAAAGGACCCTTATTCTCCGCTTTAAAGTCAACCAACTCAATTGGCAAAGGTAAAATCACGTTCAAACAATAATCTTTTCCTGCACTTCCCGTCCCGAAATAAAATATAGCCTCCGGACAATTATTTCTACATGCTAATTCCCAACTAATCGAACTATTTCCCCATGAACACACCGTATTTCCCGAACCAGGAGGATTCTCCCAAATACACACTCCAGCTGCCGCATTACCATTTCCATAATTGTCAAAAGCATTAAATCCGGCATTTAAGCATGTCTGATGGGTTTGTCCTAAAAGTGAAGCGTATGTTCCCAACGCCACACACAATACAATGTGTCGAGCCAAAGGCATAGTGGTTAGATTAAGTTAAAATTTTCCGGTCGATCGATTCAAAAGATCACTTCTTCTTCAGCGATTAACTAAGACAAAGTTATGAGCTTAATCTATACAAAACCAACATTCATCATGACCATATTGTTATTCGTCGATTACTTTTTATCATTGATCGACGTCTTAAAGCCTTGCCACCACTGGATTTGCGTTAGTTCTCGTATGAAATTTATAACTCACTGATATTCAATGAACGGAAGTTTTTTTTCAATGAAAAAAGAACCACCGACTTCGGTACGTTCTGACTCTGCGATTGATTCGAACCAACAAGATTTTAAGGTCAGAACACTCAGTCGGCGTAACACGTTGACGGAGCAAATACAAAATTCATAATCCCTAATTCATAATCCCTAACTCCTAATTTGTATTTCCTAATTTTACATCATGCACACAAACGCTCTCATCCACGAAACGTCTCCTTACTTGCTGCAACACGCGCACAATCCGGTTAACTGGGTCGCCTGGTCGGATCAGGTTTTTGAACAAGCAAAAAACGAAGACAAACTGGTACTTATTAGTGTAGGCTATTCGGCTTGTCACTGGTGTCACGTCATGGAACAGGAATGTTTTGAAGATGAAGAAGTCGCTGAATTGATGAACAAACACTTTATCAATGTAAAAGTGGACCGTGAGGAGCGTCCCGACGTGGACCAAGTATATATGACTGCGGTTCAAATCATGACGCAGCGCGGTGGATGGCCATTGAATTGCTTTACTCTTCCGGATGGTCGTCCGATCTATGGTGGTACCTATTTTCCGAAAGAACAATGGATGCATATTCTACGTTCACTCGTTCACATGTATCAAAACGACAAACCAAGAGCTATTGAATATGCCGAAAAACTGCACGAAGGCGTGATCAATGCAGAGTTGATCGATCGTCCGGCTGATGTTGTGCAATTTGAAGAAGAACGACTCCACGAATTGATCTTGCGTTGGTCGCGCAATTTTGACCGAATGGAAGGTGGAGATTCACGCACACCGAAATTTCCGCTACCCAGCAATTATGATTTTCTGCTCAATTATGCCACACATACCGGCGATATCCGCGTGCGAGATCATGTAGAATTGACACTCGACAAAATGGCGATGGGAGGAATCTACGATCAGATCGGCGGCGGATTCACACGATATTCCGTCGACATGTTGTGGAAAGTGCCGCACTTCGAAAAGATGCTTTACGACAATGGTCAATTGCTTCATTTGTACGCAGAGGCCTACCGTTACTTTAAAAAACCGTTGTACAAGCATGTGCTACTCCAAACAAAGGATTGGCTCGTGCGTGAAATGCAGAATACAGACGGGGCCTTTTTCAGTGCGCTCGATGCTGATAGTGAAGGCGAAGAAGGAAAATTCTATTGCTGGACTCCCGAAGAAATGGAAGCCGTTCTGGGTGACGATTCAATATGGGTAAAGGAATTTTACAACTTGAACAAACGCGGATTTTGGGAAGACGGTAAATACATTCCATTGCGCACCGAATCAGACAAGGACTTTGCGCACAAAATGAATTGGTCAGCGTCCGAATTGGAAGACAATATCGCAAGAATCAATGATATTTTACTAAGAGAACGATCGAAACGGGTTCGTCCGGGACTCGACGATAAGTGTTTAACTTCCTGGAATGCCATGTTACTGAAAGGTGTTTGTTCGGCATACGGAGCGACGGGTGACGAAGAGTTTTTGCAGATGGCGCGCAAACTGGTACGTTGGATTACGACCTATCAATTGAAGAATGGTAACCATCTGTGGCGTAGCAGAAAGAACGGCGTTTCCACGATTGATGGATTTTTGGAAGATTACGCACATGTAATTGACGGATTACTGGCATATTATCAAATTTCGTTTGACGAAGCGGCATTAACAACCAGTCTGGCACTTACCGAAACAGTGATCAATGAATTTATGGAGCCCAATAGTTCCATGTGTTATTTTACTCCCGCTAACAGCTCCCTGATTGCCCGCAAGATGGAAATCAACGACAATGTGATCCCTTCATCGAACTCGGTCATGGCACGCAATTTCTTTACCCTCGGAAAACTTTATTACCGCAAGGACCTGTTGACGTTCAGCCGCCAGATGTTGGCCAACATTTACGACGGCATGGAGCAGTATGGCTCCGGCTATTCCAACTGGGCGAACTTGCTCTTGGACCACGTTCGCACGCATTATCAAATTGTAATCCTCGGGGAAAATTCAACTGCGATCAATCGCGAAATGCAAGCAACCTATTTACCTCAGGCTATTTTTGCCGGAGGTCGAACAACGTCCCTTCCAATAGCGTCTGACAAAACCGTTGTTAGTGATCGCACCACCATCTTTGTGTGTTATGACGGAACATGTTTGTTGCCAACGGAGGATGTGGGAGAAGCGCTGGCTTCGGTACAATTTTTCATTGGCGACTGAGTGATCAGTCTTTTCGGCTGATTGTATCGAAGCGCACATGAAAAATTGCATCGAAGCCGGCGTCATTTTTTCCTCAAGCCCACCCGATAGGCGATCAGCCCCGGAATACCAACAATTAAAAGTACTGCCAACAAATAACCCCCCGGTTTGAGGTGAAAGGATTTTATGCCAATTAGATCTTCCGGACTATAGCCCATACCAACAAAGTAAGACAAACTCAATGGTGCGTCCACAACGGTTTCGACCAAGCCTTCTTGATAAACGATTTCCCCTTGAAATAAATTAATCGGAAACAAGAGCAAAGGTGCAGCGATCAATAAGACACCAACCACAAAAATAGATATGGGCTTCTGAAGAATAGTTTTCATCATTTGACGATTTGTTGACAAAGATAGTGGCAAATGGCAATTGACAATTCACAATTGACAATGGACAATGGACAATGCACAATTCCTATTTCAAAATTTATAATTCATAATTCCTAAATTTACCTCATGGCAATAGACCTGTATTCCAATAAACAAAAATGGAAAATCGTACTTCTAGTGATCGCATTGGGGATCGTGGGGGCATTTCTCTATGTTTCTAACTCGATCGTTGGACGTGTTGGGGAGCGTGAAACAGAACGAGCGCGACAGTGGGCAGATGCGATCCGGAAGAAATTAGAACTGGTACACTTGACTACTCAGACCTTTGATCAGCTGCGTGACAAAGAACGTAAGGAAATGGCGCTATGGATCGAAGCTACTAAAGAAGTTTCTCAAGCATCGCCATTGGATGAAGATCCACGTCTGGAATTCCCGTTTCGAATCATTCGTGATAATACGGACATCCCGGTCATTCTGCTCGATGATGAAAAAAATGTTTCCGGTTATATCAATCTGGACTTTGATACTGCTACTTTCCGCACTCAATTTCCCAGCCTCAGCAAAAAAGAACGCCAACTGCGCTTCGATGATTCTTTGGTACGACTCGCTCAACACTGGGAAAAAAAACAACCTCCATTTAGCGTAGAAATTTATGAAGGGCTTTTCATGACCTATTATTACAACGATTCCAAAGAGATCGTCCGACTTGAAACAGAACGCGACTCGTTGTTGCAAGCCTTTAACCGCGAATTGATCGAAAATGTAGGTCTGGTACCTGTACTCTTGATCAACACAAAAGACCAAACGATTCTAGGGAGCAACTTACCCGAAGAAAAACTGAGACCTGAAAATCTCAGCGCTACACTGGAGTATATGAAAGGGCAAAACGATCCATTGGAAATTGATTTTAAGGATGGAACCAGGAATTTACTGTACTATGAGATGAGTCCGGAATTAGTCCAGTTGCAGTATTTTCCCTATTTTCAGTTTGCGATCATTGGCTTGTTCGTTTTCATTGCCTACCTCATCTTTAGCACCTTCCGAAAAGCCGAGCAAAATCAAGTTTGGGCAGGAATGGCGAAGGAAACGGCTCACCAACTTGGAACACCTATTTCGAGTTTAATGGCATGGATCCAATTGATCGAAACACAGGATGTAGATCCAATGATTCCCCGTGAAATGCACAAGGACGTAGAGCGTTTAGAAAAGATCACGGATCGCTTCTCCAAGATTGGTTCAGGCGGGAAACTCGAAGAGGCGGATCTCAATCTCACGGTAAAAAGTGTACTTGACTACCTCGAACTGCGCATATCAAATAAGGTGAAAATTCATTTCAACGCTGGTGACAACATGCTGGTGAAACACAATCCATCACTAATCGAATGGGTGATCGAAAACATCAGTAAAAATGCTGTTGACGCCATGGAAGGTGCCGGTGAATTACACGTTACACTGCACAAGACACCAGAATGGGCGCACATTGACATTCGCGATACCGGAAAAGGTATTCCAGCCAATCAGATCAAAACGATCTTCGCTCCCGGATTCACCACCAAAAAACGCGGTTGGGGTTTGGGACTTTCGCTTGTCAAACGTATTATAACAGAATACCACAAAGGAAAGGTGTTTGTCCTCGATTCTCAAGTTGATGTAGGAACGACGTTCAGGATCTCTTTGCCACTGTGAATAATTAGCTGCTGACTGAGTGATTTTGAAACGCCACCTCGATACACCCTCCTTCGTCGGCCACTCGGTTAGCGTTTCAAAATTGTATCGAAGTCAGCAGCTAATTGTTACATGTTCTGCAAATCCACCATACGCATAGCAACGAAACTCTTCAGTACCCGCTCACCAATTCCCGGCACATCGACATGAATGAGATAGACACCAGATGCAATTGGAATATTCGCATGATTGGTGAGGGTCCAGTCGAGGAATGTTTGCGGGCTGTCCTTCTTCATTTCCCGGATCAATTTCCCATTGGTTGAGTAAATACGAACCGTACATTTTTCAGGAAGATTAATAATCTTCACCCGATTGTCCAGCTTGTTGTTTTCGTATTCAGAAAAAGCATTGTAGGGATTGGGAACCACGTTGATTAACTGCAAGGCATCCGCAAGCGCTTGATCATTGTTAATTACCGTTCTGTAGTTCGACATGTTCCAGCTATACATGGGCCTACCTTGATTGGCACCGGTAGCACTAAAGTTCTTATACTCCTTATTGATTCTCAATTTGATAGTTACCTCCGAAGAAAGCAATTGCTGATTTGGACGCAATAAAGGATAAGCGATCCATGACAAACTTCCATAGAACTCACGTTTTGCTGAAGAGCTATTTGTTTCCACCTCCAGCATTTTCTGGTAGGCGAAATTTCCGGAATTGTTTTCTGCTTGAGCTGGAATGTACTCCGGAAAATCAAAGCCTTGCGGAAAGTTATTGATCGTCTTTTGCTTATAGCTGAACACATAGAATGGTTGAACCCCTCCCATAAGCGGAGCGCCAATATCACTTGTCAGACGATCTGTAGGATTCCAGATCATATCGGCTCCGTTCTCAGCACCTAAGAATGAATTTTCTCCAAATGCCATATACAGTCGAGCACCGGACTCCAAATCAATCGCATATCCCGGGAACCAACCCATGCCGTCACCACTGCTATCAGGATTCCCATTCTTGTCCACACTTGGACTTTTGCGTAAGGCGCCCGGCTGAGCCCCGCCAACATTGAGTGATGCTGTTCTACCCATTTCTATTACGGGACAACGGGTCCATTTCGATTTGTCTGATGTGATTACAATGTCAATACTCGGCAAGAAAGAAAGTGAGGCATTCGATTTAGAAGATCCTGGCGAAGTCATATTGAAGTACGCCAATGGCATATACTCACATCTATAGCCTACCAATCGATGTGGGGCAATTCCACCTTCAAGAATTTGATTAAATTTCAGGTCATCATCAATACCCACTTCATCCTGATAACAGGGTGAACCGTCATAATTCCATTCTCCGACAAAATCCTCTGTCGGCCCGTAAGTTCCAGATCTGATCCAGTTTGTAGGGTAAAAAGCTGCATTGTCTTTCACAAAAGTCAACCAACTCTTGGATGAATCGCTGAAACGCATCTCATCGGAGATCATATCGGTCTTTTTCACTGAAACGTTTCCTGAAGGACCATAATAATTGGTTTGTAAAATTTGTACAGATACACCCCACTGCGGAATAATCTGTTCATTGTCTCGTCCGATCGTACGTTCTGAAAGGGCTGAATCCAATAGGATTCCACCTTCACTCGCATAGCGGTAGATCGTCCAGCGTGCGGTATCTGCTCCATTGCTAATTGACGGAGCATAATCTCTGAATCGCAATTCAAAATAGCCATCAGCCAAATTCAAGGGATCCACTACTTTTACATTGATCGGACCACCACCTTGAGCATAAACGGGTTTATCCATAAAACCGTCTTTAAGTATCTTATCACGTGAACCTTTTGTTAGCTCCAATCCACGGAAACCATTTCCATAACCATCCAAACGGGTGATCTCAGGCGATTGCCCGTATTCCAAATAATGCAAGGTCCCTCCAGCTTCAGGCATTGGATTGTGTGGAATTGCTTCAACAGGACGCACTTCTCCCATGGCTGCTTTTCGACTTGCTAAATACCGCTTCTTTTGTCCACCAATTGTCGTCGGGTCGTTGGGATTGTATGTTTCATAGTCATTGTGCGCATAGGCAATAGCTAAATAATGGTAACGTTTGAAGTTGACCAGAGTAGAAGATCCCTGAGCAAAGAGATCAGTAGTCACTTTGAAGCTATGTCGAATCCCTTTGTTCTCACCATCGACCTTCTCAACAGCGACGCTGGCACCGAGAAAATCGTCGAACTCAAAGTTGATGATCCGCGCCACATCATCCTTGATGTCACATTGTGCCACTAAACGCGCCTTTGTTGGATCCTCCAAATCAGAAAGCGATACTGATCGCGAAGCTAACTGATAAATTTGATATCCTTGAAAACGATAATTTTTATCCGCTTCAGGATCGTCTGCCACAATAAAGGGGTCAAATTCCTCGTATGCTTCGTTGTAATTGTTCGAATTAATTGGATTACTAAGGGTCAGGATCAACTCGTTACTCAATTCCTGAATTTCAAGTTGTGGTGCGTGTGGGCCATCCAGAACCTTAAAACAGTTTTCAAAAAGTGCCTGTGCTTTATCATCAGCACGACGCAAGGCTTGCACAGAAGCAAATGGATCACCATCCATTGAACGCGCGAAGACAATTCCAACGGTAATGTTATTGACAGCACCCGGCTTCAAAATAAAAGGTCCGGCTGATTGTACAAAACGTCGGTCATTTGGCGGATTATTCGCCGTTTGCTCTGTCCATGGTTCTTGTGGAAAACCATTCGTACCCCAACCCAATGGATCGGTGTCACCCGGAAACATGAAATCACACGGCATGCTGGGATTTGCTTGCGCATCTGAGATATGACCATTTCCACCATAGACGAATTTTGTCCCATCTTTCCAAAATCCACGTAAATAGTTGTAATAATCCAGTGCGTTAATGGGATCCGTTTGATTTGGATTGGCACCATTCGTTGTATTTGAATAATACAAGAAGCGACGCATACCAAAGCGTTCATTGTCGATAATTCCGTCTCCATAACCTATTCCGTTCAAGGCCTCACCATTCCCAATACCAAAAGCATTATCGACTCCGTCATCATCCTGGTATGGTCCTTCGAAGAAATCAACACCAATTGCAGGTGGCGCATAGCCGTATCCTTTAAATCCGGAATTATCACCATCGTAATTATCGCCGTTGTAATAATAAGCTAAGCCCCTGTTGACATCACAACCAACGTAATCATCGAATGGATCACCCAATGCACCATCTGTAAAGAAACCAAAATACGTATTATACAAAGTTTGCGTACCGCGGTTGATCAATTCATAATTGTAAAAAGTCATGTTATTGATCTCGTCATTGGAAGCAAAGGCAAATGCTTGTGCCCGGATCTCCATTCCAATTGGATCTGCACCTGTTTCGGTATGAATGTTTCCTTTGTCATTCATCACCCACCAATAATTCAAATCTCCGTAGAGCGAAACTTTACGGTCAATGGAACATTCCTTAGTTCGGGTTATATCGTGCCAAGGATAATCGCCATCCTGCCAATTGTAATGACCATCTTCATTGAAATCGTAAAACGGTGCCAAATAATAATCCTGACCTTGAGAAACGTCACCATGTGCCGGCCACTCTTTAATGATCGAAGGGACTTTGTAATTCGGAAAAAGTTCTGCTTGGGTATTCGTTCCATTTGCTGCATCGGATAGTCCTGCTTGGTACCACGCCGAAAATTCACGAACATCATCTTGGTTAGTAATGAAATGCTTGTCGTATTTACTGCAATTTTCATACGTCGTTTCTGCAAATACCTTTGAAAGCGGACCTGTCCAATAATCTTGTCCATTTCTATACCGCAATGCAGCTAGTTTAAGCTGATTATTGAAATCAGTACCACCCAACCACAAAGCAGCGGTAAACAAAGCCATGATTCCGGAATTCTTCGGAACCTCATACATACTGAAATTCTGATTCGGTACTTGCCAGAGGTTACCTGCAGTGTGGATCATTGCCCGAACATTATTGATCTCCATGTAGGTCGTGGTCGTGGGAGGCGTACAATTTGCTCCCTTTAGAATATTACTAGGCTTTGTTTTGACCTTTTCTGTTCCTGCATAAGGTTGAGTTAATCCCTTGAAAGACAGAGTGACAAGCAATAATAGATACCAATGCTTCATAAGCGTGTAGATGTGCAGACCAAATTAAGCAATATTTTGATTTTATGACTTCTAAATGACTGAACGGTTACTTCTGCCAATCGAAACGCAATTTTGTGTAAGTTTGAAATATGAATACGATTGAATTTGAGTCGGCACATCATGTAAAAATCGAATACGAACTGGCTTCAACACTCCAGCGTATTCTCGCATTTACCATTGACACCTCCATTTTTGCCTTCTATTATTTCATGATGACACTTATTTTGGGTGCATCGAATATATTCGCTTCTTTCGGATCGGAACTTTTCATAACACTACTTTTAATTAAAATCCCCTGGCTTTTTTACCATCCATTTTGCGAATATTTTGCGAACGGGAAAAGTATTGGTAAACTGGCGGTTGGAATTCGCGTCGTAACCGTAAACGGTGATCGTCCGGGATTACGAGAGGTATTTACCCGTTGGATTTTCCGTGGTGACTTCCTTTGGATCACTGCAGATGGAACCATTTTACTTTGGTTAGTAATTGGTGTTTGTGGGGTGATGTTCTCCGGAACTTCCATGAGAAGACAGCGTTTGGGGGACAGCATGGCCGGAACTGTTATTATTCGAAACAAGTCGAATGTTCAATATACGCTACGCGAGGTGCTGAACATCAAAAGCACAACCAATCACCAGGCAACTTATCCGAATGTGACGCGATTCACAGATGAAGATATGCTGTTGATCAAAAACACGATTCAACGAGTGCAATTGTATCCCAACGAGGAAACCAAACGATTCGCCATTGAATTGGCCGATGAAACAGCTCGATTATTGGGCTTAACTGAAACACCACAAAAAAGACTTGAATTCTTGCAAAATGTCTTGCAGGATTATGTTGTACTTACCCGTTAAACAATGGCAAAACTTTGTCTGGTTCCCACTCCGATCGGCAACCTGGAAGATATTACACTGCGCTCATTACGCATCCTGCGCGAATGTAATCAGATCTATGCAGAAGATACGCGAGTGACGAAGAAATTACTCAGTCACTTTGAGATCAGTAAACCTGTTTATCCTTTTCATGCACATAACGAACACAAAGCACTTACCGGTGTGATCCAGACAATCGAAAAATCGGAATTAACGGTTTTGGTTTCTGATGCCGGTACACCCGGAATTTCTGATCCCGGCTTTCTTTTAGTTCGAGCTTGTATCGAGCAGGGAATCAAAGTAGAATGTTTACCTGGTCCGACTGCATTTGTTCCGGCTCTGGTGGCGAGTGGATTCCCATGTGACAAATTCGTTTTCGAAGGATTCCTTCCACACAAAAAAGGTCGACAAACACGTCTGCTGAAATTAGCTGAAGAAGATCGGACCATCGTGTTGTATGAATCACCTCACCGACTGGTGAAATGTCTGGAACAGATCGAAGAATTCATGAGTCCGGATCGCAGAGTTTGTGTGGTTCGCGAAATCTCTAAACTGTTTGAAGAATTTAAACGGGGAACAGCAACTGAGGTGCGCTCGTATTACCAGCAGCATCCGCCAAAAGGAGAAATTGTGATCTTGATTGAAGGAAAAAACGAATAATATGAAGACTGAAGCAATGGTATTGGCGCGAAAAGGTGCCGCTGAACAAGCTTTTGAACGACGACCGATCGAACTGTGCGAGCTGGCAGCCAAAGAAGTCTTGATCGAGAGTGAAGCGTTCGGCTTGAACTATGCGGATGTCATGGCACGCAGAGGTCTGTACCGCGAAGCTCCACCCATGCCGTGTGTGATCGGTTATGAGTTGGTGGGAACCATCGTTCAGGTGGGTTCAGATGCCGATACTAAGTTGATCGGTCAGCGTGTGGTTGCGTTCTGCCGTTTCGGTGGATATGGCAAACATGTCATCACTTGGGATTATGCCGTTGTGCCGATCGGCGAAATGAAAGCCGAAGAAGCACTCGTACTTTGCACACAAGCCGTGACAGCTTACTACATGGCGGAATATTTGTCACCAATTCAACCCGGAGAAAAAGTGTTGATTCACGCTGCTGCCGGCGGAGTTGGGACCGTTCTGATCCAACTGGCTAAGCAGAAAGGCGCAACCGTTTTTGCCAAGATCGGCGACGAAAGCAAGCGAACACTGGTGAAAGAACTGGGTGCCGATCATGTCGTCAATTACAAGCAAGCCGATTACGGTCAAGAAATAACAAAGATCCTTGGGAACGACCGACTCGATGTTTCCTACAATCCTGTGGGTGGTACGACATCAAAAATAGATATGCATTTACTGGGTTCCGGTGGTAGATTGGTGCTTTTCGGCGGTTCTGAGTTGGGTCGCGCGAAATGGGGTATCTTTTCAACGCTGAATTTTGTGCGTAAAATGGGGATGATAATTCCGGTTGGACTGATGATGCGCTCCAAAAGTATTCTGGGCGTTAATATGCTAAAGATCGCAGATAATCGGCCAAAGGTATTACAGCATTGTCTCTTACAAGTAGTGGATCTTTACAAGCAAGGGAAGATCAAACCACAGGTAGGCGGTGTTTATCCAATAGAAAATATGCATCAGGCACACACTGATCTCGAAGGTGGAAAAACGGTTGGCAAACTAACGGTAAAGTGGTAATTTTGGCTCCACACAGAATTATGCAAGACAAACAACTTTTAACCTTACTACTGCTTATCTCCTTCCTTGAAGGTGGATCCTTGATGGCCTTTGAAATTCTCAGCAGTAAACTTTACACCCCGTTTTTGGGCAGTTCGATCTATGTATGGACCTCCATACTTACACTTACCCTCGCGGGTTTAGCACTGGGGTATAGGATCGGTGGTAAACTGTCTGTACAACATCCCAAAAAATACTTGCGTTCAGCGCTGGCTATAGCAGGCTTAAGCATGCTTGTATCGATTTATTCCGCTGCCCCTATTCTTGAAGAATTCCTTTTCATGGACGTAAAAATGGCTTCTCTTCTTGGAGGAATTCTGATCATTTTCTTACCGGTAACAGCTATGGGAACAGTATCGCCTTTGATCATCGGAATTATGCATCAAAATGGCACATCGGTTTCACGTGCTTCAGGTGTGATCTATGGAACCGGAACTGTGGGTGGAATTGTATTGTTGTTATTGACAACATTTGTTTTGATCCCTTCAATTGGTGTATCAACATCCATTCTACTATACTCTGTGTTAATGATTGGTTGTGCAGGACTTGTCTTTCTAATTAAAGCACCGCAAGATGAAAAATAAGTTGTTATTGCTTGCTTTTGTGGAAGGTGGACTGGTAATGTTACTTGAGACTGCTTCACCGATTGTTGCGGCTCCCGTACTCGGTCATTCAGTACTTGTTTGGGCCACCTTGCTCTCCCTCTCAGTTGGTGCTTTGGCATTAGGTTACTTCCTCGGAGCATGGTTCACCCGTAAAGAAAGAGAACATACGTTCCTCATGAAGCTCTTTTCGTTGAATGCTTTATTGTTGATCATCGGGGTATTTCTACTCTATTATCAGAATTACTCAACCTCTGAATTGGTGACGCCGATATACACCTATACCTTGCTTCTTTTTTTACTGGTGTTTCCATTGATTATTTTTGGATCTACAACACCGGTCATTATCGATCTTTTGAACCGATCCGATGTAAAGGACAGCTCAGTCGCCGGGTCTGTTTTCAGTATCTCAACAGTTGGAGGGATCGTTTTTTCGCTCCTTACTGGTTATTTCCTGATCGATATGTATGGAATCAGTAAAACATTGCTTTTCGGCTTGATCTTAACACTTAGTTTTCCTTTTCTATACTTCTTCCAATCCAGGAATTACGTGTTTATAGGTTCAAACGCAATAGTATTGATCATTGCTGTTTTCTTTTTTACCCGATCCAAATTGCCTACGGAAACAGATTCCTTTAAAACGATTCATTTTTCAGAAGGCATTACCGGTCAGTTGATCGTTGCAGATTACATGGAAAATAATGCCATGCATCGCGTTTTACTGATCAACAGAATGGGGCAAACGAATCTCAATCTGGAAACGAACTACTCTGCCTGGCCCTATGTGAATTATATGACTTCTGCCGCGAGTATGTATCCAAAAGGATCCCGAACACTTGTTCTTGGACTCGGAGGAGGAACTGTTCCAATTCAAATCAAACATTACCTGGGCCATGATGTGGAAGCCGTTGAACTAGATGAACGTATTATTGAGATCAGTGACACTTATTTCAATAATTTACATGCCCGGGTTAAAAAGACAGCCGACGATGCACGACGTTTTGTAAAGAGTGCTGTGAACAAATACGATTACATCGTTCTGGATATTTTTAACGGTGAGATCATGCCTTCTCATGGTTTGAGCAAAGAAGCATTTGAGGACTTGAAGAAGATCCTGAAACCGAATGGTCTTATTGCCATCAACTTCAATGGATTTATTACCGGAAAAGAAGGACTAGCAGGAAGATCTTTAGTGAAAACACTGAAGGAAGCCGGGTTCAAAGTAGATGCTTTTGAAACTGGTGCGGGAAAAGAAAAAGAAAGTGACCGCAATGTCATTTACTTCGCTTCACTTGATAAACCTCACTGGAAGAATGTAAAGGTACATACCGTTCTGGATGGTAAGGAATACAAGATCGATGAGCATTTTATGTCACTCGACAAGATCGATCTTTCGGATGCGTACGTGGTAACCGACGATCGACCGATCATGGAGTACATCAATCGCTTTGCTGCTGAAAGCTGGAGAAAGGCTTATCTGGAAGGATACACGCGGAAATTCAGAAAGGACCACAAACTTCCACTAGTACTTTAAAAAAAGTGGCTGACCCTTTTGGAGACAACCACTCTGATCTTACTGATTTAAGTTTAATTAGAGATTCTCGAAGAAATCGTTCCCCTTATCGTCCGTAATGATAAACGCCGGGAAATTCTTCACTTTGATCTTGCGTACAGCTTCCATTCCGAGTTCTTCGAAGTCAACGACTTCAACCGATTCGATGTTCTCTTTGGCTAAAATCGCTGCCGGACCTCCGATCGATCCCAGGTAGAATCCACCGTATTTCTGACAAGCATTCTTCACATCTTTGGAACGGTTTCCTTTCGCCAACATGATCATGCTGCCTCCGTGCGACTGGAAAAGATCAACGTAAGAATCCATTCGTCCTGCCGTTGTTGGTCCAAACGAACCGGATGGCATTCCTTCCGGAGTTTTCGCCGGTCCTGCGTAATAGATTGGGTGATTCTTAAAGTATTCAGGCATTGGTCTTCCTGCATCCAGTAATTCCTTGATCTGTGCGTGAGCAATATCACGAGCTACGATCAAGGTTCCTTTCAACTTCAAACGTGTTTTGATCGGGTATTTGGTCAATTCAGCTAACACTTCATTCATCGGACGATCCAGATCGATCTCAACGGGTGGCTCCAGATGCGGTGCTGTCTCCGGTAACAAACGACGCGGATTTTTCTCCAATTGCTCCACAAACAATCCTTCTTTGGTGATCTTTGCTTTGATATTGCGGTCTGCTGAACAAGATACTCCCAATCCTACCGGACAAGAGGCAGCGTGACGCGGCAAGCGGATCACACGCACATCATGCGTGAAATATTTCCCGCCGAATTGCGCACCAATCTGACTTTCCTGACAAATTCGCTGTACACGCGCTTCCCACTCCAAATCACGAAATGCTTGTCCACCCATGTTGCCTTCTGTCGGCAATTCATCGAAGTATCCTGCAGAAGCTTTTTTCACCGTCGCCAAATTTGCCTCGGCTGAGGTTCCGCCGATCACGAGAGCTAAATGGTATGGCGGACAAGCCGCTGTCCCTAGATCCTTGATCTTTTCACGAACAAATTCTTCCAAAGAAGCGTCATTCAATAGGGATTTTGTTTTCTGGTACAAGAAAGTCTTGTTGGCAGATCCTCCACCTTTTGCTAAGAACAGGAATTCGAACTTCGCTCCTTTCTTTGCGTAAATATCGATCTGAGCCGGTAAGTTTGAACCAGAATTCTTCTCTTCAAACATCGTGATCGGAACAACCTGGGAGTAACGCAAATTGCGCTCTTGGTAGGTATTAAAAATCCCTTTCGAAAGGAATTCAGCATCATCAGCACCTGTGTAAACATCCTCACCCTTCTTCGCCATCACGATCGCCGTACCGGTATCCTGACAACTTGGTAATTGTCCTTCGGCTGCAACAACTGCATTCTGTAACAGGTTGTACGCCACAAAACGGTCGTTATCCGTTGCTTCCGGATCATCCAGAATTCGACGCAATTTCTCTAAGTGAGAAGCTCTCAAAAAGAACGAAACATCGGTCATGGCTTCCTGCGCCAGCAATTCAATTCCTTTCGGATCCACTCGTAATATTTCACGATCACCACATTTTTCAATAGACACAAAGTCAGATGAGATCTTACGGTATTCCGTTACATCGCGCTGGATCGGATAAGGATCCTGATAGAAGAATTCAGCCATGATTTTTTCGTTTTTGCAAAAATAGGAAATTACTGCTGACCGAGTGATTTTTCACATGCGCTTCGATACAATCCTGACGATCCGCTTTACTTCGATAAACTCAGTACAAGCTGCTTCTGTCAGGATCACTCAGTCGCCGGTGAAAAATAGTATCGAGGTCAGCAGTAATTTTTCCAATCCCTCTTCGTACCTTTGCACCTGTAAAAAACTCAAAATCATCTAGAAAATGGCTGAAGTAATGTCAGGAGCTGCGATCCGCGAGATCCTTGCTCAATTTGGAATAGAGGATGTGAACAACGGTGCTTCAACAGGAGGACACTGGTTTCGCACTCGCGGAGAAAAGATCGATTCGTATTCGCCGGTTGACGGTGAGTTAATCGCATCGGTGAATGCAGCAACGGAAGCAGATTACGAAGCAGTGATCTTGAAAGCTCAGGAGGCCTTCAAAGAATGGCGTATGGTTCCTGCACCGAAAAGAGGAGAAGTGATCCGTCAGTTGGGAGAGCGTATTCGTGAATACAAACAACCACTTGGTGAATTGGTTTCTTACGAAATGGGAAAATCTCTTCAGGAAGGTTTGGGTGAAGTGCAGGAAATGATCGATATCTGTGATTTTGCAGTTGGACTTTCACGTCAGTTGTATGGTTTGACCATGCACTCTGAACGTCCGGGTCACCGCATGTACGAGCAATACCACCCACTTGGGATCGTTGGGATCATCTCAGCGTTCAATTTCCCGGTAGCGGTTTGGAACTGGAACACAGCTTTGGCTTGGGTTTGTGGTGACGTGACCGTTTGGAAGCCATCTGAGAAAACACCGTTGACAGCAATTGCATGTCAGCAGATCACAAAAGAAGTATTTGAAGCAAACGGAGTTCCAGAAGGTGTTTCAGGATTGATCATTGGCGGACCGGAGATCGGAAAGTTGATGGCAGCAGACACGCGTGTTCCATTGGTTTCTGCAACAGGATCAACACGTATGGGTAAATCCGTTGGTGCGACAGTGGGTGAGCGTTTGGGTCGTTCTCTTCTTGAATTAGGAGGAAACAACGCGATCATCATCACGCCTTCTGCCGATCTGAAAATGGTGGTTCCGGGAGCGGTGTTCGGTGCAGTAGGTACAGCAGGTCAACGTTGTACATCTACTCGTCGCTTGATCATCCACGAAGAAATTTACGATAAAGTAAAAGACGCATTAGCGAAAGCATATTCGCAATTGAAAATTGGAAACCCTTTGGATCAGAACAACCACGTTGGACCACTGATCGATAAGCAAGCAGTTGAAATGTATCAGAATGCGTTGGCTGCAGCAGTGAAAGAAGGTGGAAAGATCGTTGTTGAAGGCGGTGTATTGGAAGGTCCGGGTTATGAATCAGGATGCTACGTTAAACCGGCTATCGTTGAAGCGCAGAATCACTTCCAGATCGTTCAGCACGAAACATTCGCTCCAATTCTTTACATCATGAAGTATTCCGGTGGCGTGGAGAACGCGATCAAGATCCAGAACGGTGTTCCGCAAGGACTTTCTTCAGCGATCATGACCAACAGCCTGAAAGAATCAGAAGCATTCTTATCATGTGCCGGTTCAGACTGTGGTATTGCCAACGTAAACATCGGTACTTCAGGAGCTGAGATCGGTGGAGCATTTGGTGGTGAAAAAGAAACAGGTGGCGGACGTGAATCAGGATCTGATGCATGGAAAGTCTATATGCGTCGCCAGACCAACACGATCAACTATTCGGACAGCTTGCCATTGGCACAGGGAATCAAGTTTGATTTGTAAGAATTAGCAATAAATTAAGGAAATCCCGGTTCTGAAAAGGATCGGGATTCTTTTTTTTGAGTTTAGTTGATTGACATTGATAAATCTTTTGTCATGGTTTTTAGCAAAAACACATGCCAAAAGAAATTCGTCTTTACGCCATAACAAGTTATGGATATTGAACCCCTTCAGGGTTCTAAGTAGCGCTTATAGGACCATATCCGTGTTATTGTTGTTGAATCCCTTCAGGATTCGATGTGTATTTCTTAGAAACTAATATTTTCATAAGCTTTGAACCCCTTCAGGGTATTAAGTAGCGTTTATAAGACCATTTCAGTGTTATTGATTTGAACCTCATCAGGGTTCGATGTAATATTCAATTGACTGAACAAGTGTTATGGGTGTTTTGAATTCATAACGTCGGCTTATCGGATCACCAATTGCTTGGTCACAACGCTATCCGCAACATAGATCTTCACGAGGAAAACTCCTGCTGAAAGATCGCTTGTGTTTACAGAGTTAATAGAATTAACAATCTTAATTTTCTGACCTGCTAGATTAAGCAATTCGATCTTGTCAATTTCTAAACCACTTGCCAGAATCGTGACCTGATCTGTCGCCGGATTCGGATAGACATTAAACTGATTTCCATTCAATTCATTCAAGCTTAACAAAGGTTCATACCGCCAGGTTTCAGAAGTTCTTTCCAACTCTTCTGTGACTCCGGTAGTGTAGTACAAGCCGTTTGGACCACTAAAACTAAGTCCGCCCCTTCTGGCGGCTTGCGGAAAATCATCCAGAGCAGACCATTCGTTCGTAGCTATAGAATACACCCAGAGATCCTTGTAGAATTCAAGTGGATCGCTAAACCCAAAACCATAATAGATCTTGTCATTGTAGAACCACGCCGCAGCGTAATAACGGGCTGTTGAAGGAAAATTAGTGAGCGCTTGCCATGAATCATTCACAGGATTGTACACATGAAGATCATTCTGAGGAGTCCCTGTCTCATCCCGACCTCCTAGAATAAACGCTGAACTTGTCGAAGCAACACTTGCAGATCTCCATCGCTTGCCAAACGGCAATGAATTCTTCTGACTCCATGACCCTAAGTTAAAGTCATAGGCCCAAACCTCATCCAAAGCACTTTCGGAAGTGGTTCTTCCTCCAACGATATAAGCTGTATCTCCAAGCACGAAACAAGACATTCCTCCTCTCCCTTCAGCAGGAAGTGCTTCCTTTTCACTCCACGAATTTCCGATTGGATCATATTCATAGAGGTCATTGAGAAAAATACTGCCATCGTAACCTCCGAAAAGATAGCCCTTGCCGTTTCGGGAAAATCCACATGAATATTGACGCTCTTTGCCAATAGGTAAAGGTGCAATAGTCTGCCAGGTTTCAGTTTCGAGATCAAATCGGTGAAAATCCCCCACAGTGATCCAACCTGTTGCCAGACCCGAGCCACAATAAGCTGCATTGTCGATCACAAATACACTCGCGTCATCTCTGCCTGCACCCGGAAAGGGATCGAGTTGCTCCCAGTTTTGAGCGTATAGATATGAGCTGAAAAATGTAAGCGAAAGGACAAATATCTTATGCATTGTGTTTGAAACGTAATTGAACGGGCGATATTACATTACTCAAAAAAAACGGGCAGTCAACCGAAGTCAACTGCCCGTTTTTAAATTTATTATCGGCTTAACGGATCACCAATTGCTTGGTCATCACGCTATCCGCAGCATAGATCTTCACGAGGTAAACTCCTGCTGAAAGATCACTTGTGTTCACTGTGTTGGTTGAACTAACCGTCTTGATCGTTTGACCTGCCAGATTAACTAACTCGATCTTGTCGATCTCTAAACCACTTGCTAAGATCGTAACCTGATCTTTCGCTGGGTTCGGGTACATCACGATACTATTTGCATCCAATGTATTCAAGTCATTCGAACCTGAACCTACGTTACGGATATAAACACTTCTAGAACCACCGAAATCAACTGGATTCAATGTGAAAATAGTAGCACCTGAATTGTTTTTGATCGATAATGAGCCGTTTGTCCCTCCCCACTGAGCAGAGTTCAAACCATCACCGTAGTAATCCTTGATCGTAAAGATGTAACAATCCAAAGCCGGCAAATTCACAGGCCAAGAGTAGGCTTGGTTGTTTGATAATGGGTTTGTTGGGTCAGTTGGTGCATTGCCAGAACCAACATCAAAGTTGGTAGCTACCAATTCATTTCCTTCAGACCAAACCAAAGCTCCACCACTCGTTCTGATCTCTAAATATGTCTCAGAAGCATAGTTGTCTGTAAGTAAATCGATTGTCAATGCATTCTGAGTTTCAGGAACAGCAGTCAATGTTAACGAGTTGGTCGCTGTATTATTCGCTGAATTCTCATCAGTTTGACCATTTGGTGCCGATACAGTTGCATTGAATGTGTTTGCGCCAACATTCAGAGTAACTTGTGCCAAAGTAACCGTAGTACTCTGGAACTGAGCCAATGATCCACTCCAGTTATACACTTGTGGAGCACCGCCATTTAATGTATACGTAATTGTTGCAGAAGTCATGGTTTGTGTACCACCATTTTGTAGTGTCATCGATGGAATATACTGAGGTTCGCAAATAGTAACTTCCGTCAAATTCAGTCCTGCCAAACCTGCATCGTACTCAGCTGAAACAGTATTGTTCGGATCGTAACCATCGATAAATGTCGCTCCAGAAGAATTTGGATCCAACCACGTTACCAAATGATTGGTACTGTTACTTGAAGCTGGATTCCATGAATTTCCTAAACGGCCATAATAATCTGGGGCGGTCAAGTTTGAGCACGAAGCACCTCCACCCCATAGTTGTCCGATAATTCGCTGGTTTTGATCAAACAAAGGTGATCCTGAAGATCCACCTTCAGTTGTTGTATTTCTATCCCATACTACTCTCCACGTACCATTCGTTTCTGAACCCATAGCTGTTGCTGCTGTCGCTGGATTGTCATCAAACGAAATTTTCTTGATATCACCTGAAGGATGGTGAATACTTACTGTAGTTGACGGAGCGATGTTCGTATTGTCCCAACCTGAGAAATAAGGATTGTAACTCGAAGGTACAGTTCCCCCTACCAATCCACCAGTTATCTCTACCAAGCAGAAATCAGAAGGCGTCCGTCTTGAACGAAGTACAGCTCCTGACAAAGATTGGAAAGTTGGCGAGGATCCCGGATTAGTACAGCCGGCAGCTTGCCAGTTGAAACGGAAAACCCAGCTTGCCGGATTACTATAACAGTGATTTGCTGTTAAAACATACGGTTTACCATCATTCAATGTGTTATTGATCAAAGCACCTGAGCAGAATCCATTTCCACCTGAAACCAACATGACAGCACTGTTGCGCTGATTTACCCACGCTGCACCATCCGCACAATTTACATTCATGTTACATGAACCTGAACTACCAAAAGCTTTTTCATGATATTCATTCGCAGTTCTGTACCCATGAGTCACACGATAAATATGCACATTCCCCACATTCTCTTTATTTGACGAAGGAACGAAGTATTCCACTACAACCTCACTTCCTGGTATCAGTTCTGTGCCTAGTTCTCCATCGTAAAAATGGTAGTTGGTGAACTTTCCAAGAATCATCGTTTTTGCAGGATCATAAACATACAATTCATTGCCCTCAGGGATAACCGTCTGGTCAAATGTTAAATTGATTGTTTGAGCCTGATCGCATTTAATACGAAGCATCCAAACCTGATCACCGTTAGGCAATTCATACCATGTACCTGAATTGTTCAATCCCAAATTTGTGTAGTTGTTAAAACCAAATCGCCAAGGAGCAGTTCCCGTGTAATCAATTTCTGCATCCTCAGCTCTCAAAGCATCTACATCAGGTTGGTCAAAACGCCAAGTTTCAACGTTTTTGTAAAAAGCACTGATTTTTTCTCCTTTCGGAATACCTCCGTCACCCTGTTGGGCAAAAATTCCTCCGGATAAGAGCACCGAAGCAATGATGAGTAGTTGTTTTTTCATAGTTTATTGTTTAAGCATAACAGTTTACATTCTCTTGATACTGCATCCTCTCGGTACAGTATTGTTTTCGGTGATCTTCTCACCTTTACCCATTTGTTCAAGTGCGGACTTCAGATAAGGAATATCTTCCGTTCGCTTGCTATCCCAAGTATTATCAATCGATCCAGTATACACCAGCTTCATGTCCTTGTTAAATAAATACACATGCGGAGTGGTCTTTGCTCCAAAGGCATTGGCCAATTCCGAATTCTTATCCAGTAGATAATTCATAGTGTAACCCTTCTCTCTCGCCCTGATCTTCATTGCATCCATCGAATCATCTGCTTCTCGTTTAGCCTCATTGGAATTGATCAATACCATTCCAATATTATTCGCCTTGGCAATCTTATTCATGTCGTTGTATTGCACTTCCCAACCCGCAAATTTATCAGTTCCGACAACGAAAGGACAAGTATTGCATGAAAAGATCACCAACAGTCCAGCTTCACCTTTACATTCATTCAAGGATCTATTTTGACCATCAATTCCTGCCATTGCCAACTCTTTTTTCGGCGCAACCTTGCCAATTTTGAGTGGCTTTGGACCTTTGTCGCTATGGGTAAAAGACGTTAAGAGTAGTCCAATGGTTGGTACGAGCATTAAGATTCTGTAATAAGCCTTCATGTTGTATTGTTTAATGATGAAAACGTTTAATTTTAGCATAATGTTTGTAAAACGAGCTCACAAAATACAAAATCTCATGAAATATTGCCTTTTCTTTTTTCTGCTTACTCTTGGATTTGTAAATCACAGTCAGGAACTTACAGCCACCGAAACAGATCATCCATTTTTTGACGCTTTGGAATGGAAAAATAACGGACTACTCTTGTTGAGCCGCGATCCATCAGGTAATCAACGAAAAATCACCATTACCTTTATGGTGGATAAAGAATTTCCCGTTTGGCAAGAAAGTTTCAATCCTTCTGGAAAAGAATACCACTTCATTTCCGGTGAAAATGCGCGTTATGTCTATTTTTTAGATGATTTACAGTTGAAAGATGGCAAAATCTTCTATCACCAAATAAGCAGTGCGGGGAATATTAAAAGTTCATCTGCCCAAATTGGTCAAGCAATTAAAAAAATTGACAACATCCTATTCGCTGATCTAGTACCCATTGATGTGCTTACTACTGATAAGGCGCTTGTTTTTACCTATCGTTTGCACGATAAAAAAGAGAAAAAATTCACCGATTATATGGTTACGATGACGCATCACAACATGGTATTATACGCAACCAAAATAGGTAGTATCACTGAGGATCAGATTAAAGATCCTAAATACAGTTACTGGACTTATGCCGGTTTTAATGAGGATAAGATTTATTTCAGTACACGGGACGTGCAGGACAAAAAATCAGGTTGGTCTGTTCAAACCATTAGTTCAAAAGCGGCATTTGTGGAAAGTCGTTTTATTGCTGATCCAAAAGAGTCGTTTGAAACCACGAATTGGGGAGCTTGGGGAATGAGTGGTGCCTACTATTTGGAAAAAGGTGAATTGCAAGCAGGGAAGATTTTCCTACAGAACAACAAAATATACTGTTATGGAGTCCTAACAAGCGGCACCAACAAATCAATTGCTTTGTATGAACTAGAGAATGCGACATGGGTTAAACGCAGTTCTGCCAGTTTAAACGTTGATTCAGGTAAAAAGGCCCCTTTGATGCGTTGCATGTTATTGAATGAGGGATTAATCACTGCCTTTGGAAACAATGGCAACTTTATTGCTTTAAAAGGAGAGTCGTACAACACTACCTTTTCCATTAATCAGTGGAGTCCACACAATCCAAGCTATGGATTAATAAAAGATCCCAAATCGACTTTTGCTGTATCTTTGTCAGGCGGAAATCTATTCTTAGATCCAACGCTTTTGAACAAGAAGGGAAGTATTAAACTGGTTTATACAACAAAATGATCATAGGGATTTGCGGAGGGAGCGGCTCAGGTAAAACGACTTTATTAAATAGAATTTCAGATGCCTACGCTTATCTCGAGCCATCTGTTTTCTCAATGGATAATTACTATCGACCAATCGAGGATCAATTTATCGATGAGAATGGAAAAGTCAACTTTGATCTTCCCGGGGCATTGAATGAGCATCAATTGGTAGATGATTTGCACAAATTAATCGCCGGCGAAGAGATTCAGGTAACAGAATACCACTTCAATGCACCACCCGATCGCAAAAACATCATCACTATTAAACCTTCTAAGTTGATCATTGTTGAAGGATTGTTCCTTTTTCATTTTGAGGCGGTACGTTCGGTGATTGATTTTTCAATCTTCATCTCGATCCACCCGGAAACACAGCTCAAAAGAAGAATTGAGAGAGATACAACGACCCGTGGATATTCCCTTGAGAATATTATGTATCAATGGGAACACCATGTCATTCCATGCTACAATAATTATTTATTGCCGTATCTTTCTGTCGCCGATTTTAATTTTCGGAATGACGAAAATGCAGATTACGATTTTAAATTATTAATCGAAGAAATTGATAAACGACTAGAGACAGTTGAAGTAAAAAAATGAAATGGATCTTCAAATACAGAGTGCTACTGCTGATTCTTCTTTCAGGAACGCTCTTGTTTGGAAAAATATACTTTGCTTTCAATGTCGATCAATCCAAAGCGATAGAGACCTTTCAACAACAGTTTTCCAAAAAAGAACAGCAATTAGATCGCTTTTTAGAGATTCAACGTGACCTTCTTCGTCATCGATCTGATTTTGCAAAATGGAAAAATCACAACAATCATCCAAACATTTTTCTCCATGTTTTTTCAGGCGATTCACTGATTTACTGGAATACTAACCGACTACCTATTCGTCAATTTGCCGATATTCACTTTCCTGCAGAGGGTGTGCTTCACCTTCAAAATGGATGGTATTACGCAAAGCTTTATCAGGAAAATGAGATTACAATTTGTGCTTCATTTTTAATTCGTGAGGAATACCCTTATGAAAATAAAAACCTTCAAAATCAGTTTACCGGAGAATTTAAGTTGCCCTTTTATGGTCAAATTTCGTTGGAACATGAAGGTCATGCCATCCACAATAAACAGCATGAGTTTCTGTTTTCAATTGTAGCCGATGAATCTCAAACCATTTCTAGATCAACTTCCATTTGGATAAGTGTCTTGTTGTTGTTCTTCCTTTCATTTATACTGTGGGGAATCTACTTACATTTCAAGGATCGTCACTTGCTCTGGTCCGTTGTCGGTTTATTCGTCATTGGTCTATTACGTTATTGGAGTATCATTGGTAACTGGTTGGAACCAATTCAAGAATTAGAGATCGTACAGCCGGATCTTTATGCGAGCAGCGAACTCTTCCCTAACTTCCTTGACTATTTAATCAATTGTTTGCTCATTCTCTTTTTCATTGGGGTACTATCCGCTGGCTTAACCAAAATAAATGGAAAGGGTCAAATCTCTTGGTTGAACCTTTTCTTTTTTCTCTTACTTTTTCCGGCTTGGCACTTCATATTGGTTCTGCAACATGGATTGATCGAAAACTCCTCGATCCCGATGATCATCGACCGACTTTTCTCCCTGAATATTTATTCACTTCTAGCCATCATTAGCATCGGTTTACTGTTCTTCGGATATTATCGTTTAAGCAGAACGGTCGTACTACTGACAAAGCAATCCGGACTAAAATCTCCCGTTATTGCAGTGTTTCTATTCATTTCAGGAATCAGCTATTTCTTGTTTGAGATCAGTTATGGTAATGAGTTACTCGTTTCTTCACTTTTTCCAATGATCTTTCTGGCTTTATTAATCTTTAAAATCAATAAAACTGAAGTACGTTACTCTTTGTCATTTGGTGTCCTTTTTCTAGTGCTCTTTAGTGGCTTATTGGCGATCAATTTGGCTGAATTAACCGACCGCAAGGAAAAATCTGAACGTGTCTTGTATGCCAATCAATTATCGACGGAAAAAGACATCGTTACCGAACTGGAATATGCGAACATCGCTAAGAAATTAGTCAGTGATCCTTTTCTTCAGAAATTCATTAGCAATCCACTCCAAATGGGCGTATCTGATTTTGAAGATGCTATGGAGCGACGTTACTTCAAGGGTTTCTGGGAGCGTTATGAGATGAGTTTCAATTTCTTCGACAGTGATATGAATTCCCTCATCGTTGATGAAAGTCAGAACGTTCGATTCGAGGACTTAGATCTACTTATCCGCAGCCATGGAATAAGCTCAGAGGTGGACTCCAATATTTACTTCATAAGGGATTACATTGATCAATACAGTTACATCATCAAACAACCTTTAGAGAGTAAAGAGGGGAAAAAAGCCATATTAATTTGTCGTCTGCGTTCGAAGAAAATTCCTGAAGAAATTGGCTTCCCCCGCTTACTTATTTCTTCTAAGGCAAATGTATTTGAATCGCTCGAAAATTATTCCATTGCACGGTATTACAAGGGAAAATTGGTGACGCGCTACGGGAATTTCAATTATCCTACCAACAACAGTGTTGTTAATACCTGGCGCAAAGGAACCGGCTTTGTAGATCATGAGATGCACAATCACTATGTTCTCCAGAAAACCAAGGACGATATGCTGATACTATCGATGCGCAATTACCGCGTTATCGAGTTAATCACCTCCTTTTCTTATTTGTTCTGCTTCTTTGGACTTTTACTATTACCTTTTCTAATGTCTTCTGATCAGTCCAAACTCTTTGAAAAGGCTTTATCACTTTCGGCACGAATCCGTTTCATTCTAATCGGCCTTGTTCTGGTAGCACTAGTAGGTTTTGGTTTGGGGAGCGGTGTTTTCGTTCGCAATCAATACAACGACTATACAGATGGTGTCATTCGCGAAAAAATGAGTTCGGTTGACCTTGAATTGCGTTCAAAGCTGGGAACAAAGAAATCGCTGGACATTGAGCGAGATGGAAATTACGCCGAATACTTACTTCGAAAATTCGCTAAGGTCTTTGTAACGGACATCAATATCTATAACAAACGTGGAATAATGATCGCTTCATCACGTCCAAAGGTCTTCAACATGGGCTTGATCAGTGAACAAATGAATCCTTCCGCATTTGTCAATGTGGCCGAACTAAACAAGAGTGATTTCATTCATCAGGAAAACATTGGAAATCTAAGTTTCCTATCTGCTTATCAGCCTTTGTACAATAACGACGGTGAATTATTGGGCTATATCAATCTACAACATTTTGGTCAGCAAAAAGATTTTGAAAATCAGATCCAGCGCTTTTTAGTTTCGATTATCAACGTCTTCATGCTGCTCCTCGCGATCTCTGTGATCCTCGCGATCTTTGTTTCCAATTGGTTAACCGCTCCGTTGCGACTTTTACAAGAAAGTTTTGCCGGTGTTCGTTTTGGGGCCCATAACCAAAAAATTGATTACAAAAAGGACGATGAGATCGGTGCATTGGTAAAAGACTACAATAAAAAGTTAGAAGAATTAGAATTTGCAGCGGATAAACTAGCACAAAGTGAGCGTGAAAGTGCCTGGAGAGAAATGGCTAAGCAAGTAGCACACGAGATCAAAAATCCGTTGACGCCAATGAAGTTAAGCGTCCAACAATTGCTTCGTGTGTACGATCCTGAGAATCCGGCCTCAGCCCAAAAATTAGAGAAGGTTGTGAATTCACTGATCGAGCAAATTGATGTATTGACCAATATTGCCAATGAATTTTCCAATTTTGCGAAAATGCCCCGTCCCAATGAAGAACGAATTGATCTACTCGGCTTGATTAACAATGTGGTCGAATTATTCAGAAATGACGGAGTTGTAGAAATCGAATTGAAAAGCCAAATGACACAAGCAATGATTATGGCTGACAAAGATCAGTTACTTCGTGTCTTCAACAATTTGATTAAAAATTCCATTCAAGCTATTCCAACCGAGCGAAAAGGGAAAATCACCATTCAAATTGACCAATCTGAAAAGTACGTTGAAATTCATATTCACGACAATGGAACAGGAATTTCTGCTGAACAGCGGGTCAAACTCTTTGTTCCTTATTTCACGACCAAAAGTACCGGTAGTGGGCTTGGATTGGCGATGTGTAAACAGATCATCGAGAGCCATCGGGGTACTATTGAACTGGACTCCACCTCTGATGAAGGAACGGCATTTACGATTCGACTTCCCTTGAGTTAAATCCTTTAATTTTACTACTCTAAGAAAATTTCACTCTATTCTTTTTAGTTGGTTTGAATAAAACAAGTTGCTTATAAAATACGAAGGGCCGGATTGTAAACAATCCGGCCCATTGTCAGAAAACCATTCGCTGTAGTGAGCGAATACCTTGTATGTTGGAATACTCAGGCCAAAAGTGTGTAATAAAGGATCGTCAGAACGTCTATTGCTACTGCAACAGTTGCTGCCGTCAATATCCATTTCATAGGAGCTACTGCAAGTAAAAAACTTAACGTGATCATGGTTGGAATAATAACAGCAATCAAAGCAAGAGTATTTCCGATTGCTCCTAATCCTACCGCTGCACCACCCATGCAACCAACAATTGTTAGAATGACACAGATCAATCCAAATCTGTTGAATTCAGAATCGTTTAAGATTTGAGCAAAAAGCCCACTGTGTTGTACATTTGCTTCCATAAAATTCCAATTTGATAAATAATTTCTACAAAGATCAAGCAGTTGTACGCTCCCGAAAATGAGATTCATTTTCAAAAAAAATGACTTTTGTCATGTTTTGGGTTGTCTGGCAGGTAGAAGTACTGCTTAGCCATTTAAATAACTGGACTTTCAAATGCAGATTATGCTTAATTTTGTCACGCAAATGAGCGATTCGAGAAAAATAGCAGTCATTGGAGGGGGCAGTTGGGCCACAGCTCTCGTTAAAATCCTATGCAACAACCTGAACTCTATCAATTGGTGGATGCGTAATGAGGGTGCCGTAGCTCATGTCTTGAAGTACCGTCACAATCCGAATTACTTGCAATCCGTTGAATTCGATCTCAATAAAATCAACGTGAGTACTGATCTGGAAGAGATTATTCGTCCGGCAGACATCGTCATCATAGCAACACCATCTGCTTTTCTTTACTCCATTTTTGAGCACTTCCCAAAGGAGTTAATGAAAAATAAGATCGTTTTCTCTGCGGTAAAAGGTATCATTCCCGAATACAATGCCATTCCGGCTCGATTCATCCACAAAACATTTGGTACTCCTTATGACAATATTGGAATCATTTGTGGACCTTGTCACGCTGAAGAAGTTGCACTTGAACGTCTTTCTTACCTCACAATTGCTTGTGGCGACGAAGAACACTCCGACGAAATGGCTGAGCTTTTGGCCTGTCGCTATATCAAAACAACCGTTTCTGATGACCTTTTTGGGACGGAAATCTCAGCTGTACTGAAAAATGTTTATGCCTTAGCATCGGGAATTTGTGCCGGTTTAGGATATGGAGATAATTTTCAATCTGTGTTGATCTCTAATGCCATTCAGGAGATCGAGAATTTCATTGATGAGGTTAGTCCGATCCACCGTGATGTAAAATCCAGTGCATATTTAGGAGATCTATTGGTTACAGCCTATTCTAAGTTTTCGCGTAACAGAACCTTTGGATTTATGATCGGTAAAGGTTACTCTGTGAAAACGGCTCAATTGGAGATGGATATGATCGCAGAAGGTTATTACGCTACGAAATGCGTCATGGAGATCAATAAAAAGTTCCAGGTTGAAATGCCAATTTTGGAAGCTGTCAACAATATCTTATACGAAAAGATCTCACCGGTCATAGAGATGCGCCTGCTAAGTGATCGATTGTCTTGATTTTCTGAAACTTAATTTCTATTTTCACACCACTATGAAAATATTCGCTGTAATTCTACTTGTTCTTAGTGCTTCCGGATGTGGCATTTTAAAGAAAAAAGACAATGGGCTTAAATCCGTTAAAATTGAAGGAACCGTTCATAAACCTTACTGCGGTGGAGCCAAACCATCTCCCGATGTTGCTGCAGGCTACTATGAATCCATGAAATTTGGAGAATATAAATTATATCGAGGTTCAGATCTAAATGAGAATTCTGAGTTGGTGCAAGATGTACGCATGGATATTTCAGGAATTGCCAATTTACAATTAGAACCGGGTGAATATTTTCTTCTTCGTGCCGACAAAACGCTTAGTCTTGACCAGTTCATTTCTAAAAACGGGCCAGTAGAAGAAAAACATTACGTTATTAAGGAAAAAAGCTGCTATCAGGAATGGATGCGTACCATTGATCTTAAATTCCGAGTAGTCAATGACACCATTATCGAATTTAGAGAGAAAGGAAAATGTTGGATTGGTACCAATCCGTGTATTGAGTATGTTGGTCCGCCGGCTCCTTAAGTACCCGAAGAAATCTTTCTAATTCAGCACTTATTGGATGCCATTGCTTACATTTGCAGTCTACTTCAATAAGCAATATGAAATTCGGAACCAAAGCCATTCATGCAGGTGTTCATCCGGACGAAAGCACCGGGGCGATCATGACACCCATTTATCAAACTTCAACCTATGTTCAGGAAGCTCCCGGAGTGAACAAAGGCTATGGCTATGCACGTGGGAAAAATCCTACTCGTGAAGCACTTCAAGACAACCTTGCTGCTTTAGAAAACGGGAAGCATTGCGTATGTTTCAGTAGTGGGGTAGCTGCAACAGATGCAGTTTTGAAAATGCTAAAACCGGGAGATGAAGTCATTACGGGAGATGATCTTTACGGAGGAACCTATCGTCTTTTCATGAAGATCTATGAACCATTTGGTATTAAATTTCATTTTATTGACCTGACGGATAGTTCAAATCTTGAAAAATACATCAATTCTAATACTAAATTGATCTGGGCGGAAACTCCAACGAATCCGACAATGCAAATTATCGATATTGAAGCTTGTGCAAAAATTGCAAAGACTCATAACCTGATCATGGTGGCAGACAATACCTTTGCCTCACCTTACTTACAAAACCCGTTGGATTTAGGCGCAGATATCGTCATGCATTCTGCTACGAAATACCTTGGTGGACATTCAGATGTTGTGATGGGAGCACTGATTACCAATGATCCGCAAATTCACGAAAAATTATATTTCATCCTGAACAGCTCAGGCGCAAATCCTGGTCCTATGGATTCATTTCTTGTACTTCGCGGGATTAAAACCTTGCATTTGCGAATGGAACGCCACTGTCAGAATGGAAGAAAAATCGCTGAATACCTAAAAGTGCATCCTAAAATTGAAAAAGTATACTGGCCGGGCTTCCCTGAACATCCGAACCATGAAATCGCCAAAAAACAAATGCGTGATTTTGGTGGAATGATCAGTATTGTTTTAAAAGATAAAACGATCGAAAACACCTTCAAAGTAGCATCTTCTTTCAAAGTGTTCTCTTTAGCAGAATCTTTAGGCGGGGTTGAATCGTTGATCAATCACCCGGCGACTATGACTCACGCTTCAATTCCAAAGGCAGAGCGTGAAAAGGCTGGTGTTGTAGACAACCTGCTTCGTTTAAGCGTAGGTGTTGAGGACGTGGAAGACCTTATTGCCGACTTGGAACAGGCCTTGGCATAATATCAAATACTATGCAGCACAGTAAATTTGCAGTAATCGGTGTTGGACGTTATGGATTGACCATAGCTAAACGACTTTCTGAAAAAGGGGCACAAGTTTTTGCTTTTGACGCAAGCGAAGAAAAGATCGAAAACATCAAAGACGAAGTTGCATTTGCCGTAACGATGGACTCCACAGATCTTCGTGCCTTGCGTACGCAAAATCTAGAGGAAATGGATGCCGTTGTAGTAGCCATCGGGGAAAACTTTGAAGCTACGATTCTTACATCTGTTCATCTTATGGATATTGGTGTGAAACGCATTATTGCCAGAGCAAGCGGAAATCACCAGAAATTGATCCTTGAAAAAATAGGTTTGAAAGAAATTCTTACTCCTGAGGAAGAAGTCGCACAAGTCGTTCGTGAAAAATTGATCAATCCGGGAATTGTCTCTTTTCTTCAGCTTCCTGATGATTATGAAATTGCAGAGATCATAGCCCCAAAAGGATGTATTGGTCGCCAATTGGATCAAATTGAATTTCGAAATCGTTACGAATTGACCTTAGTGACAATCAAACGACAATACGAGGTAGACAACAAGGGAGAATGTAGCACGGAGCAACATGTGATTGGCGTACCAAAAAGCGATACCATTATCAAGGAGAATGACACATTGGTCATCTTTGGCACAGCCAAAAGCGTTCTTCGATTCATGGAGATCAACGAAAGTTAATGCGCGTTTTTATCACAGGAGTTTCGGGTGGACTTGGATTCGCATTAGTACATGAGTTTCTTGCTAATGGAGCCATTGTAACCGGTATAGGCCGAACAAACAGTATCACTCATCCAAATTATTCATTTCTAGCCTGTGATTTTAGTGATCTGTCACAAGTACACTCTCTTGACTTTGGTAAAATTGACCAAAATGTCATTTTGATCAACAATGCCGGAATCATTGGAAATATTCAACGTTTGAGTGATCAGGAGCACCCCGATGCTGAAGCTGTAATGAATGTTAACACGCTGGCACCTATGCTGTTATCAGCTAAGATCATGCAATCAACTCCAACTACGATTGCCGTAACAATTGTCAATATTAGCTCAGGTGCAGCTCGTAGATCCATCCCATCGTGGGCAGCCTATTGTGCTTCCAAAGCTGCATTAGATCGATTTTCGGAAACATTCTATTTCGAAGAAAAGGAAAAAGGAAGGAAGATTCGGGTATATTCAGTTGCTCCGGGTGTCATCGACACGAACATGCAGACCACAATTCGGTCAACGAACGCTGTAGACTTCTCTTCAATAGAACGATTTAAGGACTTGAAATCAACCAATTCCCTTAAATCACCTCATGCTACAGCTTCGGAAATATATAAACTTGTGACACAAGCAAAATTTGATGAGTCGGCAATAATTTGTTCCTTGTAACCAAGGGGGAATGACAATCTTGAAATTTGTTTAACCACTCAGCCCTTGTATTTTACCGCTCAGTTAAAAATTCGATTAAAATTTCCTTTAATCTTCATTATAAGCCAACGTTTTCGTAATTTGTGGCGTTCTAAAACTAAATAGAAACTGTTATACTATGAAAAAACGAATATTCTCTATTCTTTCTGCCGTATTCTTTCTTGGAAATTTAAACGCTCAAACGACTGGTACGAAATTCGACCCAGCTAATGCGCGAGAAGGAGAAACTGTAGAATATTGTCATCAACATAAGTTGATGAACGAATTGCTTAAAGATCCAAAAATGATGCAAATCTATTTGGAGGAGCAGGCAAAAGATGAAGCCTACCTTAATGGAACAAATAAACAAGATGTGCCAAAAGGTATGGTTTATAAAATTCCAATTGTTTTCCATATTCTTCATAATGGTGGGGTAGAAAATATCAGTGATGCTCAAATTCACGATGCTTTATTTATACTCAACCGGGATTATAGAAGACTGAATGCAGATGCCGACAATGTTGTCTCTGATTTCCAAGGCATGCCATCCGATGTTGAAATTGAATTCGTATTAGCCACAAAAGCTCCAAATGGTGCTTGTTTTAAGGGGATCACACGTACGCAACATCCTATTAGTTATGATGGAAGTAACGGAACTGCGCAAGTGAATGCCATTGTTGCCGGAAATGATGTTTACAATGGCACATGGCCGGGTAACCGTTATTTGAATGTTTTTGTTTGTGGAGAGATTGGTGGTGCAGCGGGTTATACCTACAAACCAGCATTTGGGGGAACAGGAATGACCAATGGAATATGGATACTTCACAATTACACAGGTTCAATCGGAACCTCTAGTTTAGGAACTAGTCGTACCTTAACCCATGAATGTGGACATTGGTTTAATCTTGATCACACTTGGGGAGGTTCAAATAATCCGGGGTTAGCGAACAATTGCAATTCGGATGATAATGTAACCGATACTCCAAATTGCATGGGATTGACATCGTGTAATTTGAATGCCAATACGTGTAATTCTGTGAACGCTTATTGGAATTACGATGTGCGTGACAACACTGAAAACTACATGGATTATTCCTATTGTTCCAAAATGTTTACTCCTGGTCAGGCGCAACGCATGCGTAATGCGGCTAATTCTTCATCGGGTGGTAGAAATAACTTATGGACAGTGGCCAACTTAAATCTAACTGGAGCAAATGGTGATGTCTACTTGTGTAAAGCACAATTTTATGCTACAAAAACAACAGCATGCGCAGGTGAACCAGTACAATTCTACGATGATTCTTACAATGTTGTAAATGGTTGGTCTTGGTCATTTGAAGGTGGAACACCTTCGACATCAATTGATCAAAATCCTGTTGTAAGTTATGCTGCTCCGGGAATCTATACGGTTACTTTAAATGCAACAGACGGAACCAATAGTGATATTGAAACAAAGACTGCTTACATAAAAGTTCTTCCTGCTTCTTCAGCAATTCCGTTCCTTGAAGGATTTGAGGCTTACACAACTTTATCAAACATCAACGAGTGGGAAATCGTTAACATGAATAACAATAATGCGTTTGAGCTAGAAACCAATTTTGGTCATACAGGAAACAAATGCGCTCGATTAATCAACTTTGGTCAGACATCTGGAAGTGTAGATGAAATGATCTCATCTGCCGTTGACCTTTCTGGTGTGACTTCTGTTACAATGAGTTTCCGTTATGCTTATCGCAAAAGAGTAACGGGGGACCAAGAATATCTGAAAGTGTTCCTAACAAAGGATTGTGGTGAAACTTGGGTTCAACGTAAAACTCTTGGAGGAAATGCGCTATCCACATTGACATCGAGTACTTCATGGGCACCCACTTCAATCCAAGATTGGGTTACTGTTCACATGACGAACGTAACTTCTGATTATTGGGTAGAAAATTTCCGTTACAAGTTCCGTTTTGAAAGTACAGGCGGTAACAACATCTATTTGGATAACATAAATATCTATGCGGGTTCTCCTTCAGATGATTTAGTTCTTGGATTAACTGACAATGGTGTGATTGATGGACTAAGTTTGTATCCAAATCCGGCAGATAATGAAGTTAATTTACGCTTCAATGTTAACGCTGCTGAAACAGCATATGTTCAGATTATGGATATAACCGGAAAAATTGTTCAAACAAGTGTGGTAAACGCCTTAGAAGGAACAAATCTTGTTGTAATTGGAACTGAGTCTTTAGCATCAGGATCATACTTCCTGAACCTTCACGTTGGAGGAGCACAAAAGAATCTACAATTCGTAGTCAAGTAAATACCAACCTCTATTTATATGAAGAGCTGTCCGGGAAACCGGGCAGCTTTTATATTTGATACAATTTTATACAACAAAAAAAGCGAAGTCATTGCTAAACCTCGCTCTATGTTTAATAAATCTAATCAACTACTCTGTTCCAGACTTTATTAGCTGCTGCTTTGTCGAAGTAATTCCTGTGATTCTTTTGGCGGTTTCCACGATACCTTTTCTATCAAACCCACAATCTGCCCACAATTCTTCCTGTGTACCGTGGTGAATATAACGATCGGGAATTCCCAGACGAACTACCTGAGCGCTATAGTTTTGATCAGCCATGAACTCGATTACTGCTGAACCAAATCCACCCATCACACATCCGTCCTCAATAGTTATCACTTTCTTGAACTTTGAAAAAACTTCATGCAACATCACCTCATCAATAGGTTTAACAAAACGCATATCGTAATGAGCTGCAGAAACACCTACATTTCTCAATTCTTCAATAGCTTCTTGAGCAAAATTTCCAGGGTGACCAATAGTTAGGATTGCGATATCATCGCCATTCGTTAGTTTTCTGCCTGTTCCCACTTTAAGTGGTTTCATAACTGTCTTCCATTCGGTCATGACGCCATTTCCTCTTGGATAGCGAATGGAGAATGGTCCCATGTCTTGTTGCTGAGCAGTATACATCAAATCACGCAGTTCGGCCTCATTCATTGGCGCACTCACTATCATATTTGGAATGTGTCGCATATAGGCAATGTCATAAGCCCCATGGTGTGTTGCGCCATCGGCACCAACCAAACCTCCGCGGTCTAAACAAAAGACAACATTCAAGTTCTGTAGGGCGACATCATGCAATACTTGATCGTAAGCACGTTGCATGAATGATGAATAAATATTACAGAATGGAGTCAATCCCTGTGTGGCTAATCCAGCCGAGAAAGTAACAGCATGTTGTTCTGCGATACCCACATCGAATGCACGATCAGGCATCGCTGCCATCATAATGTTCAACGAACAACCTGAAGGCATGGCTGGAGTTACCCCCATGATTTTGTCATTCTTCTCCGCTAATTCGACTATAGTATGACCAAAAACATCTTGATATTTTGGTGGCTGTGGCGACTTAGGAACAACCTTAACGATCTCACCTGTCTCCTTGTTGAACACACCTGGCGCATGCCACTTGGTTGGATTTCCTTCTTCAGAAAATTTATATCCTGCTCCTTTTCGCGTGATACAGTGTAGAATTTTCGGTCCGGGAATATCCTTTAAGTCTTCCAAGACACGCGCCAGACCTACTGCATCATGACCATCAACTGGTCCAAAATAGCGGAAATTAAGTGATTCGAATAGATTGGATTGCTTTAACAATGACCCTTTCAAAGCATGAGACACCTTCGAAGCAATTGATTGTGCATCAGGACCAAACTTTGATATCTTGCCTAATAATTGCCAAACCTCGTCCTTAACCTTGTTGTAGGTATGAGAGGTAGTTATGTCAGTTAAATATTCTTTCAAGGCACCTACATTGGGATCGATCGACATGCAATTGTCGTTCAGGATCACTAAAAGATTCGCATCTTTCTCAAAACCAGCGTGATTCAATCCTTCAAAGGCTAGTCCTGCAGTCATTGCTCCATCACCGATAACAGCAATGTGCTGACGATTCTTTTCTCCTTTATAGCGATTGGCAACAGCCATTCCTAGCGCTGCTGAAATCGAAGTAGATGAATGACCTACTCCGAACGTATCGTATTCACTTTCTGAACGCTTAGGGAAGCCCGAGATCCCCCCTTTTAGACGATTCGTATGAAAACGGTCTCGCCTTCCTGTTAAAATTTTATGTCCGTATGCCTGATGTCCAACATCCCATACCAATTGATCATACGGTGTGTTGAACACATAGTGCAATGCAACGGTTAATTCAACCACTCCAAGACTAGCTCCGAAATGCGAATTTCCAATTTCAGAAATTACATCAACAATATACTGCCGTAACTCCTGTGACACCTGAGGAAGGTCATCAACAGAAAATTTCTCCCGAAGATCAGAAGGGACCTCAATTTTATCGAGAAATGAGCCCGCTTTATAATTGTGTTCAGATTCCAACATATGCAAATTTAGGACATAAGTATGGATAACAAACAAGTATTCAACTTATTTTGTTCACTTTCAGGATTAAGAAACTTTAACAGCTCAATACTTCACGAACACATTCTTCGCCTCGGTAAAGAAACGCAAGGCTTCCCAACCTCCTTCGCGACCTACACCCGAGGATTTAACCCCGCCAAAAGGAGTCCGAAGATCACGAACCAACCAACTGTTGATCCATACAATTCCCGATTGCAAATGATCCGCCACGCGGTGTGCACGTTTCAAGTCATTGGTCCAAACTGTTGCTGCCAATCCGTACTGCGTGGAATTCGCCATCATAAGTACTTCTTCTTCCGTATCGAAAGGAGTGAGTGTCACTACAGGTCCGAAAATCTCTTCTTGATTTGTACGGCAATTATAAGCCAAGCCTTCTATTACTGTTGGTCGCAAATAATACCCGTCCTTGTACTCACCTTCGAGGATCACACGTTCCCCACCGGTGAGAACTGTTCCGCCTTCTTGCTTTGCCAACTCAACATACGAAAGCACTTTTTCCATGTGTGGTTTTGAAACTATGGCTCCAAGCTTTGCTTTCGGATCCTGAGGATTTGAAACTGTGGTCTGACTGACTTTCTCGACAAATGCCTTTTTGAATTTATCATATAAGCTGCGCTCCACAAAAATGCGCGATCCACACAAACAGATTTGACCTTGATTCGCAAAAGAAGATCGGAGTGTAGTACTCAACATGTCTTCAAAATCACAATCCGCAAAAATGATATTGGGATTCTTACCACCCAGTTCCAAGGACAATTTCTTGAACATTGGACCAGCAGTGCGTGCAATGTACTCCCCTGTTGCTGTTCCACCTGTAAATGAGATCGCTTTGATCTTCGGGTGTTTAACAATTGCATCACCAACTGTGCGACCTTCTCCATGAAGGATATTCAAAACTCCCGGAGGCATTCCGGCTTCTGTGCATACTTTTCCAAGTAGATAGGCGGTATAAGGAGTAATTTCAGAAGGTTTTGCAACCACACAATTCCCGGCAGCCAATGCAGGTGCAATTTTCCAGGAAAATAAGTAAAGAGGAAGATTCCATGGGGAAATACATCCCACAATTCCGATTGGTCTACGCATAGTATAGTTCACACCTACTCCTTCCATGTAATGCGATTCAGAAGCGAAGTGCATAATAGCCGTTGCAAAGAAATGAAAATTGGATACTGCTCTTGGGATATCAACATGAGTCGCCAAGGTTAGTGGCTTCCCATTGTCACGGGATTCAGCCGCAACGAATTCTTCCATTCTCCGCTCAATTCCTTCCGATACACGTGTCAGGATCGCTCCACGCTCCTCTGCGCTCATAGTTGACCATATCGGAAATGCCTTTTCAGCGGCTTCCACTGCAACTTGTACATCCCGATCATCAGAATTTGGTATTAAGCTATATACTTTACCAGTAGCCGGTTCGTAATTATCAATGTAGGCTCCCCCTGCAGGGTCACAGTACGTGCCATTTATATAATTCTGTAATTTCTCCATAGGTGATCAATAAGTGGGAATCTTCAATTTTTGAAGCAATCGAACGATCCACTTTTCAAAGATACGGACAAATAACCATCCCAAGCATATCCCAATTGCGTTTGCAAGCAGGTCAAGAAAAGAAGCTTCACGGTTAGGTGTAAGACCTTGAAGGATTTCCATAAGTGCACCAAACAACACTAAAAAAAGAATCAAAAGGACTTCTTTCTTCTTCCCAAAAGCAAGAAATCCATTGACCATCAATACGAAATAAGCCAAGCCATGACCGAACTTATCATTGACTTGTATATCCAAGCCTTGTATCCTTGGTTTAAGACTCAGAAAAGCGACAAGCAGAATAAGTAAATAGAAAATCCAGCGTAACATAATGAAGAAATAAGTCAAATATGATAAATAAAATTCATAAAAAAAGGGAAGTCGAATGACTTCCCTCTCCAGATCTTATCAGATCAATTATTGTTTGATCACTCGGAATACTTTTTCTGCGTTGTCATTGTAAACGCGGATCATGTACATTCCAGTAACCTTGTCAGTAAGATCAACAACCGTTGTTTCTGTTCCGTTGATAGCGGCTTCCTTAGTAAGGATTACACGTCCGTCAACATCAGTCACAGTATAGTTGAATACTTCTGTTGAGCCAATATTGTTGATGTTAAACACACCATTCGATGGATTCGGCATGATTGTCATTGTACCGAAATACAACTCTTCTACATCAAGGTAGTTACAAGAACTGCTAACGTTAACAAGAACAAGCGCTGTGTCATCCGGACAAACACCATTTCCTGCTACATAATAGTAATTGAACTGACCAGGTATATTGCTTGCCGTAATAGCTGAACTAGCTATTGGCTGAAGTGAAGGGTTGTACCAAGTACCACCAAGATCAACTGTTCCATTCAATCCAGAAAGTAGATCGAAAGGCTCGTTACGACATACTGTAATTGATCCGTCAGCACCTGCATTTGATGGTGCCCACACACGAACTTTGGCGAAAGTTGTATCGAATGCACAACCATTTGTCAATCTATATTCAAAGTTGAAAATCTGGTATGCAAATCCTGCAGAACTCCAATCAGAACCGTTCAACTGTGTACCAGCTGATGGCAATTCTGCTGTCCAAACACCGCCATTGTCATACCCAACGATTCCGTCAAATAGATCAACCGAACCACCAGAACATAAGTCAATCACTTCAAGCAAATTACCAGCGTTAAGAACGATTGGTGTAATTGAGATGGAATAGTTACCAGTAGTAGCATTGAATCCGTCATGCATCAAATAGTATGTTGCACCTGGCGTCAATCCACAAACCGAGAAGTTCGGAGCTACAGACGTACTCAACATTGAATTGTCATTTGCTGCAATCAGTTCGAAAGATGTCCAATCAGTACAATTAGCTGCATCATATACCGCAGCCTGACCGTTGTAGTTAATCGCTGTATTGTCTACACGAACACTTCCAGAAGCTGGAGCAACGAATGTAAACCATGTGGAGTTATTGACTGTTGAGTTGATCCATCCTGTTTCAGTATTAGCACCTGTTGCTGGTGGAGCAATTGTACTTTCACCTGCTTCAACTGTTGCGCCTGTATTGTTGAATGTATAAACAGTACCATCAGCTGAAAGCATTTCAGGAGAACAAACGGCATCGTTTGTCAAAGGCATCACAAATGTGAATGGACCTGAGTAGTTTGATGTATCTACACCACATACTGCCTGAACATAATACTGATAAACACCACCTGCGAGGAAGTTAGGGTTAGCAACAGTATCAGCGAAATCAACACCTGTAGCAACTTCAACTGTACCTGAATTAAGTTCAAATCCAGTCATGCCGTATTGGATATTGAAACTTGTGATACCACCATTTGTTGCACCTGGTACCGGAGTCCAGTTCCATGTAGCAAACAATGAATCAACCGCAACTGTACCAGCAAGAGCAGTAGGGTTATTACACCAAGGCAGAGTCTGGAAAGAAACCAACAAACCTGGAGATGTAAGATCATCCAACTGACATTCAGCATAAATGTACACATCGTAGTCTGTCAATTGAGTCAATCCAAAGATGTTTGCATCTGAAGAAGTCAAATTCGATAGAGTTGTTCCTTCTGTTTCAGGATCAAATCCCGCCGGGCCGTAAATAATAGTCCATTCAGTTTCTCCATATAAACCAGCGTTCCAATCAAGAATTACTTCCTCTTGGAAGATCTGGTTAGAAACTAAAACTGGATTTGGACAAAGAGCATTGTAGAAATGAACACAAGAGTTGTTTTGTAGGTAAGAAACATTGTTAAATGAAACTTGAACGTCTGTGTTCGGTCCTGCGGCTCCGATAGTTGCACTGGCTCCGAAATCATAAGTTGCACTTCCGGTAACTACATTATCATAGATGTAGTAAATCTCGTGAGTAGCCTCTTCAATTATTATTTGGAACACAAAAGGAGTTCCCGCTCCAAAACCAAGGTGAGTACCATTCCATTGGAAAATTGCTAAACGGTTTGGAGCTGTACCTTGAATTTGTGTTCGCACTGTACTGTTAGAGCCGATATCATCCCAGAAAGGATATAAGCCATCGGCAGCGGCAGCCATTGCGCCATTAGTGAATCCAAGCTGTCCTACCAATGTATTGAATAAGATACCGCCATTATTTCCAATAGTCATATTGGTTACTGAGGTTCCTTGATAATTCAAGGTCCAAGGAAGTGTAAATCCAACTTCACCGTCATCACCCAATGAATAGGTGTTATCAGCTGTGTTAGAAATGTCAATAAATCCAGGTCCACACTGATTGTCAAATGTGAAGAATCCTGCATTTGTAGTGAAGTTTTGAGGTCCCGCGGCAACAGATCCTGCACCACAGTTAGGAGTAACGTAGAATTGGTAAGCAGTATTTTCTGTCAATTCAGTAAGCGTCGTGAAGTTGGTGAATACAACAACTTCTGTTCCTGTACCAGGTGTGAAACCAGCAGGTCCATATTCTACGGTCCATGATGTCTCATCTCCAGTAGTCGTCCAGCTAATGTCTGCAGAGAAGTAGTTTGCATCTACTAAGGTTAAGTTTGCCGGTGGAGCAGGTTGAGCTATTACTATTGTTATTGGTGAGCTCAACAAACCTCCGTCATCTTCAATAACAACTGAGTATGTACCAGCAGTAAGGTTAGTTGGTATCGGTCCAAAAGCTCCGCCATCAATTGAATACAAGAAAGGTTCCGTACCACATTGAATAGCTCCAAGTGTGAATGATCCGTTTTCAGCACCATTACAAGTTGCATCTACAGGAATCAATTCGGCATTAACATCAGCAATGTTTACTGTAACCAACTCACGTGTAGCAGATGAACATCCCCCTTGCATTGTTTCTACGAAAAACTCGTAAGAACCGAGTGTAGCTGTTGGAAGAACAGATGTTCCAATGGTTTCCAAATCTTCACCTGTTCCTAATTGAGTTCCAGAAGTAGCAGCATCATACCAAGCAAGAGTGTATGTTGGTCCAGTATAAGTTAAGTTAACTGTAAGGTTCATTGTAACAAAATCTCCAATTCCATCTGATGGATTGTCAAAAGAAACAATAGAAACAGAAGTTAATGGCAGATAAGGTGTAAGGTTGAAATTAGTGAGGTTACACTGGTTTGTAGCTATGGTAACGCCATTAACTATAATGCTGTAATAATACCAAGATGGACAGTTACCTCCAATAGAGGCATTCATTGTTGCATTTGTTATTATTCCAGCTCCTACACATGAAAAGTTGTTCACTGTCGCTGTAACACCTGTATTATCAGTTCCACTAGCAGTAGCAGAAACTGAACAAGACCCTGGAGGGCTAAACGGTGTAGCTGCGTTTATCACTGCAGAACTTGTTCCAACACAGAAATTAAAGAATTCCGGATTTGCGACAGGTGCTGGAGGAATTATATTATCGACTGTAACTAAAAGACCAACCGTGTTGGACCAACATCCTGTAGCAGTCTCGTATGCTGCTACATTGTAAGTTCCTGTAGTACTAACATTGAATGGTGAAGTTGCAGGTTGAGCCATGGAGCTTCCATTTACCACTGTTCCTTGCCAGTAATATTCAAACCCTGATGGTGCACTTGCAACTGAAATGGTTGTACCTGGTGTACAAGCGGGGTTTTGTGCAGCAACCGGTGTTGGTGGAGGTGTTGCTGTAGGGAAATTACTAACTGTGATGGAGGAAGAAGATGCAGACCAAAGAGAGTAAAATGAATCAAATGCTCTTAGGAAGTAGGTTCCATTAGCGAAAACTGTGTATGGTCCTGAATAAGGAAGAGCTAAACTCGTACCGCTTGCAGTTGTTTGCCAATACCACTGAACATTGGCAGGAGGTGTCTCAGTTACTGATAATTCGGTTCCATCTGAACAGGTAGGAATTCCAACTGATTGTGTCGGTGTAGGCGGTGTTGCCGGTGCAACAGAGCCATTGTTAGTTGTTGTAATGTCTCTACACGCTGACAATAAACCACATGATGAATTGGTATTAACGTGGATAAAATGAGGACCAGTTGTAGTTGCGATCCAATTTAAAGGTTGCGTACCAGAAGCCACAACAGGACCTCCAGCAGAACCCGATCGTACCGTAATAAAGTCTGTTGGAACTGTACTTGTTGTGGTGTAACTGTAAAACGCAGTTATCCCATTCCAAGTGCTGTATTCCCCTGCATAAGCACATCCAACAGTGGCTGTACTACCTGTTGTTGTTGTAAGTGAAGCAGTTCCGTAGGGGGTTGTGTTGTTACATTGACTGAAAAAGGAGCCATCGAAATTTGTTAAGAATAGTAGAAGGACAAATAGGATTGATGGTCTCTTCATGAGTCGAAAAAATAATTGTTTTTTCATATTCAATAAAGATTTTGTTAATACAATCACAAATCTAACCTTTCTTAGGTCAAAAGCAAAAAATTGGATAATTACAGAGTGGTAAGCAGAGTTAAATCCAACGTTATATAATTTTAATGTTAGATATTAGTTTTATATGTTAATTAATTAACTTTTTCTCGGCAATAAAGTTTCTAGTTTGTTCTAATCACAAAAAAAGGGAAGCCTTTCGACTTCCCTTTCCAGATCTTATCAGATCAATTATTGTTTGATCACTCGGAATACTTTTTCTGCGTTGTCATTGTAAACGCGGATCATGTACATTCCAGTAACCTTGTCAGTAAGATCAACAACCGTTGTTTCTGTTCCGTTGATAGCGGCTTCCTTAGTAAGGATTACACGTCCGTCAACATCAGTCACAGTATAGTTGAATACTTCTGTTGAGCCAATATTGTTGATGTTAAACACACCATTCGATGGATTCGGCATGATTGTCATTGTACCGAAATACAACTCTTCTACATCAAGGTAGTTACAAGAACTGCTAACGTTAACAAGAACAAGCGCTGTGTCATCCGGACAAACACCATTTCCTGCTACATAATAGTAATTGAACTGACCAGGTATATTGCTTGCCGTAATAGCTGAACTAGCTATTGGCTGAAGTGAAGGGTTGTACCAAGTACCACCAAGATCAACTGTTCCATTCAATCCAGAAAGTAGATCGAAAGGCTCGTTACGACATACTGTAATTGATCCGTCAGCACCTGCATTTGATGGTGCCCACACACGAACTTTGGCGAAAGTTGTATCGAATGCACAACCATTTGTCAATCTATATTCAAAGTTGAAAATCTGGTATGCAAATCCTGCAGAACTCCAATCAGAACCGTTCAACTGTGTACCAGCTGATGGCAATTCTGCTGTCCAAACACCGCCATTGTCATACCCAACGATTCCGTCAAATAGATCAACCGAACCACCAGAACATAAGTCAATCACTTCAAGCAAATTACCAGCGTTAAGAACGATTGGTGTAATTGAGATGGAATAGTTACCAGTAGTAGCATTGAATCCGTCATGCATCAAATAGTATGTTGCACCTGGCGTCAATCCACAAACCGAGAAGTTCGGAGCTACAGACGTACTCAACATTGAATTGTCATTTGCTGCAATCAGTTCGAAAGATGTCCAATCAGTACAATTAGCTGCATCATATACCGCAGCCTGACCGTTGTAGTTAATCGCTGTATTGTCTACACGAACACTTCCAGAAGCTGGAGCAACGAATGTAAACCATGTGGAGTTATTGACTGTTGAGTTGATCCATCCTGTTTCAGTATTAGCACCTGTTGCTGGTGGAGCAATTGTACTTTCACCTGCTTCAACTGTTGCGCCTGTATTGTTGAATGTATAAACAGTACCATCAGCTGAAAGCATTTCAGGAGAACAAACGGCATCGTTTGTCAAAGGCATCACAAATGTGAATGGACCTGAGTAGTTTGATGTATCTACACCACATACTGCCTGAACATAATACTGATAAACACCACCTGCGAGGAAGTTAGGGTTAGCAACAGTATCAGCGAAATCAACACCTGTAGCAACTTCAACTGTACCTGAATTAAGTTCAAATCCAGTCATGCCGTATTGGATATTGAAACTTGTGATACCACCATTTGTTGCACCTGGTACCGGAGTCCAGTTCCATGTAGCAAACAATGAATCAACCGCAACTGTACCAGCAAGAGCAGTAGGGTTATTACACCAAGGCAGAGTCTGGAAAGAAACCAACAAACCTGGAGATGTAAGATCATCCAACTGACATTCAGCATAAATGTACACATCGTAGTCTGTCAATTGAGTCAATCCAAAGATGTTTGCATCTGAAGAAGTCAAATTCGATAGAGTTGTTCCTTCTGTTTCAGGATCAAATCCCGCCGGGCCGTAAATAATAGTCCATTCAGTTTCTCCATATAAACCAGCGTTCCAATCAAGAATTACTTCCTCTTGGAAGATCTGGTTAGAAACTAAAACTGGATTTGGACAAAGAGCATTGTAGAAATGAACACAAGAGTTGTTTTGTAGGTAAGAAACATTGTTAAATGAAACTTGAACGTCTGTGTTCGGTCCTGCGGCTCCGATAGTTGCACTGGCTCCGAAATCATAAGTTGCACTTCCGGTAACTACATTATCATAGATGTAGTAAATCTCGTGAGTAGCCTCTTCAATTATTATTTGGAACACAAAAGGAGTTCCCGCTCCAAAACCAAGGTGAGTACCATTCCATTGGAAAATTGCTAAACGGTTTGGAGCTGTACCTTGAATTTGTGTTCGCACTGTACTGTTAGAGCCGATATCATCCCAGAAAGGATATAAGCCATCGGCAGCGGCAGCCATTGCGCCATTAGTGAATCCAAGCTGTCCTACCAATGTATTGAATAAGATACCGCCATTATTTCCAATAGTCATATTGGTTACTGAGGTTCCTTGATAATTCAAGGTCCAAGGAAGTGTAAATCCAACTTCACCGTCATCACCCAATGAATAGGTGTTATCAGCTGTGTTAGAAATGTCAATAAATCCAGGTCCACACTGATTGTCAAATGTGAAGAATCCTGCATTTGTAGTGAAGTTTTGAGGTCCCGCGGCAACAGATCCTGCACCACAGTTAGGAGTAACGTAGAATTGGTAAGCAGTATTTTCTGTCAATTCAGTAAGCGTCGTGAAGTTGGTGAATACAACAACTTCTGTTCCTGTACCAGGTGTGAAACCAGCAGGTCCATATTCTACGGTCCATGATGTCTCATCTCCAGTAGTCGTCCAGCTAATGTCTGCAGAGAAATAATTTGCATCTACAAGCGTTAAGTTAGCAGGTGGAGCTGGTTGACCAATAACAACTGTAATTGGAGCGCTCTCGAATCCATTATCATCTTGTATAGTCACTGAATAAGTTCCAGCAGTAAGATCTGTTGGAATTGCGCCATAAGCACCGCCATCAATAGAGTACATGAAAGGCTCATCACCACATTCTATAGTGCCTAGTGCGAAAGATCCATTTTCACCTCCGTTACATGAAGCGTCAACTGGAATCAATTCAGCGTTTACATCAGCTACATTAACAGTAATTACTGTTCGAGTTGCGCTTTGACATCCACCAGATACACCTCCTGCATAGAATTGGTAGGTACCAAAAGTGGCAGGATTATCAAGAATAGCACTACCAACAGTTTCAAAAGTAGATCCTGTCCCTAATAGGTTGCCGTTTGATGGAGCATCATACCAGGCACTAGTTGTAACAGGAATTGTGTAATTAATTACTAGTTGTACGTTTCCAAATGTTGCATCAATGGTGCCAGCGCCTCCATCATCAAAAGTTTCAGATAAGATCAAATTTAATGTTCCTCCTCCTAATGGGAATCCAGCTAAGTCGATAACGGGATCTGGAGTAATTAGCCCTCCACTAGTCAAGGTAGAAATTTGAGTTTGCGCCAAAGTATAAATACCACTTGTGGCAACTCGAATTTCACTTCTCCAAGAGCCATTAATTGCATTAACATTTGTCAGTTGAAGTTGAGCGGATGTAATAGTTGCTCCTGATGGCAAAGCAGGCACAGTTAATGGAAAAGATGTTGCAGGACCAGGGCTTTGCAAGTTAGTACCAAAAGATAGATTTAACGAACCATTTCCAGGATAAGGATTTACTGATACTTCTTGAGTTGTAGTTCCAGAACAAATATTAAAGTTGTTAACTCCTACAGATGGTGCATTAGGTATATAAGAGTCAACTGTAATAGCAAGCGACGAAGTATTAGACCAACAACCTGTACTAGTCTCAAAAGCAGCAACATAAACAGTTGACGACGATGTAATAGCCAGAGCACCACTTACAGGTGTTGCTGTAGAGGTTCCATTTTCAACGGATTGCCAATAGAATTCTGTTCCTACAGGTGCCGCATCAACAGTAACTTGTGAACCAGTAGGAGCACATGATGGATTTAAATCTGCAACTGGTGTTGGAGGAGTTGGTGCAAGAGGGAAGTTTGATATCACAATTGAAGAGGCATCAGCCCAATAATTGTATACCGTGTGATATGCTCTTAAGTAATATGTGCCGTTTGCATAAACAGCTAAAGGTCCGGTATATTCTTGAGAAGTACTAGTACCAAGTGCATCTGTCTGCCAATACCAAACTACATCTACCTCAGGTGATCCAGAAGCAGAAATTTCAGTTCCCAAATCACATGTTGGTGGAGTTGGATCTTGAGATAGAGAAGGAGAAACTGGTACACTTACAACTTCGAAAGTGAAATCAAGGAATTCTCCACGTATAATTGTAGCACAAGGGTTACTTGGGTTTGAATTGTTAAAATCACACATCACCCTCATACGATATTGTCCTGCTGGAGTTCCTCCAGGAATATTAATAACACCATTTGTTGTTGTAACATATCCAGTTGTATTGAACATTCGTTCCGCTGGTTCAAATGTTAAATTGTTATTCCAGTCAACCCAAACGGCAAATCCAACCGTAGGTCCACCAGCAGTTAAGGAAATATTAGTAGGATTTCCAACATAATTCTGGATGAGTTGCGTAGCACTCAAGTTAGCATAACCTCCTGGGGCTCCACTAGCAGCAGAGTAATTCATATTCGCTACTGCATTAGTAGATGTGAACTGACTAATCCATGAATTTTGATTTGAAGAAGAAGGTAGGCAATATCCCGTAAAAACATTTAATGGACCAATCCAAGTACTATTTCCATTTACACCGCAATCCGAAGAAATATAGATTTGATAAGCTGTTTCTGCAGTAAGTCCTGAAAAATCAAAAGTTGTTCCTGCAGTAGATCCAGACCCTAGTTCTGTACCAGTGCCCGGGGTAAAACCAGGAGTTCCATATTCAATATTGTAGCTCTCTGCACCAATTGATGCGCTCCATGAGAAGTTGACAGAAGATGAAGTAATAGTTGTTACTGCTAAATTTGAAGGTGCATAACAAGCCGGAGCTTCCCATCTATAAGTCAATCCATTGTCAATAACATTTGCAGGTGCAACATTATTGAAAACCATTCCGGAAGTATTCAATGTTCCAACAGCAGAGTTTAACCAATTATCATTTGTTCCTTTAACATTTAGACGATTGTTAACATTAGTAGCAAAAGTATTGTTTGGTCCGCGTAGACCAACTTGATTAACTGTGGTAAAAGTTGTTGCACCTGGAGTGCAATCACCATAAACAACTTCGATTGAATTGTCATTTTCGTACAATCTCACTTGAAAATTTAGTTTCATATCTTGGGTAGTCGCTAGTGTAGTTCCAAATCTTCTGAAATTACTCCATTGAACCACAAATACTCTGTTTGGCGCTGTTCCGATTGTCTCAACATGGATATTTGACCAAGGACCATAAAACGCAGTGCCTGTATTAGTTCCAGTCGATGTCGCATTGTTGCTTAAGGTCAGTGTGTTGCCGGAAATGTTTGTTACTGTTGTTCCATCGGGAAAACCAGTACTAAAATTAGCCAAAACACTTCCAATAGTGATTGGGCCAACATTTGAAACGGTGACACTGTTGCTCCCTGAAGTTCTTGTAACAGCAGTAGAATAACCTCCTTGCAAATCACGACCAAAAGCGGAAACTGCACCCGCATACGCTGTCGCACTAGAAATTGGCGTGTAATTATTGTTTCCAGGCGCTGTAGCTCCAAATGTCAAAAATCCGTTTGTACTTATTTGAACAGATGTTTGTACGGCATTGTTAAATAAAAAATTAAAAGGTATTGTTTGAACGTACACTGCATCATCTAAGGTTAATGATGGTGAAGCAACATCCAACGTGATTCCTCCAGTTACTGGAACATATGCCCCACTCGATTGTGTAAAAGTGTATGTACTTACTTGTGCATTTAACTTCTGCGTTAGAAGTATTGAAGCTAGAAGTAATACACGAAACCCAGTTTCGTAAATTTTTCTCATAAATCAATCATTTTTTCGTTATCAATCAGCAAAGTTAAGGTTAACTACCTTGGTAATCAAAACAAATGAGTCGAAATAATGTTTAAATGCATGTATAAATGACAGAAACATTCATTTCAGTGAATAAATTAACTTTTCTACTGAAAATTTGACGCAATAATTTTATCTTCGAAGTTTTTGAATAAAAGTATCATCACAATGGAATTGTCATTAAAAGGAAAACACGCCTTAGTTTGCGGGAGCACTCAAGGAATTGGTAAAGCAACTGCTATGGAACTGGCGTCGATGGGAGCTACCTTGGTTTTACTCGCTCGAAATGAGGAATCCCTTAAACAAACGATAACTGAGTTACCGGCTAATACTGGTCAAATCCATTCTTATTTAGTGGCAGATTTTTCTAATCCAATGGAATTGAAGAAAGTCATTTCTGATTTTGTGAATAAGGGCAATTCAATACATATATTGGTGAATAATTCCGGAGGTCCCAAAGGAGGAGCCATTAAAGATGCATCTACTGAAGAGTTTTTATTGGCATTCAATCAACACTTGATCTGCAATCACATTTTAGTTCAGGCTTTGTACCCCGGAATGATTGAAAATGGTTATGGAAGAATTATCAATGTGATTTCCACTTCAGTTAAACAACCTCTACCTAATCTTGGTGTTTCAAACACAATCCGTGGAGCCGTGGCTAATTGGAGTAAAACACTGGCCAATGAACTTGGGGGATTTGGCATTACGGTTAATAATGTACTGCCAGGTGCAACGAACACTGCACGCCTTCAGTCGATTGCGAAAATAAAAGCAGATCAATTCAATGAATCCATTGATGATGTTTTCGCAGAAATGGCATCTGAAACACCTATGAAACGCATAGCTCAACCTGAAGAAATTGCAGCGGCTATTGCGTTTTTAGCATCGCCTGCTGCTGCCTACATCAATGGAATTAATGTCCCGGTTGATGGAGGAAGAACGAAATCGTTGTGATTTTAAATATCCTTCGCTAAAACTTCGGATGTTCAAACAGTTCAAAAGTTCAAATTTTATTTCATAAACACTTTTGATCCTACTCTGAACAGCGAAGCGTCATGTTGAGTATCCTGAACGAAACAACGTGTAGTGAAGGATGTATCGGAACATGAACGTGTAGCATTTTTTACTTCAACACGTTAACGTGCCCGGTAATCATAATTTCCCTACCTGAGTTGGTAACATAATCTATTCTCCAGGTATACGTGCCATCCGGAACAATCGCGTCCTTGTATGTCGCGTCCCACTCAAAATCGAGTTGATTGGATTCAAATACCAATTGACCCCAACGATTGAATACCATTACATTTGCCGAACGAACACCATAGAAGCTTGCGGAGAATGTATTGTTGTGACGTAAACCATCCGGTGTAAAACTGTTTGGTACATATACATAATAAGCTTCTTCAATAATTATCGGTTTTACGATTGTGTCTGTACAACCTTTTTCATCATAAGCGATTAAAGTAATGTAATACAAGCCCGGATCATCATAGATATTGTTCGGATGAACCAAAGTAGAAGTGTTTCCGTCACCAAAAGACCAGAAATAATCTACCGCATTTGTAGATGTATTCATGAAGGTTATCGGTAAATCATCAAACAAAGTATTACTGCTAATAATGAAATTTGCTCTTGGTTTAACAACTAGTACTGTTGTAGAACCATTCACGGTAAAGGTCTGGCACTCATCAGATACAATTACCTGATAAGTGGTGGTCGTCGTAGGATTCACCCAAATCGATTGAGTGGTTTCTCCTGTCGCTGGCCATAAATAGTAATACTGACCAAAACCACCGGTTGCACTAACTGTTAGTAATGTACTATCACCAGGACAAATCTCAACATTTGGAGAAACAGAAATTACCAAGGGTGGACTCGTAATCGTATAGAGAATATTTTCACTTGCGGTATTCCCGCATTGGTCTGTTACAGTTACGATATAGGTTGTGGTTTGAGATGGAGTAACATTTTGGCCCGATCCATTTCCAAGAACTTGACCTGAAGAAGTCGTCCACTGATACGAGTAGATCCCTCCTCCTCCATCTGCAACTGCAGAAAGTGGATGAGTAATGTAAGGGCAAATTTCAGTGATATCTGGTGAAGTCGAAATAGTTAAAGGTTCGAAAACAGGCACTGTTACTGTTGTGGAGTTAGATGCAGATTCATTGAGACAATTATCTGTTACTGTAACGCTAAAGACTTGAGTTGAAGTTGGAGAAACACTAATAGTTGGTGTTGTTGCTCCATTACTCCAAAGATAAGTATATGGAGGAGCTCCACCTGTTGGAAAGGCTGTAAGAACAACTTCATCACCCGGACATTGAACACCCGGATTATCAATTGTTACCGCTACTGGCTGCACATCTTTAATTCTAAGTGTCAATGGAAGTTGTGAAACGTTTCCACAGGCATCTGTAATGGTAAATTCAATAAGAATTGTTTCAATTCCTTCAGTGATCCCATCCGCAAAAGCATCTATAGTAAATTCGACAATATTTTGTCCAGCCGGAAAAGTAATAGAGCTAGGAATTGTCGTGTAATCGACTCCATTTGTCGCAGTGCCACTTACACTAATTGGAATAGTTAAAGCGTTCGCAATATTTCCATTACGTTGTAAGCGTATTGTTGCACTCGTACATCCTTCAGACATAACCGTAGGATCTGGATCTGTCTGCTGCGAAAGCGTATAAGTAACAGTTACCGGGGTATTTGAACTCAAACTGTTTGCTTCCAAAAATATTCCAGAGTCATAAATTCCATCACCAACATCCGCAATTGCAAGTATTAAATGATATGTCTGACCACATTGAACCCGGGCGACTGCTTCAAGGACTTTGGTGAATCCATCATATTGGATATAAAATGGTGACCCATTTTGCGGAGCACTGTTGCCATCACCATTATTGATAAAATAAAAGGAATTGGTGATTGCATTTACATTGTTGATTGAAACAACTCCACCGCCACCGGGAACCTGAGCAATATTCTGCAATCCGGCAATCCCCGGACCTGAAATAAAGAATCCAAAAACATCATTAAAACTGGAATTATTGGGCGGTGCATATTCCGGATATTCTTCAGATCCAAAAACATAGCGGAAACGTACAGTATCAGAATAAGGAATGAAATCAAACTCTAAAGTTGCGGCATTGTATGTGGTTGCTCCCACAACAGCTCCCAAAAGGCCTGAACCACCAACCCCATTATCAACTCCTGAACTTGCCGAATTATTCGGTCCGTGTGGCCCTGAACCATTGTTTATTACTGTTCCGGTAGTCATCACAATACCCTGTGCTATTCCCAAATTGGTATTTGTACCGTCAAAATAGCCAATGGCAGCCGGGGAACCAGTATACGAAATGTTGGATACTGTTACGCCCGGACCAAGCAGAACGTTCTGCACTAAAGCACTAGGGGGTTGCGCTGTACTAGTTACCAACTGAGCAGAGACACTCAGAAAAGTAAAAGAGAACAATATGAACAGTAATTTACTCATGTATGTATTCAGACGTAAATATAACCCAACAAGTGGCTTTATTGTTGAACAAATTCCAAGCCAGTGATTTAAATTATAAAATTTTAACGATGTTTGAATGCATTTGGTTGTCATTTTAAGCAATTTTGAAAGAATTTTAAGTCAATGTCGTGGTTTCAACGAGTAAATAATTATTTTGATCAACGTGTCCGTTTTGCGTTGACTGATCCTGAGAACTTTCAAGTTAAGTGGCATGTCACTACAAAACGTATTCGCATTTTCTCTTTGTTTCTCGTCGTATTTTTATTGATTGCCTTATTGGCTGCCTTGTTCGTTTTAAAAGGACCGCTAGCACATTATTTTTCAAAGAATGACGTGAGTATCGAACGATTAAAAGTAGAAGAACAACACAAGCGGATCGCTGAATTAAATGATCAATTAAAAGCACAAGAAAATTATTTGACCACGTTGAGAAAGATTATCAATGGTGAAACAATAGATGATTCACTTGGAAAACAAATGCCCTCTGAAATGATTGATCCGAGAGAACTGAAAAGTGACTTATCCGAAGCTGAGATCGAAATTTCACAAAAGGTCAAAGATGATCTGAGAACGGGGTCTGCCAAGAAAAAGGAAGGCAATGTATTTTATTTTGCGCCCCCTGTGAAAGGGACAATTAGCCAACCTTTTGACATGAAAAACCATCCGGGAATTGATATAGTAACAACAAAAGACCGAACTGTTTTGTCTTGTCAATCAGGAACAATAGTGTACTCAGGGTATACTCAAAAAGATGGTTATGTATTGATTATTGATCATGGATCAGGATATATATCAGTATACAAACACAATAAGGCACTCCTGAAAAGATCCGGAGCAAAAGTGCAAATGAACGACCCGGTTGCAATTGTGGGAACTACCGGTGAAAACTCAACAGGACCGCATTTACATTTTGAATTATGGTACAATCAGCGCCCTATAGACCCGAGAGATTATATGAAATTTGAATAGAGTGTTTTTTCAATTCATTTGGATTTCAATAAAATCTATCCTTCAATTTTTGGAATAGAGAAAGGTTCTTTTGAAATGGAAAAACTACTCTTTAAATCCCTCTAACCCTTGTAAGGAACAAAGTCGGTGATATATCCCATTTGAAGTAAATAACTCATCGTGAGTTCCTCTTTCTTTGATTTCACCTTTGGACAAAACAATTATTTCATCAGCATTTCTAATCGTGCTTAAACGGTGAGCGATGATGATTGACGTTCTATCTTTCATTAAATTTTCTAACGCTTCTTGTACTAATTTTTCAGATTCTGTATCTAATGCAGATGTTGCTTCGTCAAGAATCATGATAGGCGGATTCTTTAATACGGCTCGAGCAATACAGATTCGTTGTTTTTGTCCACCGGATAATTTATTGCCTCGTTCGCCAATGTTTGTATCATATCCGTTTTCAAGCTGAATGATAAACTCATGTGCATTGGCTATTTTTGCTGCTTTTTGAACTTCTTCAATGGTCGCATCCGGTAATCCGAAAGCGATATTCTCACGAATTGTCGCATTGAATAAAATGGACTCCTGCGTGACAATACCAATATGATTTCGAAGATCTTTTAAACTACATTCCGTTATTGGTGTTTCATCGAACCAAATGGTCCCGGAAGTCACATCATAAAAACGTGGCAGGAGGTCAGCTAGGGTTGACTTACCGCTTCCAGATTCGCCTACTAATGCAATCGTTTTTCCTTTTCTAATTTCCAGATTGATATTCTTCAGTACATATTCTTCTTTATATTTAAAGAACACATCTTCATAGCGTATACTTTGTGAAAAATCAGGCAGTGCAACCGGATGTTCTTTTTCATAAATGCGTTCATCTGCATTAAGCACCTCGTTGATACGATCCTGAGAAGCTTTGGCTTTGTTCAAATTCGCAATTGAAGTTGAAATGCCTTGAATTGGACGAAGTAGTTGCGAAAACACGACGATAAAGGCGATGAATTCACCTCCCGTTAATGAATTGGTATCCATGTCCAAAATCATACTTCCTCCATACCATACAATACAGAGCATCACTCCAACAGCGAGTGTTTCATTTAGTGGAGGAGAAAGATCCCTCTTTCGAAATGCTTTTGTGATCAAGGCTTGATGGCGTTTATTTACCTTTTTGAACGATTCCAGAATCTGAGGTTGTGCATTGAATGCTTTAATGATTCGAATGCCCACGAGTCCCTCATCAATTGATGTGTACAAGGTCCCCATTTGTTCTTGCCCTTGTTTGGCTGTTCGTTTTAAACTTTTGGATATTCTGGAAATGACGAATGCGGTAAGAGGAAGTAAGGCAAAAGAAAACAAAGTTAACTCTGGACTCCAGTACAAAAGAGCTGCCACATTGATCAAAATCGCAATCGGTTCACGATAAATCAATTCGAGCATGCTAATAACTGCTATCTCGATCTCGCCCACATCACTTTGCATGCGTGCCATGATATCTCCCTTTCGTTCATCCGAGTAGTAGGAAAGTGGAAGTTGAATAGCTTTAGCAAACATCTTTTCACGCACATCTCTCACTACAGCCATTCGAAGTTCGGATTGATGCCAAATGGCACCGTAACGGAATAGATTCTTTAGGAAAAAAGCAATCATCACAGAAACACAAACAAAGAACAAAGCTTCTTTTGGATCGCGCTGTACCATTGACTCCATAAAATAATTGTAATAGTCAGTTGCATAACTGATCATACCACTAAAGCCTCCTTCAAATTCCGGTATTTTTGGTGTGCTTACGATTTCATCACCTTGATTAAAGATCAACTTCAAGAAAGGGATGAATAAGATCATCGAAATCAAGTTGAAGATCACAAACAACAAGTTGTAAAAGATCACCAATGAAGCCTTCCATTTATATAGAAATGTGTAGCGATAGATTTCAAGTATTCCTTTCATTGGGAACAAAGATAGAAAATTGTACTACTTCAGTGTGAATTGACTTTGTCGATCTAGCGTTTGGTATAATACAAGTCAATTGTGAATAGTCAATTCCTATTTCCTAACTTTGCACCATGAGTTCAATTAGACAACAACGCATCGAAGGAGTAATACAAGAGGAATTATCGCTCTTTTTTCAACGCAATGCCCGTGAGATTTGTCTCGGTTCAATGGTGACCGTTACAACAGTTCGTGTGACCTCAGATCTATCCTTAGCCAGAATTTACTTGAGTATTTTCGCTGGACCAACACCAAAAGAAGTACTTGAGAGCATCAATACACATAGTGGACGAATTCGCGGTGAAGTGGGTAAACGCTTGAAAAATATGCGTAAAATCCCTGATTTGGTGTTTCACATTGATGATTCATTGGATTACGCATTCAAGATCGAAGAACTCTTAAAAAAGAAATAAGCGATCAATTTTTCGTTTTTCATAGCGCGTCGTTATCTTTCTTCCAAAAGAAGAAAGAACGTGATCAACAGGATCACCTCTATTTCTGTAATTGGAATTGCGGTCATTACAGCTGCGTTAATCATTCTCCTTTCAGCTTTCAATGGTATTGAAAAGATGATCGAGCAATTGTACTCTGATTTTGACAGCGACATTACGGTATTACCTTCAAAAGGAAAAACGTTTCATGCCTCAGCCTTGGATACTGTTTCAATCAGGAGGATTGCCGGTGTCAAAGACATCTCTCGTGCCATAGATGAGATTGTTGTACTCAAGCATGAGCAGAAGTGGGTAAATGCAAGGATGATTGGTGTACAGAAATCCTTTCTTCAAATGTCTAACATGTCGGGGCACATGGTGGATGGAGAAAGTTTTATAGAAAAAGGAGATACACAGTTTGGAATTATTGGCGCGACATTACTTGATAAGCTGGGTGGTTTTATTCCGGAAAAAGTGGGGTTTGAGACCATTCAGATCTATGCCCCTAAAAGAGACGCGAAGATGCGTCTTGGGTCGAATCCATTTACTATTCGTCTGATCAATGTTTCGGGGAGAATGAACTTCAATCGTGAGGTCAACGCAGAGAAAATAGTTGTACCGGTAGAACTAGCGGCAGAATTGTTAAATTATGGTGATGACATTTCTGCGTTGTACATTGATGTTGATGACAAATTTAAAGTCACAGACGTTCAGCAATCGCTCAAAGAATTATTTGGGAAAGATTTTCAAGTTCGAACGAATTACGAAAAGAACGAATTGATTTACAAAACCAGTCGTTCTGAGAAAATGATCGTGGTAATCATCCTCGTATTCATTTTCATTCTCGCCGCATTCAATTTAATAGCTTCTATAACCATGTTGTTTGTGGAAAAGAAGGATAACCTTTATACCTTGTCGGCAATGGGCGCTTCGGATAAATCGTTGTTTGGCATATTTTTCATTGAGGGATTGCTCATTTCAGGAAAAGGTATTCTGATCGGTTTTGCCCTTGGTTATACCGTTTGTTACTTTCAAATAGTGAATGGGTGGCTGGTCATGCCAAATTCAGGAGGAGAAGCTTTTCCGATCGCTCTAAATTTTAGCGATGGCTTATTGATCTTGTTTCTGGTAACGTCATTGAGTCTTTTATTCTCCTATTTTCCTGTCAGAGTGCTTATGAGAAGACATAAAGAAGAGCGGTCTGCATAGCTATTTCGACGTTCTGTGTTACAGTTGAAAAAATCCTCACAGAAACTTTTTGTATTTTGATTTCCAATTAAAATAAATCGCGTACCTTTGCGCCCAAATTAAGAAGGGCGAAGCCCGTATTTGCGAGTAATTAATTCTTAAACAGACACTAAAATGTCGAATATCAGAGGAACAGTTGCACAGGTTATCGGTCCTGTAGTTGACGTAAGCTTCGAGAAGGGTATGGCTCTTCCGAACATTTACGATGCACTTGAAGTAAGAAAGACAGATGGAACACGCGTGGTTCTTGAAGTTCAATCACACGTTGGTGAGAATGCCGTTCGTACGATCTCTATGGATTCAACGGATGGTTTTATGCGTGGGATGGAAGTGATCTCTACAGGTTCAGCAATCAAAATGCCGATCGGTGACCAGATTCGTGGACGTCTTTTCAACGTTGTTGGTGAAGCGATTGACGGAATCAATACAGTAGAAAACACGAACGGACTTCCAATCCACAGAGAGGCTCCGAAATTCGAGGATCTATCTACTGCAACAGAAGTCCTTTTCACAGGTATCAAAGTAATTGACCTAATCGAGCCGTATGCAAAAGGTGGTAAGATTGGTTTATTCGGTGGTGCCGGAGTAGGTAAAACAGTATTGATTCAGGAGTTGATCAACAATATCGCAAAAGGACACGGTGGTTTGTCTGTATTTGCCGGTGTTGGTGAGCGTACTCGTGAAGGAAATGACCTTCTTCGTGAAATGTTAGAATCAGGTATCATCAAGTATGGTAGTGAATTCATGCATTCAATGGAAGAAGGAGGATGGGATCTTTCTAAAGTTGATTTGGAAGAAATGAAAGAATCAAAAGCAACTTTCGTTTTCGGTCAGATGAATGAGCCTCCTGGTGCACGTGCACGTGTTGCCCTTTCAGGATTGACACTTGCTGAGTACTACCGTGATGGTGAAGGTGATGGAAAAGGTCGTGATATCCTTTTCTTCGTAGATAATATCTTCCGTTTCACTCAGGCAGGTTCTGAGGTGTCGGCACTTCTTGGTCGTATGCCTTCAGCTGTAGGTTATCAGCCAACATTGGCAACTGAAATGGGTGCGATGCAGGAACGTATTACTTCAACAAAAAATGGATCAATCACATCAGTACAGGCGGTATACGTACCTGCAGATGACTTAACTGACCCTGCACCGGCGAATACGTTTGCTCACTTGGATGCAACAACGGTATTGTCACGTAAAATTGCTGAGCTTGGTATCTACCCTGCGGTGGATCCATTGGATTCAACATCGCGAATTCTTACACCAGAAATCGTAGGAAATGAGCATTACAATTGCGCTCAGCGTGTTAAAATCACGCTTCAACGTTACAAAGAACTTCAGGATATCATTGCTATTCTAGGGATGGACGAACTTTCTGAAGAAGATAAGTTGGTTGTACACAGAGCTCGTCGTGTTCAGCGTTTCCTTTCTCAGCCGTTCCACGTTGCTGAGCAGTTTACAGGTATCCCAGGGGTATTGGTAGACATTCAGGACACGATCAAAGGATTCAATGCAATCCTTGATGGAGAATATGACAAGTATCCGGAGGCAGCCTTCAACTTGAAAGGAAGTATTGCTGAGGTGGTTGAGGCAGGTGAGAAAATGCTTGCTGACGCAAATGCATAATAAAAATTAAAGAGCATGCAATTAGAGATCATAACACCTGAATCGAAAGTTTTCACCGGAGAAGTGGATGCAGTTCAGCTTCCTGGATTGGATGGATCTTTTCAGGTGCTCAAAGGTCACGCACCGATCATTTCTGCATTACAGAAAGGGAGTGTTAAAATTGATCTGACGAATGTACCGGACGAAGAGCAAGAATTGCACAGTTTGGTTGTCCGTGATTCTGCTAATGTGAAAGTAGTCAGAGTGGCTATCAACGGTGGAGTTGTGGAGTTGCAGAATGACAAGATTATTGTCCTTGCAGAATAATTTAAATAAAGAAAATAGAAGAGGGATCTGGTTCGCCACATCCCTCTTTTTTGTTAAGGTATGTTAAGCTTGATTGCGAAAGATTAGGTCGATATAATATGTTTACTTACTTTCGTTTTTGTTCTTGAAAAAATGACTAAAATCTCACAAATAGATCTGAATCGAACGCCTGATCACATTGCCATCATTATGGATGGAAATGGTCGTTGGGCGAAGAAGCAAGGCCATGAGCGCTTGTACGGCCATAACTTTGGTGTTGAAGCAGTGAGAGAGACTTTAAAAGCCGCAAAAGAATTAAAAGTAAAATACCTGACGCTCTATGCTTTCTCTACAGAAAATTGGAATCGTCCAAAAGAAGAAGTAGATGGATTAATGGATCTATTGGTTCGTTCAATAGCTGGCGAGATCAATGAACTCATGGAAAGTAATGTGCGTTTGATGGCCATTGGTGACATTCAAGGGTTACCTGATGCTTGCCGTGCTGAGTTACAATCAGCAATGGACAAGACATCATCAAATAGTGGAATTGCACTCGTTTTGGCTCTGAACTACAGTTCGCGTTGGGAATTAACCAATGCCTTTAAAAGAATCGCACAAGATATTGAAAAAGGAACTCTTAAATCCAGCGATATTAATGAGGCAATGATCTCATCTCAATTAACAACGACAGGTATTCCTGATCCTGAACTTTTGATCAGGACAAGTGGAGAATGTCGTGTGAGTAATTTTCTCCTTTGGCAAATCGCCTACACGGAGTTTCATTTTACAAATGTGCTTTGGCCGGATTTTAAGCGGGAAGATTTATACAAAGCAGTCCTCGATTATCAATCGCGTGAGCGTCGTTTTGGAATGGTTTCCGAACAATTAACCTGATACTACATGATCAAACAAGTTCTTTTATCTATTGTCACCTGTTTTTCGTTAATCGGCTTTGTTCAAGGTCAGGTTACTTTTGGTGATTTGGAGATCGATTACAAAAACCCTAAGCAGTACGAGATCGGTCCGATTATCGTTGAAGGAGCAGATAATTACGATCATCAAGCGATTAAATTAATTGCCGGATTGCGTCAGGGACAAACTATCTACATTCCCGGAGAGCAAATTTCAAAAGCCATTAAAAATTTGTGGGCAGAGGGCATTTTTTCAGATGTAGAAATCTATGCTGATAAAGAAGTAGCAGGAGTCATCTATCTAACAATCAAAGTTACACCGCGACCAAAATTATCACGTTTCCGTTTTGTAGGTGTAAACAAACGAGATGCTGACAAAATTCGTGAAGAAATTCAATTGTATTCAGGTAAAACTATTACAGAGAATCTCGTCTTCCAAACTGAGAACAAGATCAAAGGATACTTCAGAGAAAAAGGATATTACTCAGTTGGGGTTGACATTAAACGGCAAGTTGACTCATTGATGAATGATTCTGAACTCTTTGTTATTACAATCAACAGTGGTTCGAAGGTTGGAATTAAAGAAATCAATTTTGAAGGAAATGAAACTTTGAGTGCATTTAAATTGAAAATGGCCATGAAAGACACGAAGAAAAAGAGCTTGCTTCGTGTTTTCAAACGCTCAAAATTTACTCAATCATCTTACGAAAAAGATAAGAAAGCCATTCTCAGCAAATTAAATTCTGCCGGTTTACGTGATGCAACAATCGTTTTTGACACGGTTTATATGGCCAATCACAAAAACCTGATCATTAATATAAAAATCGAGGAGGGTGGGAAATATTACTTTGGTGATATTGAATGGATCGGAAATTCAAAATTCCGTTCTAGTTATCTCGATACAGTTCTAGGCATCAAGAAAGGAGATGTTTACAACAAAGAATTACTTGAAAAACGATTGTTCATGAGTCAGGATGGTAGAGATATATCGTCTTTGTACATGGACAGAGGTTATCTTTTCTTTCAAGTTATTCCTGTTGAGACTAACGTGACAGACAATCACATCAACTATCAAATGCGAATTATTGAAGGGAAAGAGGCCCGAATAAAACGAATTATCATCACAGGGAATTCAAAAACGAATGATCACGTTATTCGACGTGAGATCCGCACAAAACCAGGTGATCTTTTCAATAGAAATGATATAATTCGTACGCAGCGTGAATTAGCACAATTGGGCTACTTCAACCCTGAAGCCTTTCAAGTTAATCCAATGCCGAATCCAGCCGATGGCACTGTGGACATTGAATATGTAGTTGAAGAGAAATCTTCAGATCAAATAGAACTTTCAGGTGGATATGGTGGTGCTGGTCCTATGGGGCGTGGACGTGTAATTGGTACATTGGGACTGACGTTTAACAATTTTTCAGCGAAGAATATTTTCAAAAAAGGCGCATGGTCTCCTCTACCTGGCGGTGATGGTCAACGTCTTTCAATAAGAGCACAAACCAATGGCCGTTTCTACCAGGGGTACAACTTCTCTTTTACAGAGCCGTGGATGGGTGGTAAAAAACCAAATTCATTAACTACTTGGGTAAGTCATACTGCTCTCGGGAATGGATATCTGCCTTCTAACCCACTTTATACAGGAATTGCAATTACTGGAACTGGTGTTGGAATGGGTAGAAGAAAGAAATGGCCGGATGATTATTTCACCGCTTACTATGAGTTGAGTTACCAATACTACGATGTAACAGATGACCAACGATTTGGAATTTTCAGTAATGGATATGCAAATGATATTGCATTGAAATATGTATTGCAACGAAGCTCTATCAATCAACCAATCTATCCTCAATCTGGTTCGAGTATTTCATTCACTGCTAAATCAACATTGCCCTATTCATTGTTTGACAATGTAGACGATTATACGAATTATACGCCTCAAGAACGTTACAAATACCTTGAGTACTACAAATTAAAGTTAACCGGTGAGTGGTTTGTTCCTTTAACTTCAGACAAAAAGTTAGTCCTGATGCCTCGTTTTGGATTCTCCTTCATGGGAGCTTATTCTGCAACAAAAGGAGTTACACCTTTTGAACGATTCTCCATGGGTGGAAGTGGTTTAACTGGGATTAATCAACTTGGGGGACGAGAGATCATTGCCTTGAGAGGTTATGAAGACAATTCGATTTCATCCAATGAAGGAGATCCATTAATCGCAAAATACACGCTTGAATTGCGTTACCCAATCTCATTGAATCCATCTGCAACCTTTTACGCCCTGGCTTTTGCAGAGGCTGGAAATACCTTCCCATCATTTAGACAGTTTAATCCGTTCAACGTAAAACGAGCTGCTGGTGTTGGTATTCGTGTCTTCCTCCCAATGTTTGGTATGCTTGGCTTGGATTACGGTTTTGGATTCGACAAACTAGATCCTTGGTCACGCGGTTATGGTTTAGGATCAGATATCGATATTCAAAACAAAGGCTACTATGGAAAACTAACGTTCACTATAGGAATGAATTTAGGGGAGTTATAGGTTCTTGAACACAATAAATTGCTTAATTTGGCCGTTCGTTTGCAGTTCCACACTTGAACTAACTAAATGAAAGTACAGAATATGAAAAATTTACTCTTCCTTATATTAATCGTCTTTGGCACGTCCTTTGCCAATGCCCAAAAGTATGGGTACATAGACTCCGATTACATTTTGGCAAACGTGCCGGAATATGCTGAAGCGAAAGATAAATTGAATAAATTGGCAGAACGTTGGACCAAAGAGATCGAAGATCGATATGATGTGATCAAGTTAAAGAAAGAAAACTTCGCTCGAGAAGAAGTCCTTTTACCAGCTGAGGAGCGTCAAAAGCGAAAAGAAGACATCGAGAAATTGGAAACAGAAGCCATGGAAATGCAAAAAATGCGTTTTGGAGTAAATGGTGATTACTTTCAGAAGCGTCAGGAACTTATAAAGCCTATTCAGGATAGAGTTTACGATGCAATGCAAAAGGTCGCTTCAAAACGAAATTATACTTTTGTCTTCGACAAGGCCAATCAAAGTAACCTGGTCTATGCCGATGGTAAATTTGATCTGAGTGACGAAGTTTTAAAAGAATTAGGCGTCACAAGGAAATAGTAACAATTAAACAAAAAAAGAATGATGAAAAAGTTGATTTTAGCTCTATTGGTAGTGTTGAGTGCTGGAGCGTTGAATGCACAGTCAAAACTAGGACACGTGAATTCACAAAAGTTGTTGGATACATTGCCATCCAGAAAAGTGGCGATCAATTTGCTTCGTGAGTTTGAAGCTAATGGAATCAAAGAATTGCAAGAAATGGAAGCTGATTTCAACAAGGCTCTTCAAATTTATGAGCAAAAAAGAGGTGATATGTCTCCGGTAATTCAAAAAATTGAAGAAGAAAAATTGATGCGTAAAAATCAAGCATTGCAAGAAAGAGAGCAAGCTTTAACGCAAGAAATGCAATACTACAGTCAAGAATTGAACAAGCCAATTTTGGATCGTGTTCAAAAAGCAGTTGACATTGTTGCTGATCGCAAGAAACTTAATTATGTGATCGATGAGTCAGTTACTTTGTACTTCAAAGGCGGAACAGACATCACTCAAGAGGTATTAGTAGAATTGCTTCGCTTGGATGCAGAGGCAATGAAGAAATAACCTATACAGTACATTTCAAAAGGCTGTTTCATTAGAAACAGCCTTTTTTTGTGTCCAATTGGGACAGTAAATATTATGAAATCACTGTTATGGGAGGCTTAACACTTATTGAAATTATTCCTTCTTGAACTGATCCAACTACATGTTTGCTTTATTTGCACCACACCGAGCAAAAACAATACAGGTAACCATGGCGTTAAATAACGTTCCTCATTCATACGTTGAAAATAAATGAGGTAGAAAAAATACATTAAAAAAGATAAACCCAGTAAACTTAGAAAGTCAAATTTTCTTTTAAAAGTATGAATGAGTGCAGAAAGGATCCCTAGATTAATTACTAAAATCGAGATTACTCTGAGGAACTCTATGACCCAATTTCCCCTCCATTTAGCTTGAAAAACATATAAGTTCATCTGTGATTTTGTTAGTAGATAAATTGCACTTCTAATTGGCGTCACCACATGGTGCTGAAAACGGAACTTTTGAATGATCTCTAACCTTCTGTTTTCAGTATTGACTATGAATTTTTCTTCAAGTTTTTTAAACTCATTCGACCGACCATACATAGGATGATCCAGTAAACTTTTGTACTCCATTAGAACAGGTTTAACTAATGCTCTGAATTCAGCCGGCACATTGTCGAGTACTTGATCAAATTCAGTCGTTGAAGTTGCCCTCTTGAGTCCACCCACAACTGAATGAAATCGCTCTCCATCGTACTCCCAAACTTTGAAAAGTTCAGTCAACTTTTCATGTGAAGGACGGAAAATTGTCACATTGGTATTAGAGTATATTGGATGAAGTCCTTTCCACTCCCCTTCGATCGCAACGGTTCTCAACGACCAGATCAAAAAAGGAATAGCGGATAATATAAGTGCTGCTGCTTGGAATTTTCTCTTTTTGAGCAATGAATAAATGAAAAACAAAACAGGCAGAACAATCAATTGGGGGCGAACTAACAACAAAAAGGAAGTAATTAATAACAAAGTCAGATCGAATTCTTCCCGCTTATTCAGAATTCTACAACAAAACAAAAGCACTAAAAAAGGTGTGATTCCTTCAGTTAACGGATAGTACATAAATCCGTGAAAAATAGGTAGAAGAGCAAAGAAACCAGTGCCTATCAAGGCTAAATCATTCTTTCTAAGAAGGGATCTCAAAAGTTGCCCCATCAAAAGAATACTAAAGAAATAGGCAGAGATCTGAATCGTTTTTAGTCCTAAATAGGCATTCTTGCCAAAGATCCATTCACATAAAGCGTATAGCAGTCCATAACCAGGAGGGCGCTGAAAAAACGACGAGTTCCCTTCTGTGTTATCTTTCCATACACCTTGATCCAACCAATTACGCGCAGGCTGGATATAACTAGGTTCATCTGCAGTATAAATTAAGCCATAACGTGATTCATGCGAAAAGGAGATCAACGATGAATTGTATTCCTGAATGACGACAGAAAGGACTACACCAAAAAGCGCAATGCTGAATAATATAAAGTTGAAGCGTTCCTTAAAGATCACGCAAAATCAGGAAGATTGACCGCTTCAACAGACTTTATTTCAGGTGCCACAATCTTCACCGCTTCTTCCAAACCAGCCTTGAGGGTCATAATACTCATCGAACAATCCTTACAGGCACCGATCAATCGCACTCTAACTACAGCGTCGTCGGTTATCTCAACCAATTCCATATCCCCACCATCTGCATGCAAGAAGGGGCGTAATTGATCTAGTGACGCATTGATCTTCTCTGTCAAATCTTTTTTATCGAGTACCATCGTTTATCTTTTCTGACTACTTCGATGAAGCGGCCTCTACGTTTCTTACAAAGTTACGAACTAATTCCGCAAAAGCCACAGCTGCTGGTGTATTTTCCTGATAAACAGCAGGTCTACCCGCGTCCCCTGCTTCCCGCACACTCTGAACCAGTGGTATAGCACCGAGAAAAGGGACACACATGCCTTCTGCCAAATTTTTCGCTCCGTCACGTCCAAAGATATAATACTTGTTATCCGGCAGTTCGGCCGGTGTGAACCAAGCCATATTCTCAACAATACCCAAAACCGGAACTTTCATTCCTTCCATTTTAAACATATTTACGCCCCTTCGAGCATCTGCCAGCGCTACTTCCTGAGGGGTACTTACGATAACTGCACCGTCTAGTGGAACCGTCTGAACAAGCGAAAGATGAATATCACCTGTACCCGGAGGAAGATCGATCAACAAATAATCCAATTCACCCCAATGAGCATCTGTAAACATTTGTGTCAGTGCCTTAGCCGCCATAGGTCCACGCCATACTACCGCATTATCCTGATCCGTAAAAAATCCTATTGAAAGTAACTTGATTCCATGATTTTCAACAGGAACAATTTTATTTTCTCCATCGATCTCGGTCATAGTCGGACGATCCCCCACAACATCAAACATCGTAGGCATAGATGGCCCATAAATATCGGCATCAACAATCCCTACTTTAAAACCCATTTTCTTCAATCCACCAGCAATATTAGCCGTGACCGTTGATTTTCCAACACCACCTTTGCCAGATGCGATGGCAACAATATGTTTCACATCAGGAAGAATCTTGCGTCGCGCATTTTTCACTTCAACTGGCATTGCCCTTACGGTGCAAGAAATACTTATGTCAGATCCAAAAACACGTTTCAAGTTAAACTCAACAGCTTCCTGCATACGTTTACGTGCGTGTAAAGCTGGATTAGAAACATTGACCACAAGTTCGATTCTATTCTCTTTGAATTGAAGATCTTCAACCAAATTCAGGCTAACAATATCTTTTTTAAGATCTGGCTCAATTATTCCACCCAAAACCTCAAGTACATTCTCTCTGTTCAATTCCATGGTGCAAATTTACATGAAAAAAGGGCTGTCATTCAGACAACCCCACAAATCTATAATTGTTCAATTCTATTTAATCGGCTTAAATGATCTCACTGATTTTGCCATCAATTCAATAATGACTTTCTCATAACCCTCATCGCGACTTCTCAATTCATAGGTTACACCATCAATTGTTTTTTGTCCATATACATGGAACGAGCGATGTTCAACTCCAACTGTAGGGGCTGCTTTTTTTGAACCTTTAACCACCAAAGTTTGTTCGTAAACAATTAAATCTTTATCATCGATCAAATACTTCACATTGAAAATATCACTCTCTTTCAGTTCCCTTTTCTTGGTTTCAACCAAATCAGTATAGTCGCCATAATCCTCTATGTGCATGTGAAAATTTGGTCCAACATGGATATCCCATTTGAAATCCCCATCCGTATGAATAACTTCAGGCTTTGTTGATGCTCCAATATTTGCAGTTTCATCAGGTAGCATAATCATAGCGGCAATTCCATTATTTACCAAACTAATTCCTTTGAATTCGTAATAATCTTCATCCAACTTAACAGTATCATCTACGACCCCATCTTCTTTACCACCTGAACACGATACCAGCTGAACTGTTAGGAGGACCATTAAACTCAGAAAGAGGATATTAAAAATGGATTTGGTGATCGTCATCTTATTGAATTTGAGCATTTCGCGCAATGTTGAACAAATATAACACAAAAATGAAACTTGGATTCAAACAATATCAAACTATATTTGTTTCAAGAGTAAAGACTAAGACAAACTCTAATGGCTGAATACAAGATCAAAGAGTTAGAAGTATTAACTGGGATTAAGGCTCATACCATCCGTATTTGGGAGAAACGCTATGGCATTATTGAACCTGAAAGAACAGAAACAAAAATACGCACCTACACGGATCAAGAATTGACTCTACTGTTAAATGTTGCACTGCTCAATAAATCAGGTGTAAAAATTTCACATATTGCCAAATTATCTCCAAAGCAAATTGGAGAGAAAGTGCTTGAAATCGAATTCAATACAGAAGCATCAATGGCTATTGACAAATTCATTCTCTCTTTGGTAGAGATGGATGAGTCACTTTTTCAACAAACACTTGAAGCACTTACGCGAGAGTTTGGCCTAGAAATTGTCTTTCGTGACTACTTAATCCCTTTCTTGGAAAGAATTGGTGTGATGTGGCAAGTAGGATCCATCAATCCAGCTCAAGAACACTTTATGTCTGTGCTAATAAGGCAAAAAATAATTGCGGAAATTGACCGACTTGGCATCCCAAAAAAAGAAGGCAAAACAATCATGTTATATTTACCTGAACATGAGCAACATGAAATTAGTCTTTTATTTTACCAGTATTTTTTACGTTTAAAAGGAATTCATACGGTTTACTTGGGCCAAAGTGTGCCCTACGATTCTTTAATTGATTGCATCGAAAGGATCAAGCCAGATGCCTTACTCACTTCATGGATAACGTGCACAGATTCAACTTTCATGATTCACTATTTCAAGAATCTGCAAAAGGATGGGAAAAATATTACGGTCTATGCGAGTGGTACACAGATTTCAAAACACAAATACGAATTGATGGATCTCATTCATCCTTTTAAAGACCAGGAAGAATTGAGTACGTTTCTCTGATTACTTGATCATAACCCCTTTTTGACCCAAGATTGGCAAGGTTTTCATCTTTTTCTCATCAATTGATTCAGGAAGAAACACAAATTTCTTATCAAACATTGTGTCATTCACCCAGAAACTTACCCAAAATTCATTGGCCAATCCCAAGACGTCATCCATTATTGGTTCAATTTTAGCTGCTTCATTTGGGAGTAAAACCTCCAGAGAATGTCTCAAGGTTGATGTCCTCACTCTTTCACCCGTTTCAGCATTTTCGCCATAACCGGTACTGGTGATGATAATTCCCTCCATAATATCCTCACGCAGGTTTAACAGGTACGCATAAAGCATTTTTTCATTCTCCTCATTCACCTCTTCAACCACGGCAATTGCCACATTCTCAACCTTTGGTCCGAGTAATCCTTCGCGCATTATTCTTTGTTATTTATTCTTTATTACTTTTCGTGCAATCTTAATGTACTCAAAGATCTCTTCAGCATGTCCTAACTTTTGCTCATAATCGATCTTTGAAATTTTCCCGAGCATCTTATTTTCTGGCATTTTCACATCCGGCAGACGCATTTCCCCCACTCTAACGACAATTAAATCTTCTTCTGGTAGCACAAATACATACTGCCCTTTTATTCCTCTGTAATAGATCATTGGTGAATTCCCGTCATCGTAAACCCACACATGTAAACCGTAACGTTGATTTGGTGTACCTTCCTCGGTCTCCAACTCCGGAAGTGTTATCATCTCCTTGATGTACCATTCCGGTACGACCTGCTCTTCACCAAATTTTCCTCCAGTCATAAACAGTTTCCCTAATCGCGCAAAATCCCTTGCAGTAGCATAGAAACAACAGAATGCTTTTTCATCCCCATCTTCTCCATCCATACTCCAATGTGCTTCTGATTCTGCTCCAATTTTCTTCCAAATCTTCTCTTCCGTATACTCTGCTACAGTTCTGCCTGTAGCTGCCTTAATTACAAAACCGAGCAACTGGGTGTTTCCACTTTGATAGATGAATGTTTTACCTGGTTCACGTTCGACTGTTTGTGCTGTTACCAATCCATACAAATCAGAACCATAATAGGATGCCGCATTATCCGATAATGGATTGGATCCGCTTTCGTGCCAACTTAAGCCTGAAGCCATCATTAATAAGTGACGAATGGTCACTTTTTCTTTACCGTCTGTTTTAAACTCAGGAATATAATTGGCAACAGGTTCATCCAGACTTTTGATCTTTCCTTCCTCAATGGCAATTCCAATCAACAAAGCAACAATCGTTTTCCCCGCAGAGAAAGAATTAGAGACAGTCTTCTGATTGTGACTGCCAAAATACCTTTCCAATACCAAAGTGTCACCATGAAAAATTAAAAAACCTTTAGTGCCAAGTGATTCAAGATACTTTCTATCTTTTCTCTTTAATTTGTTGCTTATTAGATTCTCATGCTCTATCCAACTTTTTGTCTGACCGGTTTTCATTGTTTTGAACGGAAATATCTCCAGATCATAGATCCCGGGGCCACTTTGTCCGATCAAATAGGTGTTCGCTACTCCTTTATACAAGTAGTACCTGCCTGTAACCACAATAAACAAGTTGGCAACGATGAACAATGCCAAAAGAAGATAAATTGAATAACGCAGAAACTTCTTAAATAAACGAACGAAAGAGGGCTTTTTCTCAGGCATAATGGTATCCAAATAAATGTGCTAATTTTTCCTTCAGAACCGAAGAAACTTCATCCATATTTAATGGCTTTCCCAATTCTTGTTGCATGGAAGTTACTGATTTGTCATCAATACCACAAGGAATTATGTGAGAAAAATAAGTCAGGTCAGAATTTACATTAAACCCTATTCCATGCATTGTTACCCAGCGAGAGCTCTTCACACCCATTGCACAAATCTTACGAGCACGTGGCGTATCCCCTTCGATCCAAACACCTGTAAGTCCGTTAACACGACCACCTGTAATACCGAAATCTTTCAATGTCAGAATCACTGCCTCTTCCAGGTAGCGCATGTATTTATGTATATCTGTGAAAAATTGATCCAGATCAAAAATTGGATACGCAACCAATTGTCCGGGTCCATGATATGTAATATCACCACCCCTATTGATTTTATAGTAACTTGCTTCTTTTTCGACCAAATCAGATTCATTGAGCAGTAAGTTGGATTCAGAACCACTCTTTCCTAAGGTGTAGACGTGTGGGTGCTGACAAAACAATAAGTAATTTGTCGTTTCCAGATCCGTTTCCCCATTGCGAATCCTAATCTTTAGATCAATGGTTTTCTTAAAAAGATTCTCCTGATAGTCCCACGCCTCTTTGTAGTCAATCAACCCAAGATCTTGAAAATGAACTATTGGTTTCATTCTTCAAACTTGGCAAGTTCATCTTTGAGGTAATAGATTATATCGATATCGAACGCATCCACTCCCTTTTTCTGAGCCAGATAAAGTGATGCCCAATCAACCAAGTGGATTAAATAAAATGAACGTTCGATCGCACTAGTACCCTTCGCTACTAATTCTTTTACGTAAGGAGTAAACGTTTTGACGCGATCCATTGTAATCTCATAACGCTTCTGATTTCGTGGAATTAAATCCCCGGTTTGCATGAAAACAGCAGCAAAACGGTCGTCTCCTCCTCCCCATCCAACAAGTTCGTTATGATTCATTTCGGGAATAACATGATGCCAGCACAAGAATTTAGCATTCTCTTCAAATTGTTGTCGCGCTCTAATTGCAACCCCTTCATACCGCGCACTGCTATAAAAAACACCAACCTTTCCTTCTAAAAAATTGGCCAATTCAACCGCTTCTTTTTTGATAAAGTCATTTGCCGAAACTAATAACTCATTGGCGCTCTTAATTTCTTCCAATCGTTTTGAAGAACACAGACCCAGCTGAACAAAAATGTTCACCAATTGAACAATAGAATAGGCCAGTTGCGTGCGCGGAGGATTTCCACCCGGCACGAGGATACAGTCGTAGGAATTTGTTCTACAAAATGTCTCTAAATCTCCTCCTGAACAAATCCCAATGATACGTGCACCTTTACTATGAGCCTTTTGTAAACTCATTAATGTTTCTTCAGTATTGCCTGAATAAGAAGAGCCAATTACCAATGAATCGTGATTGACAAACTCAGGTAATGTGTAATCATTTATTAAAATAACCGGAATGCTCAACTCATCTTGCAACCAAAGGGCAACTATCTTTCCTCCGATACCCGAACCACCCATTCCAGTGATTACTACATTTCTTATTTCACGTCCATTTTTACTAATGTGTGCGGATGATGCGATCGATAAAGCCTCGATCATATTATTGGGAAATGCTGCAATGAGTTTATCCATGACTAATTTAAGATTGGTAAAAGTAATGAGAATTGTTCTGTTTACCATTCAACAACCTTGCTTAACGTAAGATTTTCATTGATGTTTCACTAAAGTCGGACGGACTTCACCTTTTTTGCTGGCTGCACGCTGAATTACTCGTAAATTTGCCCAAATAAATTCCAGAAATGAAAGTAAGAAAAGCATCGGAAACACTATCCATTACCACAAAAGTGGTTCTCCCAAACGACACGAACACATTAGGAAATCTATTTGGTGGTCAATTATTGGCTTGGATGGATGTGATAGCCAGTGTATCGGCACACCGCCACTGCAGGAGAGTTGTTGTCACTGCTTCGGTGAATAATGTCGCTTTTCAGAAACCTATAAATCATGCTTCAATAGTCACTTTGGAAGCAAAAGTGTCTCGAGCTTTTAATTCATCAATGGAAGTTTTTGTTGATGTTTACGTAGAAGATCATGTAACCGGTTTGCGTGAAAAATGCAATGAAGCGATCTACACTTTTGTAGCAGTGGACCAAAACGGAGGACCAATCCAAGTACCGGAATTAGTTCCTGAAACAGCTGAAGAAAAGGAACGTTACGAAGGGGCACTTAGACGAAAACAACTCAGTTTAATATTAGCCGGAAAAATGAAACCATCCGATGCGAGCGAATTGAAAAAATTATTCCTGGAAGGATAACGGGGAAGCAATTTTTCCCTCGTTATCCATTTGTCCCTTAGTTCTTTAGAAACTTTGTGATAAATGTTTCTTCGCTTGTGGTAACTTTAATGAAGTATACTCCGGGTTGTAAGTGAGATACCGATAATGTTTGATGATTTCGATTTAGATCGCTTGTCGATCCATTTAAAGAGCTTATTTCTATACTCATTTCGTTCAGATTAACATGGGAAGGTAGCTGAATGGTCAAGACATCGGAGACCGGATTAGGAACAACTCGCATTACCTCATCTTGAAATTTTGTAGTTTCAACTCCTAGACTTGAGGGTGGGTTATTAACCAATATATATCCGTTATCACCTACAGCAAAAACGACAGAATTTGCTGGCCCACTTATTGAATTTATGGCATAATCGACTATTTGATAAGACCATTGGTTCAAATCTGACGGCAAAACTTCAAAAATCACTCCTTGTTGCATTCCGGGAGAATAACCCCCGGAAAAGATTTTCTCGTCTTTATATATTGTGTGGAAATTTGGATACAGGAATGTGGCTGAACTCCAATCTTGTTCCCAACTTAGTCCTCCATCATAGGTAATAAACATACCAAAACCAACATTATCCGTATAATATCCAGCCAAAGCCACCATGTTATCAAGAATTAGAACAGAGGTTATTTGTGTTTCTCCCATATTGGGCGTAGGAATAGTGTCCCATTCAAGCCCCCCGTTTGTTGTTCTCAGTATATAGCCACTGAAACTTGCAGCTAAACCAAAATTCTCGTCATAAAAATCAAAATCCTGAACAATATTTGAATTCATCCAGGTTGAATGATTAATGGTAGTTTCTTGAAAAACTCCATTTACCATCTTCTCTATCATCTCTCCTTGAAAACAACCTGATCCACCCACAAACCCATTCAGTTCATTAAAGAAGTACAGACCTTTATTCAAACAAATATATTCGGTCATAAGTGGAGTCCAAGTCAAACCTCCATCAATCGTCTTGTACGTTCCTGTATATGGGCCTATCGCCATGAACCCTACATTTTCATTAATGAATTTTAAGTTGATAATGTCGTGTGCCGGAAGAAAAAAACTCACTCCGGTGTAAGGAACTGCCGTCCAGGTTTGACCTCCATCAATAGTTTTGAGTAACAAGCTGTCATTTCCGCCAATATAACCAACCATGGATGTTGGGAAATCTACAACATTCAGTTTTTTGGTTGTACCAGAATTGATCTGGTGCCATGTTTCCAGTTGTGCATTTATATGTAAGGCACACATAAAGAATGCAATGTTCATTAATGTCTTCATAATTCGAATAATTTAGTTTATTCAAAAATAGATCTGATACTGATTTGGGTAAATGTACAATTCGACCTTATTCATGTACTTTTTGGAAATCAGAAGGAGAATAGCCAGTTTGTGTTTTAAAAAATTTACTGAAATGAGCCGGATCATTAAACTCTAGGGAATAGGCCACTTCTTTGATATTCATACCCGTATTCAATAATCGTTTGGCTTCAAGAATAAGTTGTTTGTAGATTAAGGTACTCACAGTTTGGCCTGTTTTACGATAAACGATATCGTTCAGGTGCTTTTGCGTAACATAGAGCAAATCCGCATATTCTTTAACCAGCTTTAAACTTCTATAATTTTTGTTGAGGGCTCTTCTGAACCGTGTATAAAGATCATGTTCCTTCGCTTCATCATTCGAATAATAATTTTTTTGCTTAGTTAGGCACTTTAGAAGCAAAATATTCAAATACGAATAGACGAGTTGATTTTTATAGGTAGATTCTCCTTGGTATTCTAGCCATGCACTTTGAATGATTCGTTTGAGATCCTCAGCATCTTGACCATCCAACAGATAAAAAGGGTTTAACTCTTGAACATCATAACAAATATGATCCATTAAAAATGTTTCAATCAGACTATTATCGTTAAATGAATCCAACTCAAACAAGAATACGAAACCATTTGTATTGAGTTCTCTTTTTACCTGATGGACCTGTCCGGGTGCTACGATATGAAAACTGGATGATGTTATTTCAAAATCAACAAAATCAATGAGATGCGTCCCACCTCCATGTTCAAAGTAAAAAAACTCGAAATAATTATGGCGATGAATCTCCCCGGAGTCATAATGAGTCAGGGTCTGTAATTCATTCATTCTGACAGAACACTTTTCTTTTATAGAGAAATCGTGAGTAGGGATCATAAATCAGAGCAAATTACATTAATTCTTTGAAATACACCATTCTGATTACAATTAGCTTTTGATCAAAAGTATATTAGCTCGATTAAGCGTATTTTTGTACGACTAATTTAGAATCATGTCCAGTAAATTGTCGACAGTAAATTCCGGAACAGGTGTCAAAATCTTGAATATAGAGGATTCTTTATTGAAGCCAAAATTACTTGAAATGGGGTTTATTGTTGGCGAAAAAGTGGATGTTCTGTTCAAAGCACCATTCGGTGATCCAATTGCAGTTGATATAAAGGGCTATGTACTTTCGTTGCGTATTGATGAAGCTGCAACAGTTATTGTTGAACCCTTACATCCAAGTGAAGAATGAAGATCGCACTCGTTGGAAACCCAAACACTGGTAAGAGCTCGATCTTCAATATGCTTACGGGACTCAGACAGCATGTAGGGAATTTTCCTGGAGTAACCGTGGACAAAAAATCCGGTTCAATCACAACTCAAGATGGAGAACATGAACTGATCGACTTTCCTGGGACCTACAGCTTATACCCAAGATCAAAGGATGAACAGGTGGTCTATGATGTTCTGACGAATCCTCAACATGAAGATTACCCGGAAGTGGTAATGGTTGTTGCAGATGCATCAAATCTAGAGCGTAATTTATTCTTCTTTTCCCAGATCTACGACCTCGGTTTGCCATGTGTTCTGATCCTCAATATGACGGATCTCGCTCAGCGTGCGGGAAAAATCATACAGATTGAAAAAATGAGGGAAGCCTTCGATGGAGCAGTAGTGGTTGAATCAACCGCACGCGCTGGATTGGGCAAATCAAGGATTCTTGATGGAATTAACGAAGCTATTAAGAAAAAACGGTCAGATCGATTCATTCCTGAACAATCTTTATGTTCAATAGAAGACGGTAACTGCCAAGAAGTGGAAGCAGCAATGCGTTATAAGAAGATCGGCGAACTAATCAGTACAGTTCAACACCTTGAAGAAAGGCCGAAAAAAGATTTGAATCGCATTGATAGGATTCTAGTCCATAAAGTTTGGGGCTACCTTATATTTGCGAGCATACTCATGCTGGTATTTCAATCTATTTATTCCTTTGCTGCTATTCCGATGGATCTCATCGACGGACAATTTGCCAATCTGAGTTCGTGGTTGCAGACAACCTTGCCGAAAGGTCTTTTTTCTGATTTAGTCAGTCAAGGTGTTGTTCCGGGCATCGGTGGCATCATGATCTTTGTTCCTCAGATCGCCCTTCTGTTCTTCTTCATTGCGATACTGGAAGAAAGCGGTTACCTCGCCAGGGTAGTTTTCATTATGGACCGACTCATGCGACCACTTGGACTCAATGGAAAAAGTGTTGTTCCGTTGTTGTCAAGTGTAGCTTGTGCGATACCGGGGGTCATGGCTGCGCGCACGATCTCCGACTGGAAAGAACGATTGATCACAATCATGGTGGCGCCTCTAATGAGTTGTAGCGCGCGAATCCCGGTTTATACCTTACTCATTGCATTAGTCATTCCAAAAGAACTGGTCTTCGGATTCATGAACCTTCAAGGATTGGTACTCTTTGGTTTATATGCTCTTGGTTTGATTTCCGCTTTGGTTATTGCTTGGGTGATGAAAATGATCATCTCCTCAAAAGAAAAAGGCTTCCTACTTCTGGAATTACCGGGTTATAAAATGCCGATCTGGACCAATGTTGGATTAACTGTTTGGGAAAAAGTTAAAATCTTCGTTGTTGATGCCGGAAAGGTGATTTTGGCGATTTCAATTATTCTTTGGGCAATGGCCACTTTTGGTCCGGGTGACCGAATGGAAAAAGCTGGGCTGCAAGCAGCTGAACATGCTAAAACTCTCCATTTATCACAGGAGGAATCTAAGAGAATGGTTGCTGCAGCCGAATTGGAAAATTCGTACATCGGTATCGTTGGAAAAACCATTGAGCCAGTGATTAAACCATTGGGTTACGACTGGAAAGTAGGGATCTCACTGATCACTTCATTTGCAGCTCGCGAAGTTTTCGTTGGTTCTCTGGCAACAATCTACGCTGTTCAGGATGATGGTGGTGAAAACAAGCGCCTCATCGATCGATTGAAGGCTGAAAAACATCCGGATGGTACGCCTGTCTATTCCCTCGCCATGGGACTTTCATTGATGATCTATTACGTCTTCGCGATGCAGTGCATGTCGACTCTGGCAGTTGTTAAGCGCGAAACCAAATCGTGGAAATGGCCGATCATACAGACTTTGTATATGGGAATCATAGCATATGTTGCCGCCTTCACAGTATTTCAGTTCATGTCATGATTCAGATCCTACTCGTAATTCTCGCTATTGGGGCAGCAGCTTTTTTCCTTGGAAGGAAGTTCTGGAAGGAGTTTTATGGGAAGAAAGACGGATGTGATAAATGCAGCTGACGTATAGTCATCACCGCAGCCCTCTTTCTTCAAGTCGGGGCGGATTGCATATGTCGGGGCGGATTGCATCCGCCCATTAGACATGCAAGTTGCGCTATCCTATCATCATGCAGGCTACGCCTGCCCATCATCGGGCGGATGCAATCCGCCCTTACTGGGGTTTTCGAGGATGTAGCGGGTATAGGCATCATATTCGCGTTGACTGCGGATAATCTTGTCATAGTAGTCACGTTGCCATATTTTTTCTTTGATGCGGTACTCTACACCTGGATCGAGGATCTCGCGGATCTGTTTCGTTACAGCGCCTTTGTAGCCGCGGATGATCGCGCCGAGACTTTGCGAGGGACAGTAGAGTTTGCCTTCGGGATGTTCAGTCTGATCTTTCAGTAGTTCGGATCGCTGATCGATGTGAAGGATCATGTGCACGTGATCAGGCATGATGACAAACTCACCAAGTGATACGTTGGGTCTTACACGTGCCGTTTTGATCCACACGCGGACTGCAATCTCCCCAATGTTATTCAGGATCATTTCCCCGTTGACGATCTTGCCGAATCGTTTTACACGGTTCTGACAAACGAGCGTAATGAAAAATGTGGCTTCTTGTGTATAGTCGTAGTCTTTGAGTCGGATACTCTTCCGATTTGGTAACGATTTTCTATTCATTCGATTAGGTTATTACTTGAAGTTAGTAAAACCTGCCGAAAGATCAAAACAGTTCTTTACTCAAACTTCACTCCTTGCTCACGCAGCGTATTACGCGCATACATGGCATAGAACGCAAGGTATATGAAGCAGATCACACCAACAACGAACGAAGGCTGAATTCCAATAATATCGGCTAGTTTGCCTTGAAGTGGTGGAATAAGTGCCCCACCAAGAATCATCATCACCAGAAAAGCTGATCCTTGCGACTGGTACTTACCCAATCCACCTAAGGCAAGAGAGAAAATACAAGGCCACATGATCGAACAAAAAAGTCCACCGCTCAAGAAGGCATAGATGGCAATATCACCTGTTGTGGAAAGTCCGATCAGCATAGCAGCTGTTCCCAGTAAACCAAAAACACCAAGTGTCAACGCCGGCTTATCATTTGTCATGTAGAAAGCGGCGATCTGAACCAAAACGCACAGAATGTACCAATAAAGCGAATCGACATTATAACCGGCAGCTTTCGTTAGTCCTATTACTACACCAAATGCGACAAGAGGAACGATGAAGCGAAGAATCATCTTAGTTTGCTTGGAAAGACTGAAAGCATTGATAGCCCCCGCCCAGCGACCGATCATCAGCGATCCCCAGAACATGGCGATGAATGGTGCCACCTCAGAAGAACTATGTCCACCGAACTCTTTTTGCTTTAGTAACTCACCAAGGTTGGAACCGATCGCTACCTCAACACCTACATATACAAAGATCGCCAGCATTCCCAGCGATAATTGTGGATACTGCATTGCTCCCCAACCGATCTTTTGTTTCTTACCCATGGCAAATGCGAAGAGCAAGCCTGCAATTGTTCCTATCAGTCCAGCTGATAACCAGAACATGCGCTTTTCTTCCAATGGTTTTGCGATCTCATTGATATGAAACTGGATCTTTTCCTGAGTCCGCTTCTGTTCTGATGTTAACTCCTGCAAAGGTTCACCTTTTTCATCCAATGAAACGAGCTCCAGATCATGCTTCAATTGAACAAGATCTTTAGCCTCATCCGACTTGTAACTTCCGAAAACCGGTATGAAACAGGCGATCAACAATACAGTGACCACCGCAAGAACTCCCAGGGCCTTCTTTCCACCAGTATCATTTTTTATTTCTGAACTTGTATCCTGAAGACTTTTACCTGTTGGAAGATTCTTGGAGAAGATGAGCAACAAAGCCACGCCCAAAAAAAGCGCACCAACGCAGGCATAAAGGATGATCACCTTACTCAAGCTCAACGATTTGATCATGTCGTCACTGATGGCAGAAGCTGTACCAAATAAAGCCAATGCTACTATAAGTGGACCGATCGTTGTTCCCAAACTGTTGATCCCTCCACCCAGATTAATCCGACTCGAACCGGTCGATTCATCTCCAAGAGCGATCATAAAAGGATTTGCAGAAGTTTGTTGCAAGGAAAATCCAAGTGCCACAATAAAAAGTCCGAGTAACATTCCGGAAAACACATTCATATATACCGAAACGATCATCGCTGCGGCTCCAAGAGCTGAAAACAATAAGCCGTAAACAATACTCAGTTTATACCCCCATGAAGCGACCAAATCCCTTCCTCGCAGGGTTCCAAAAGCAAACAGAAATAAAGCTCCTAGATAATAGGCGCCATAAAAGGCAAAGTCGATCAACTGGCTTTGGTATTGATCCAAGTGGAAATATTCTTTGCAAAAAGGGATGAATACACTGTTTCCTGCGGCGATGAATCCCCAGAAAAAGAAGACTGTTGTTAGCGTTGTAAGCGCACCGTAATTGGTCTGTTTCACCGATTCTTGTGACATGGTCTAAGATTTTTGGTGAAAGTAAGATTTTTTGTGCAAATGCTGACTGAGTGTTTTCCAACTTCTCAGAAGGTCACTCTTAGCCCAAGCGACTGTTGCAGGATCGGTGTTAATCGACTTGCAGAATGAGGTACGGTGTAGACAGAAATTCCCGGTCGCAATTCATACATCAAGTGAATCCGATTCCAGAATTCGCGTTTCTTCCCAATCCGAAAATCGACACCTAAAGGTGTATTTACTCCATAGAAAAAGGAATTTTCTGAGGGAATCGATTCAGATTCATAATGTGTATTTCCGTAATTATTCGCTATTGGACTTTCAATCGACCAATATTCATAACGGCTAACATCTGTTCTACCATTGAAACCAACTCCGAAACTCAATCCCACACCTCCGTAAAGTGACCAACGTGCTTCACTATTAGTTCGAAAAATTAAGGCGGTTTCGAATGATAAAAACTGGGAATTGTAATTGGCATAAACCCCTCTATTAACCACTGAATCTACAAAATACTGTTGCCCTGTTTGTGATGACGTCAGCGTGTCATGTGGGAAACGCTCAGAATTCCCCAATGAAACACCGAGTATAGCCCGATTACTATGGCCAACCCCAGCACGAAGGGTCATTCCCGGTTTATCTCGAAATGACAAACCTAGCATCAAATTGGATGAATTCTGGGAAAAAATAGAATTGAAATCGCCAGAATTGTATCCTGAAAAGTCTTGTTGTAACAGTATTGATTGAGGAGCAATCTTTTGCATGTTTTGAAGTGTACTCAAAGGAGTTGTCGAGTAATCCATTACTGTAAACAATTGTACCTCTGAAATACGAACGGCAGGTAGCTCCTCCTGAGCATTACCAAATAGACTTAAAACAGTCGTTGAAACAAATAAGAACTTTTTCATACAAATAGAATTTCGAGAAAGAACGCAAGGATCAAAATGCTATTGTTGGAAGAAATGTTAAATATTTAGTTCAAACTTAAAAATGTCATCTTTTTTAATTGTCCATATGGCATTGTCAATTGACTTCGTCGATTTCCGCTGCGCTCCAATTGTCATTTGTCAATTGATACATTATCTTTGACCCCAATTGAATTCTGACATGTCAAAAACAAAATATACCGTCACTGCGGCTCTACCTTATGCAAATGGACCGCTTCATCTTGGACACGTAGCAGGTGTATACTTACCTGCTGATATTTTTGTGCGTTTTCTGCGCATGAACAGTCATGATGTAGCCTTTATTTGCGGAAGTGATGAACATGGTGCGGCCATTACTTTGCGCGCAAAAAAAGAAGGTACAACACCAAAAGAGATCGTCGACAAATACGACGCGCTAATAGGTCAGGCTTTCCGTGATTTCGGTATTTCCTTTGACATTTTTCACCGGACATCTTCAGAGATTCACCACAAAACTTCACAGGAGTTCTTCCTGAAACTCCATGAAAAAGGCAAGTTCACTGAGGAAACTTCCGAACAATATTACGACGAGGAATTCAATCAATTTCTGGCAGATCGTTACATCACCGGTGAATGTCCGAAATGTCAGAATCCAAACGCATATGGCGATCAATGTGAGAAATGCGGAACTGACCTTTCTCCAACCGAACTCATTAATCCAAAATCGACTTTAAGTGGTAAAACTCCGGTATTGAAGACGACTTCACACTGGTATTTACCGATGCAGAATCACGAAGCATGGTTGCGGGAGTGGATCAAAGAAGGAAAACTCGACGGTGTGCAGCAACATGACCCGAAAGCCTGGAGGAATCAAGTCATTGGACAATGTATGTCGTGGATCGATGGTGGTTTGCATTCGCGTGCAATGACACGCGATCTCGACTGGGGTGTAAAAGTGCCTTTGGAAAATGCCGAAGGAAAAGTATTGTATGTTTGGCTCGATGCTCCGATCGGTTACATTTCAGCAACCAAACAATGGGCGCTGGATCACGGAAAGAACTGGGAAGACTACTGGAAAGGGGATCGTAAACTCGTACACTTCATTGGGAAAGACAACATTGTTTTCCATGCAGTCATTTTCCCGATTTTATTGAAAGACCATGGAGATCTTATTTTACCCGACAATGTTCCTGCTTCGGAATTCTTAAATCTCGAAGGCGATAAATTCTCCACTTCACGCAACTGGGCGGTATGGTTGCACGAATACCTTGAGGCTTATCCCGGAAAAGAAGATGAGTTAAAATACGTATTGACTTCCATTGCGCCGGAAACAAAAGATGCAGAGTTTACCTGGAAGGAATACCAGACACGCATCAACAGTGAACTGGCTGATATTCTGGGGAACTTTGTGAATAGAGCATTGGTACTCACTCAAAAATACTATGAAGGAAAAGTTCCTGAATTGGGGGTTTTAACTGAAGAAGATAAAGCTGTTCTCGCCGAAATGCAGGAAATTCCAAAGCGCATTAGCAAATTGATCTATGCTTACAAGTTGCGTGAAGCGCAGGCAGAAGCAATGAACATGGCGCGTTTGGGCAACAAGTATCTGGCTGATCAGGAACCATGGAAAGTGATCAAAACTGATCCAAAGCGGGTGGAAACGATCATGAACATAGCGCTTCAGATCACAGCGAACTTAAGCATTGTGTTGCAACCGTTCTTGCCTTCAACTGCTCAGAAATTATCGGATTTTCTGAACTTCAGCACGACCGATTGGAATGATGCAGGTCGTTCTGATCTGATGAAGTCCGGAGATCTTACAAATCAGCCGGAGATCCTTTTCCAGAAAATTGAAGATACACTGGTAGAAACCGAAGTCAATAAATTAAAAAACAGCAATTCAGTGGAAACGACATTTGAAGCGCAAAAAGAAGAGATCGCGTTTGATGATTTTACGAAGATGGATATTCGTCTGGGTACGATTCTCGAAGCCGAAAAGGTTGAAAAAGCGGATAAACTGTTAAAACTAACCGTGGATACCGGAATTGACAAGCGTACGATCGTCTCTGGCATTGCCGAGCACTACTCACCGGAGCAAGTGGTCGGAAAAACAGTGCAAGTTCTTTTGAATTTAGCTCCACGTAAGATCCGCGGCATCGAATCCCAGGGAATGATCCTGATGGCAGAAGATGCTGAGGGCAACTTGAGTTTCATGGTGCCGGAGAAAGAGTTTGGTGCGGGTGGAGGCGTGCGGTGATGTGCATGGACCGCTGCGCTGTTAGAACATGGAACATAGACCGCTGCACTGATGGACTCTCTATCTTCCATGCTTCATGATGCTCCATGTTCCATGTTCTATGTTCTATGCTCCTCAAAAATGAAGCTATATGAATGATCTATCCATGTACTCCCAACTCCTGTCCTCCTTCAGCAACCAGCATTTTGTGTTGAAGACCCAACGTCAGATCGCGAAGGATTTCGCAAAATTCAACTTGTTCTTTCCTGAAAATTTCGAAGAAGAAAGGTATACGAAACAGGCCATTGAAGAGTTGGTCAGCGAACAGGTAGCCGAGTTGATGAAAGAAGGAGAAACCAGACTTTTACAATTACTCTACACGATTGATCTTCCTGAAAAAGAGTTCTTATCTTTAACCACTGAACCGGATTTTCTCAGTCAATTATCGGAAAAGATCCTCATGCGCGAAGCTTACAAAGTGTTTTTGAGGGAGAAGTTTAGTTGAAGAAGCACTTTTCTGGTCAATTTACATAACGTTGAAATTGATTTGGTTTGTTGAAAAATACAATTATCGTTTGAATAAACGATATAACAATAATTCCATATATAGCAAAACCTATTTTAACACTAATAGTTTTCTTTATTAAGGAAGCGATTGTATTGTCTAAATCATCGTTTGTATTGAAGCGATGCCTAAGTTCGAAATAGACGAAGCTGCTCATTATAAAAAGTGTTGTATGAAAAAATGCTTGAAAATTTTCTACTTTCATTTCATTATTAGTAACAAATCCAAAGTCAATCATAACATTAGTTATCAAACTAAAAATTATTGCACTTAACAAAGGGAATAAATAGGCTGAATCATCATCTAAGTTTGTCAATAATTCGATAAAATTGAATCTGTCTAAAAATGGCACGATTACCCAAGGGAAAAACAACAAAATAAAACAAATTGTACTGAGTATGGTATTGAATCTATAAGGATTTAAAATTTTTGATCTTTGAGTGTCTTTTTGTTGTTCTTTATCTTTCACATCAAAGATGAACAACACAAAGCCTATAACAAGCGAAATTTGAATTAGGACATAGAATTGAATCGGTAAATAGAAATTGGTAACAGAGGGCAGCATATTCTAATGAACTTTTGAGGTTATCTGGATCATATAAATTTCATAACAAAACAATTTGTCAGATTTGACAGCAGTATCATACTTGCGTAAATTCATTCTTCATATGGGTTTCCAGAAGCAGCTGTTGCAATGCAAATTACATGCAATACTAACCCAGGTAAAATCAAAAGAAAATAACCTAAAGTTGTAAAAAATAACCATAACAAGCCTCTCAGTACTTTCCCTTTATACATTTGTCCCGCACCTGGTATAATGAAGCTTAATAAGCCAGCAATCCCCGGACTCCATTTTGGAGCCTTTATGTGATTATGTACGTGTACAACTTGTTCTAAGTCTTTTTTGTCGTTCATACTTAAATATTTGTTGATTCTTACAAAAGTAACAATATAATTACACTTATGAGCATATTGTGTGTATTTTATTTCACGTTTTACTACTCAACTTTGTGTATATGCAACATAGGGGAGAGATCGTGGAAAAAGTTGTGCGTCAGAGTGGTATACCGCTGACACAGTTAGCTAAAAAATTGGGTAAAAGTCGTCGATGGATTTATAATGCTTTCGACAACCCAACTTTGTCAATGGATCTTATTTCGGAAATCGGAAGGATAATTCACCATGATTTCAGCAACGAAATCCTTGAGTTCAAATACTTGAACCCTATTTTCACAGAAGGTGCTGACATCACTTACCAATCATTAAACGAAAATAGCGCGGAATACTGGAAAAACAAATACCTCATCCTACTGGAAAAATACAATGCACTATTGGAAGACCGGGGTTGAGGATTACAGACTCGAAGATTACAGATTTGAAGATTGAACCCAGTCACCAATGGGGATCTATCTTCCAATTTTCGAATCCTATTAATCTTCAAATCTGTAATCTTCAAATCTGCAATCCCGAAAAGCGTTCGTATTTTAACAAGTCTTAAAGAATTTATCGCTTAAATTCGGTCGCAATGGTATTAATTTCTCTAAATTTGCGATTCCATAATTGTGCACAAAACCATGGATAAAGTTTCCTATGTGGGGAACGCGGATGTAAACGCGATCGACCACCTTTACAAGATGTACCAGCAAGACCCGGAAAGCGTTGACCTTGGCTGGAAAAAGTTCTTCGAAGGCTTTGATTTTGCCCGAACAAATTTCGAGGATAACGGTGAAATTCCAGAAAATTTCCAAAAGGAATTCAAAGTGATCAACCTCATCAATGGTTATCGTACAAGAGGCCATCTTTTCACAAAAACAAATCCTGTTCGCGAACGTAGAAAGTATTCACCAACATTAGATTTGGCCAACTTTGGTCTTGATCAGAACGATCTGGATAGCGTTTTCGCTGCCGGTGAAGAAGTTGGGATCGGTGCTGCTACGTTGCGTGAGATCATTGACCATCTTGAACAAACTTATTGTCAATCCATTGGAATTGAGTACTTCTACATGCGTGACCCGGAGCGTATTGATTGGTTCAAAAATAAAATCGAACTAAAGAATCGTCCTCATTTCGATAAAGACCGCAAGATCCAGATATTTAAGATGTTGAATCAAGCATCGAACTTCGAATCCTTTTTGGGTAAAAAATTCGTTGGGCAAAAACGATTCTCAGTTGAAGGTGGAGAAGCGCTTATTCCTGCCCTAGATACTTTGGTTCAAAAAGGTTCTGAGTTGGGTGTTGAGTATTTCGTAATGGGGATGGCTCACAGAGGTCGTTTGAACACCTTAACTAATATTTTTAAAAAACGTCCACAAGATATTTTCTCTGAATTTGAAGGGAAAGAGTTTGATACAATCGACTATTTCGACGGTGATGTGAAATACCACCAAGGTTTTACTTCCAAAGTAACCTTGGCAAATGGAAAACAAATCGGACTCACTCTTGCGCCAAATCCATCGCATTTGGAAGCTGTGAACACCGTTGTTGAAGGAATTGCTCGAGCCAAGGTTGATTTCACTTTGAAGGATGAGAATAAAATATGCCCGGTGTTGATCCATGGTGACGCAGCAGTTGCCGGTCAGGGAATTGTTTATGAAACGATTCAGATGGCACAACTAGATGGTTACCGCGCAGGCGGAACGATCCACATTGTGGTGAACAATCAGGTTGGTTTTACAACCAACTATCTGGACGCTCGTTCATCGACTTATTGTACGGACGTGGCAAAAACAACGCTTTGTCCGGTTTTCCATGTCAATGGTGACGATGTGGAAGCGGTGGTTCAGACGATCGAGATCGCCATGGAATACCGTCAAAAGTTCAACCGTGACATTTTCATTGACCTGCTTTGTTACCGTAAATACGGGCACAATGAAGGGGACGAGCCGAAATTCACGCAGCCGAGCTTGTATAACATCATTGCAAAGCACCCAAATCCGAAAGATATTTACCTGAAGCAATTGGAGGCTGAAGGAGTATTGACAAAAGATGCTGCCAAAAAAATCGAGGACGATTACAATGCCTTCCTGGAGGAAGAATTTGAAACTTCGCGTAAAATGGATAAGGCCTTGGTTTACGATTTCCTGAGTGCAACTTGGGAAGGGTTCAGGCACGGTAAATTGGCCGATTTTGAAATTTCACCAGAAACCGGCTTCGACAAAAAGAAATTGTATGAGCTTGGTATCAAGCTTTCGACATTGCCTGAAGGTAAAAAATACTTTAGAAAAATCGCCAAGATCTTTGAGGACCGCATGAATGCCGTTAAAGAGGATAAATTGGACTGGGGTACAGCTGAAATGCTAGCTTATGCGACACTTCTTGAAGAGGGTCACCCAGTACGCATTTCCGGTCAAGATGTAGAACGCGGAACTTTCTCTCACCGTCATGCTGTTGTTAAAACAGAAGATACAGAAGAAGAGGTTGAAACGTTGAATTTGCTATCAGATAAGCAAGCAAAATTCTCTGTATACAACTCTTTACTTTCCGAGTACGGTGTATTAGGCTTTGAGTATGGTTATTCATTGGCAACACCGAATGGACTAACGATTTGGGAAGCACAGTTTGGTGACTTCTTCAATGGTGCACAGATCATGGTTGACCAGTTCATCTCGGCCGGAGAAGATAAATGGGCCACTCAGAGTGGATTGGTCATATTACTTCCTCATGGCTACGAAGGACAAGGAGCTGAACACTCTTCAGGACGCATGGAGCGTTTCCTTCAACAGTGTGCAGACACAAACATGCAAGTTGTGAACACATCCACACCTGCGAATCATTTTCACTTATTGCGTCGTCAGTTAAAACGTGACTTCCGAAAACCTTTGGTGGTATTCTCTCCGAAAATGATCTTGCGTCATCCGGATGCAGTTTCAACTCTTGACGAAATGGCTAAGGGTCGTTTCCAGGAGGTGATCGACGATACCGCAGCTCAAGTTGCAAAAGTGGATACTGTGGTATTCTGCTCTGGTAAGTTCTATTATGAAATGAAAGCCAAAGCTACAGAACTGGGTGTTGACAATTATGCTTTTGTGCGAGTAGAACAGTTGTACCCTATTCCAGAGAACCAGATCAAAAGTGTAATTGCGAAATACAAGAACGCTAAAAATATCCTTTGGGCACAAGAAGAACCGGCAAACATGGGTGCTTGGACACATATGGCAATGTCGCTTCGTGACATTCCATTTATCGGTATTCATCGTCACGCAACAGCCGCAGCTGCTGAAGGATCTAAGAAACTGCATGAAAAACGTTTGAAACAGTTATTCGAAGATGTTTTTCAATTCGCAAAAGTGAAAGTTAAATAAAAGACTAAAATTCAAAACAGACGCATATGTCAGTATTAGAAATGAAAGTACCAAGTCCTGGTGAATCAATCTCTGAGGTAGAGATCGCACAATGGTTGGTAGCTGATGGTGATTACGTAGAAAAAGACCAGGCAATTGCCGAGGTTGATTCAGATAAAGCAACGCTTGAACTTCCGGCTGAGGAAAGTGGGATCATTACACTAAAGGCAGGTGAAGGCGACGTAGTGAAAGTTGGTCAGGTCGTGTGTTTGATCGATACTTCTGCTGCGAAACCTGCAAATGCGACAAAGCCTGTTGTTGCCGAAGCTCCTAAAGCTGAGGAGAAAGCAGCTCCTGTTGCAGCTGATACCGCTGCCAAGGCTGTGGTACCTAGTCCTGATCCGGTGAAGAAAACCGATAGCTATGCTGCCGGTACTGCGTCCCCTGCTGCATCTAAAATGATCGCTGAAAGTGGAGTTAATGCTTCACGTATCAACGGAACAGGTAAAGACGGGCGAATTACTAAACAAGATGTCATTGCTGCAATGTCAGGCGGATTCTCAACTGCTGATGCTCAAGGTTGGGGTGGAACGCGCAACCAGGAGCGCGAGAAGATGTCTATGCTTCGTCGCAAGATCGCTGAGCGCCTTGTTTCTGTGAAGAACGAAACAGCCATGTTGACTACCTTCAATGAGGTGGATATGAAACCGATTATGGATCTTCGTGCGAAGTATAAAGATGCTTTCGCTAAACACCACGAGGTTAACCTTGGATTCATGTCTTTCTTCACAAAGGCAGTTACTGAAGCTTTGAATATTTATCCGGCAGTAAATGCACAGATAGATGGAAATGAAATGGTTTTCCATGATTATGCTGACATTGGTATTGCAGTATCCTCTCCAAAAGGATTGATGGTTCCAGTGGTGCGTAACGCTGAGCAAATGTCTTTAGCTGAAATTGAAAGAGAGATCAAACGTCTCGCGATCAAAGCACGTGATGGTAAGATCACACCGGACGATATGACAGGAGGAACGTTTACGATCACCAATGGTGGAGTTTTCGGTTCGATGTTGTCAACACCGATCATCAACCCACCTCAATCTGCGATCCTTGGTATGCACAACGTTGTTGAGCGTCCGGTAGCGATCAATGGAAAAGTGGAGATCCGTCCGATCATGTATGTGGCGCTATCATACGACCACCGTATTATCGACGGTAAAGAATCTGTAGGATTCTTGGTTAAAGTAAAAGAAATGCTAGAAAATCCTGAAAGAATGTTATTCGGTTCAAAAGATCCGATCCAAGTTCTGCTCGGTTTATAAGAAATAACAATCCTGTTTAGAAACCGGTTACTGAGCTTGTCGACGTACCGGTTTTTTTTTGCAATGAAAAAACTATACGACTCCTATATCGCCTCTTTCAAAGGACTTCCTCAAGAAGTCTGGTGGTTGTCATTGATTACATTGATCAATCGAGCGGGAACGATGGTTATTCCCTTTCTATCCCTGTATCTGACCAAGGACCGAAACTTCACATTGGAGCAAGTTGGATGGATCATGACCGCATTCGGACTGGGTTCTGTGATCGGCGCATGGTTAGGTGGATGGTTAACCGATCGGATCGGAGCTTATAGAACCATGGTTTTCTCTTTATTCAGTTCAGGTGTTTTCTACATTCTGATGCAATTTGCCGAACAATTCTGGTGGATCGCGTTCATGATTTTCACTGTTGTTCTGTTAGCTGATATGTTTCGACCAGCATCCTTCACAGCATTGCGCACTTATACGAACGAAAAGAATCAAACCAGAAGTACCTCATTGATTCGACTTGCAATCAATCTTGGGTTTTCAGCTGGTCCTGCTGCTGGTGGATTTGTTATTTACAACTTCGGGTATGATGCCCTGTTCTGGGTAGATGGTTCTACGTGTATCGCGGCAACCTTGCTTTTGTTTTATGTTTTGAGTCCAAAACGGAGTAAGAAAATCGAAAAACAAGTCTTTAATGAACCTCCACAGTCAGCCTACAATGATTGGTTTTATTTATCTTTCATTATAGGTCTAGTATTATTTGCATTTGCCTTCTTACAATACTTCTCTACGATACCTTATTATTACAATAATGATTATGGCCTTTCCGAAAAATATGTCGGATTACTACTAGCCTTCAATGGGTTTTTGATCTTTTTGATCGAAATGCCGATTGTTCATTTCTTGGAAAAGAAGAATTCAAATACCCTCCATTACGTTTTTATAGGCGCTGTACTTCTCTTTTTCAGTTTCCTTGTTTTACAAATCGGTCATCATGTCTCACTTTTATGGATTGGTATGGCACTTATGTCCTTTGCTGAGGTTATTGCTTTTCCATTTGCCAATTCTTTTGCCTTAAGTCGAAGTAAAATGGGCCGTACAGGACAATACATGGCCTTGTTTAGTATTTCCTTTTCCATTGCGCACATCTTCGCTCACAATGCCGGGTTTCAGCTTATTTCCAAGTTTGGTTCTACCAATGCATGGTGGTGGATCATCGGAATTTGTACTTTGATGTCAGTACTCTTCTTTTTTCTGAAAAGAAAGAACGTATAGTCAGAAGACTGTTCTGAGATTCTTAGTAACTTGGCTCTTCAGAAAACAATTCAATATGGCAACAGTAACACTTAAAGGAAATCCCTGGAATACGAATGGTGAACTACCAAAAGTAGGCGATAGCGCACCAGAATTCGAACTTAAAAAAGCAGATCTTTCTCTTACACACTTATCCGATTATCAGGGAAGCTCAGTAATCCTGAACATCTTCCCAAGCATTGATACCGCGACATGCGCCGCTTCAGTCAGAGAATTCAACAAGCGTGCAGCGAGTTTAGTAAACACGAAAGTAATTTGTGTGTCGCGCGATTTGCCCTTTGCGCAGAAGCGGTTTTGCGGTTCAGAAGGCATAGAAAACGTTCTTACGGCTTCTGATTTCGCAACTGGTGATTTTGGAAGGAAGTATGGCGTAGAGCTTTTGGATGGACCACTTGCCCACCTACATGCGCGTGCGATCGTTGTATTGGATGAAAACGGAATCGTTAAGTATACGGAACTGGTATCAGAGATTGCTGATGAGCCCAATTATGAAGCGGCGCTTGCCGCGTTGTGATTAATTTTTACTATATTCAGGTAACTTAACCTACCTGAATATGACAGAATTTAAAAACCCATCCCCTCCGGTGGAGGGCTGTCAGCCCGCGGCTGACGGGGTGGAATGTTTCACCACTCAACGAGATGAAAACATTCCACCCTCCACCCAACCTTCTACTTTAAAATCCAAAAAACCTCGTAACCGCTCCAAAGGTTCACCTTATTCCAATGGCATTGTCATTAACGGAAAACCCATCCTGCCAGAAAACAGAATTGATCTTCCCAAGAATATAAAACTTCAACAGAGGGCACGGTCAATGCGCATTGCATCAACGTTACCAGAAGTACTTTTCTGGATGGAAGTAACAAAAGGTAGATTTCATTGTATCGATTTTGATCGTCAAAAAGTAATCGGGAATTACATTGTTGATTTTTATGCTAAGCAACTAAGTTTAGTGATTGAAATTGACGGATCCAGTCATATCGGCAAAGAGGAATATGACCAAAAGAGGGAGAACTTTTTAGAATCTCTTGGATTGGAAATTTACAGGGTCTCAAATGACGATGTTCTGTTTAGACGTGGTTTTGTGATGAAAGAACTGGAGGAATTTATTTTGGAGCGATATGGAGAGAGAGAACTGTGAGGAGTGTGAATGTGAGAGGAGTGTTATAAATGCCACCCCGTCAGCCGCGGGCTGACACCCCTCAGGTGGAGGGGATGTACACAGCAAATAAAAAAACCGACTGAATAGTCGGTTTTTTTTGTTTTATGCATTTAACACTTTAAAATTCAAATGTTTCCATGAACTTTGTAGTAAAGTTTCCTTTACGGAAATCTGGATCATCCATCAGTTTTTGATGAAAAGGAATAGTTGTTTTTACACCTTCAATAATGTATTCGTCTAATGCACGTTTCATCTTAAGAATTGCTTCTTCCCGTGTTTGTGCTACAACAATCAACTTTCCAATCATTGAGTCGTAATTCGGTGGAATGGTATATCCGGCATAAGCGTGTGTATCGATTCGCACCCCATGTCCACCAGGCGAATGGTAAGAAGTAATTTTCCCCGGTGAAGGACGAAAATCATTGTAAGGATCTTCTGCATTGATACGACACTGGATCGCATGCAAATGAGGGTAATAGTTTTTACCCGAAATCTTTTCCCCAGCAGCGATTTTGATTTGTTCTTTGATCAAATCGTAATCAATTACTTCTTCAGTGATTGTGTGCTCTACCTGAATACGTGTATTCATCTCCATAAAGTAGAAGTCACGATGCTTATCCACAAGGAATTCAACAGTACCAACACCTTCGTATTTTACAGCTTTGGCGGCTTTGATCGCTGCCTCGCCCATACGTTCGCGCAACTCCTCTGTCATAAAAGGAGATGGTGTTTCTTCCACCAATTTCTGGTGGCGGCGCTGGATCGAACAATCACGTTCTGACAAGTGACATGCGTTACCATATTGGTCACCCGCGATTTGTATTTCAATATGACGTGGTTCTTCAATATATTTCTCCATGTAGATTCCATCGTTACCAAAAGCAGCTCCTGCTTCCTGACGGGCGGAATCCCATGCTGCTTCTAAATCCTCTTCTTTCCACACGATACGCATACCTTTACCGCCACCGCCAGCGGTAGCTTTAAGGATTATTGGGTATTTAACCACTAACGCTGTCTTACGTGCATCTTCCAAGTCTTTCAACAAACCTTTTGAACCCGGAATACAAGGAACACCAGCCTTAATCATCGTTGCTTTTGCAGTCGCTTTATCCCCCATTCCGGCAATTTGTTCAGGCAAGGCACCAATAAACTTGATTCCATGTTCCTGACAAACCTTTGAAAACTTTTCGTTCTCAGAAAGGAAACCATATCCAGGGTGAATGGCGTCTGCGTTTGTAATTTCCGCTGCAGCTATAATGTTTGGAATTGACAAGTACGATTGCTTGGAAACAGCTGGTCCAATGCAAACTGCCTCATCGGCAAAGCGTACTGGAAGAGAATCCTTGTCAGCAGTTGAATAAACCGCTACCGTCTTGATTCCCATTTCTTTACAGGTACGAATAACGCGTAGTGCGATCTCTCCCCTATTGGCGATCAATATTTTCTTGAACATAGTTTACAATTTAGAATTCAGAATTCAGAATTCAGAATTAGATTCAATTAAGCCGGATCTACCAAGAATAGTGGTTGATCGTATTCAACTGGTGAAGCATCATCAACTAATACCTTCACGATCTTTCCTGAAACTTCAGATTCGATCTCATTGAACAACTTCATTGCTTCGATAATACAAATCGTACTACCTTTTGCAACAGCATCACCAACATTAACAAATGGTTCTTTATCCGGTCCTGAAGAACGGTAGAATGTACCAATCATTGGAGATTTAACTGTGATGTACTTTGAATCTGCATTTTCAGGTGCAGGTGTTGCCGCAGGTGCAGGTGCTGCCACAGCCGGAGCAACCGGGAGCGCCGCAGGCGCTGCAGCAGGCGCTGCCGCTGCTTGAACAATAATCGGTTGGTCTGCACCTTTCGATTTTGATTCTGCTTTGATTGTGATCTTGAAATCTTTTCTTTCGATTTCCACTTCTGTTACACCTGATTTTGCAACAAATTTGATAAGGTCTTGTATTTCATTCAGATTCATAATCTTCGATTTTATACTGTAAAATTAACTTTTCTAATTAATAAGCCCAAGTGAGATAAATAGCTCCCCATGTAAATCCTCCACCAAAAGCGGAAAGAATCAAGGTATCACCTTTCTTCAACTGACTTTCGTAATCCCACAAACAAAGTGGTAAGGTGCCTGCTGTTGTATTCCCGTACTTTTGAATATTGACCATAACTTTATCCTTGGATAATCCCATCCGATCAGCCGTTGCGTCAATGATGCGCAAATTTGCCTGATGAGGAACTAACCAATTTACATCTTTACTGGTCAAATTATTCTTCTCCATGATCTCAGCTGATACTTCTGCCATATTGGTAACGGCAAACTTGAAGACTTGTTTCCCTTCTTGTTTGACGTAATGAAGTCTTTCATCGATTGTTTGGTGAGATGGTGGCATTGCAGATCCTCCCGCCGGCTGAATCAAATATTCACGTCCTGAGCCATCACTTCTCAAAATAAAGTCTTGGATTCCATAACCCTCTTCATTTGGTTCAAGTAAAACAACTCCTGCCCCATCACCAAAGATCACACATGTGGCACGATCCTCATAATCAAGGATGGCGGACATTTTGTCTACACCAATCACCAAAACTTTCTTGTGACGACCGGTCTCAATAAATTGGGAACCTGTTGAAAGTGCATACAAGAAACCGGAGCAAGCCGCTGAAACATCGTAACCCCAGGCATTCTTCATGCCTACCTTGTCACATACCACATTAGCAGTACTTGGAAAATGATAATCACCTGTTACAGTCCCAACGATAACCAATTCAATTTCCAAAGGATCAATTCCTTTTTTAGCCAACAACTTCTTTACAGCTTCTGCAGCCATATCTGAAGCCGCACCTTCTTTCATTATCCTTCTCTCCTTGATACCGGTTCTACTCGTAATCCACTCGTCGTTGGTATCTACAATCTTCGCCAGATCATCATTCGTCATCACGTTATCGGGCACATACCCTTCAACACCCGTGATAGCTGCTGTAATTTTTTTCATATTAATTGAATGCTTCATTGACACGCGATGCCAGTCCTGACTTCGCCACATCAAATGAATGAATAATCATGTTTTTAACCGCAATATCATTGGAAATTCCATGTCCGATTATCACATTACCTTTCACCCCAAGAATTGGCGTTCCACCGTAATTTTCGTAATTGAATCGGTCAAAGTACGGGTCGTTAATTCCCCGTTTTTTCATCAAGGTATATATCCCTTCTGCCTCTTTCAACACAACATTACCTGTGAAACCATCACAAACAATCACATCAGCTTTCCCCAAAAACAAATCACGTCCTTCTAGGTTACCTATGAAATTAATTTCATCTGATTCTGCCATCAACTTATGAGCCGCTAGCGTCAACAAATTTCCCTTCGATTCTTCCTCTCCGATATTCAATAAGGCTACTCGTGGAGAACTAACTCCGTAAACATTCTTTGCATATAGAGCCCCCAAAACTGCAAATTGATAAAGAACATCTGCTTTACAGTCAGCATTTGATCCAACATCTAATAAAATGGTATTGGAACCATCAATTGCCGGAAGTGTTGATGTAATACAAGGTCGAATAACACCTGGTATGGTATTGATCTTGTAGATTGACCCCACCAACATTGCACCCGTATTACCAGTGGATGCAAATGCCTGAATTTCCTTTGCCGCTAGCAAATCGAAACCAACAGCAATACTACTTTGAGGCTTTTGGGGAATTGCACGTGTTGGATGATCGTGCATAGTTATCACATCCGGTGCATGTACAATTTCGTAATTATCCGGATTTTCACCCAACAACGAAAGGCCACTCGAGATCTGGTCTCTGTCGCCTAACAATACAAGCTGTACATCGGATGGAAGCTCTTTCTTGGCAAGTACTGCCCCTGAAATGTTCGCATCAGGAGCAAAATCGCCACCCAAGATATCTATTCCAATCTTCATGAAGAAGAATTAGCGTTGCGAAATTATATCGCAACTTCTTTTTCTGCTACTACTTTTCCTTTGTAATACATTTTTCCTTCATGCCAATACGCATGGTGAAAAAGGTGCGGTTGTCCAGTCGTAGGACAAGTAGCGATGTTCTTCGCAACGGCCTTTACGTGAGTTCTTCTCTTATCACGTCTCGTTCTCGATATTTTTCGCTTAGGATGTGCCATTTTACTTTATTTATGTTGTTTTAATTCAAATTCTTTAGTGCTGACCATCTCGGGTCAATCGGATCATCGTCATCATCGTCATCCTCCTCTTCCCAATCCTCGTCGTCACCGTCCCACTCATCATCATCCCAGTCGTCATCGTCGTCGAGGTCTGATTCATCCATAGGGACTGCAGAATACTGCTTGAGCAATTCAATCATCTCTTCATTACACTCGCCTTTCGGATGTACTATCTTCGATGGCAGTGAAACTGTGATGAATTCATACAAGTAAGGCGCAAAATCGATCTCATATGCGTCGGGATGAAGAACAACAAGCGACTCATCGTCCTCATTCTCAGTTCCAAACTTAAAGATCAACTGATATTCACCTTTCACCGTTAACTCAAGCGGATCATTACACCTGTCGCAACTTGCAGAGACCGTTCCTTGGATCTTAAAGTTTCCGATCAACATCGTTTCCTTTTTTTCCAAGTTCAAATCTACCTTCACATTGCCACTGTGAATGATCGAATATTCTAATTGTTCAAAGAACGCATCTTCGATCTCAAATTCAAAATCATGCATCCCGACCTTCAGGCCGACAAATGGGATAACATATACTTTTTTCGACTTCAAGACGTCAGAAAATTGGAGGGCAAAGGTAGTAATTTTAAAGTAATCACAGCAATTCCTTTGTTTTTTTTCATATTAATTCTCTACTTATTCTATTTCTGCACCAGATCTTTTCTTCTCTTTCGGTGCACTTTGCAGTGGATTGGCGTGAATTTCTTTAAACCGCTTTCTGTCATTAAACACATCCATTGCCACATAAATCGCACTTCGAAGTGAGTATTCGGATGCTTTATTCTGTCCGGCAATATCGAATGCAGTACCATGATCCGGTGAAGTTCTGACAATAGGCAGTCCGGCAGTGTAATTCACCCCTTCTTCAAAAGCCAAGGCTTTAAATGCAGACAAGCCCTGATCGTGATACATGGCTAAAACACCATCAAACTGCGAACGTGAACTTGAACCAAAAAATCCATCAGCAGGATAGGGTCCAAAAGCCAAAATTTCCTCATTACGAACGGCATTGATTGCCGGCGCAATAATCTCCTGTTCTTCGGTTCCCATTTTCCCATTTTCCCCTGCATGTGGATTCAATCCTAGAATTGCTATCTTCGGACGAATTATCCCGAAATCTCGCTTCAAACTGTTCTCAAAGATTCTAATCTTATCCGCTATCTTTTCACGTGTTAAAGATCCACTCACTTCTTTCAAAGGAATATGGCTTGTAACCAAGGCAACTCGCAAACTGGAAGCTACCATCACCATTAAAGCCTCAGCTTCTCCTGCAAGGTCTGCTAAGTATTCCGTGTGTCCCGGAAATTTAAATCCTGAACGCGACATGGCATCTTTTGAGATTGGAGCAGTTACAAGAACATCAATCTTTCCAGAACCTAAGTCCTGTGTCGCTCTTTCCAAGGACTCAAATGCGCATTTCCCACCTGTTTCACTCACTACTCCAGGTTCGATCTGCACCTCTTCCTGCCATACATTCACTACATTAACCTTGCGAATTATCGCTTCATCTGCTGATTTACAGGAATGATAATTAAACTCCAGGTCATTCATCGTTTTCTTATAGAACGAAAACACTTTTCCCGAACCATAAATTATCGGTGTGCAGTCCAATAAAATACGTGGATCCATCAATGCCTTCATAATTACTTCAGGACCAATGCCATTTATGTCACCTATCGATATGCCAACTTTTACAGGATTCGGATTCCCCTGTTCTTTCTCTTTTTCCTTCTCCATTACTTTAATTTTTTCAAGTAATTGTACAATAAACGCACACCTGTACCAGTACCACCCTGACCCTTATAATCCTCCTTTGCATCCAACCAAGCCGGACCTGCAATATCCAGATGAATATAGGGATGTTTTGTGAAATGCTCCAGAAACTTACCTGCGGTAATCATTCCCGCATTTGGCCCGCCCAGATTCTTCAAATCAGCGATCTTAGATTTGATCTCTTCCGCGTAATCATCCCAGAAAGGCAATCGTACAATGCGTTCATGTGTTTGGGCACCTACTTTCTCCAGTTGTTGGAAAATCTTATCTTCCGCATTACCCATTGCAACTGTTGCTTTTGTTCCTATCGCACGAACTGCTGCACCGGTAAGCGTTGCCACACTAATTACAAGTTCCGGTTTGTATTTTGCAGAATAAGACAAGGCATCCGCAAGGATCATTCGCCCTTCTGCATCTGTGTTCAGGACTTCAACTGTTGTCCCATTAAACATGGTAATAACATCTCCAGGCGCATACGCATTCTGACCTGGGCGATTATCTGTAGCCGGAACCAATCCAACAACATGCACGTTCAATTGCTGCAAAGCGGCAAGGTAAATTGCTCCTGCAACAGCTGCCGCACCAGCCATATCACTCTTCATGACATCCATGGAACCTGCAGTTGGCTTCAAACTCAATCCTCCTGTATCATAAACAACCCCTTTTCCAACGAGTACAATCGGCTTTTTATTTACCGCTTTAGTTGGTTTGTATTCCATTATAGTGAAGGTTGGCGGATCAATCGAGCCTTTGTTTACAGCTAATAATCCCCCCATCTTCAGGGATTCAATTTGTGTCTTTTCTAAAACTTGAGTGCGAATTCCAGCCTCTTGAGAAAGAACTAAAATAGCTTCAGCTAACTGCTCGGCATTCAATCCCGAAACAGGCTCATTTACCATGTCTCTTGCCCAAAAAACGGCTTTGGTTTGATTCTCTAATTCAGTGATCTGTTTCTTGGTTATTTCTGGAGATAGAAACACACGCATTAATCGACTTTGCTCTTTTTCCTTTGAACTCCTGTATTTCAGAAACTGGTAGGAAGCCAACATCAATCCTTCAGTAAAAGAGAAAACATCATCTTTTGGTCCATCTACAAATAATTCATCGACCTCATCTGTCAGTAAATCCTTCACTTTTGAACCCGCCTTCCTCAACTCTTCGGCACTTTGATCAATACGCACCAGAAATAAAAAACCCCCCGCTGTTTTGAAAAAATCGAACTGCTTGTCGGAACTTCTAAACTGACGAACGATCTCCGTATTTCCTTCATTCAAGTGTATACTATGTCCTTGTTTTTTCCCTGTCAGAATCACAATGTGCTTACCAACTTGTCCGGCATGAGTTTGTAACTGAATCATGTGCTATAATTTACGCCCTAAAGTTACAAACAATTGGTCAGAACGTTGGATCAATACTCATCGAATTCCTCGTCGAACTCTATTTCTTCCTCCATCAACTCTTCACCATCTTCACCAAATCGATTCAGATTCACATCATAAAATTCTTTGTTGAGTGCTTTGCCCATACGGTAATTTGTAATGGTTATGTCCAAAAGTTTCTCGCGGTAACGCAATTCCTCTTCCAGATTAGGCAAGTTTGGATTCAAACAAATATCCCCAAGGTACTTTGTTTTTGAAAGATCTCCGCCTAACCAACGCCCATTGCGTTTTCCGAGCACGTACTCACCGACTTGATTTAGTTTGCCATATGGATCATAATATTTCCAAACTCCTGTTGGAAGTCCGTCCTTCATTTGACCCTCATTCATCAATACTCCGTTGTCGTAATAATTCTTCACATAACCACTGAAAAGACCAAGTGAATCATGTACTTGCCAGATCGTCATCAACTGTCGGATCTCATAGTGATCCGTATGCGAGCAATCGTACTTCTCAAATTTTTCGATCACGTAACTTTCACTCAGCTTGTTCCCTGCGTCATCATAGTCTGTTAAAATCCCTTTTGAGCGGAATGAAACACTATCATTCACAACCAATACGGTATCGAAATAATCCACTTCATAGAGCATTTCACCTTCATAACTGTAGTACTTCCAACAACCAATTTTTTTGCCTTTTGCAATACTTCCATCTCTTGCAACCGTATCATTTGGATAGTATTTGGTCATGTGATAGGTGATCCCTCTTTTATCAATTAAGCTAGGTCGACCATAATATGGTCTTCTCAAATAATTCGAACCAATTCCCATTTGTGCCAGCATTCTATCCAAACTTTGCGAGGTAGTAATATCACTTGGACGGAAATAAATAGAATCACGCCAATCGAAGAGATAGCGTACACTCAGCTCATTTTCTTCCCAAATCTTTTCTTCCACAGGGAACGAATACATAAATTTGACATAGTGGTATTTAAACCCAAGCGTATCAAAAGCCTCATAGTCATCAATTGGTTGACCCATCAAGAAAAATCCACGTTTTGCCAATTTACCATTCAAATGGAAAGAACGCGATTCACCTTGCAGTTGTCCTTCTTGAAAATTCAGCTCAAACAAAAGAGTTGAATCTTTTCCCGGTAAAGTTAGATGCGTTCTTACATATCCATCCAAAGCACCCAACTCATAGTTCAAAGATGTATGCGCTAAGCTATTTCGTTCAAATGCTGGACCTTCCTTTCGGCCATCTACGTAATTCGTTTCACCAATCACTTTTCCACGCCAATCATAGTTGATCTCTTTGCCGTGCTGAAGTCCGTTCTTGTATTCTGCTGTCCAACTTAAATAATGGGTCTTTTTAGTTGGTAAAGTATCATAAGCATTTCTGTAATAATCATACTTATCCTTTGGAATTGCATAACTATAATGGCTGTACGTACCATGTAACTCACCATTAAAAAAATTGGCCGTACTAATCAATTTTCCGAACTGATCAAAATTCTTCCATAAACCGGTTGGTTTTCCACCAAGAAATGTCCCGGTCACTTTATCCGTTTCTGGGTATTGACTTTTTGATTTTTTGCGCCCTTGTCTTCGAGGTCCTTCATCAAACTCTTCGTAATAAGGATATTCGTTGTAGGGGTATTCAACAAATGGGGATAAAAAGTCATGCCACACATTGTAAAACAATCCTGCCCCATAATCTTCATCTGTTTCAGAGGCATCAATTAAACTGAACAATAATTGGTATTTCGTTTTTCCTGTCTTTCTGTATGAATCAACTCCCCTATCCAATTTTTCAGTGTTCTGAAAAGCTTTTGGATACATTACTTCAACAGAAGATGAGGATGTTTTAATCTTGAGTTGTCGTTCATTAAACTTCAAGCTTACTTTACCCGTAAAGGGTGTTCCTTTTCTTAAAAGCTGATTGTCTCTAGTAATATCAAAATGATCATTGAAAACATTCACATTTCGTTGCGGAATAGAGTCGCCTTCTACAAAATCAACTAAATAAGCAGAACCTTTAGTAATCATTGTTAAATCGCCCATCTTATATTCTGAACTACCTAACCAACTCTTAAAGTCTTCTGCAAAGACAATTTCTGAAGTGAGTGGATTTGAACCATCTATTGCATAGAACTGAAATGCAAGGGTACGATCTTTTGGATTAAAACTTCGGTTATACAATAAAGAAGTGTCCTTTTTGTACCAAGATCTAAATAAAATCAAAGAGTCAATTAATTCATGTTCTAATGTATCTGATTTGTCGTAAAAGAAATACTTAACTCGATCGCCCCTATCTTCCGCCACAAGTCCGTCGATGGTTAAATACCTTACTCTTTTCTTTTCAAAATCAACTCTTTTGAACTCACCAATAGAATCAAAAATCAATTGCTTATACAATGTCCCGGAATAATCATATACAGTTTGAACAAAATGAGCTGAATCTTCGTCGTACTTTATCACGTCATAAGGCAATCCGTTGTCCCAAAAAATAGTATCCTCAGCTAATAGAGATCCATTTTGAAAATCATACCGCACCATTAATTGTCCATTCGGATAATACTTTTCATAAATTCCAGTGTAATTGAATCGAATCCCTAAACTATCGATCAATTTAGCATAAGAGAGGTATTTCCCTGACTTATAATCGTACTGTCTTTTTCCGTATTGGACACCTTCATCGTAATACTCATCATAATAATATTCATCATCATAATATCCCTCTTCATAGAAATCTTCCTCGTACATTTCCTCTCCACCATCATAGCTTCCGTAGCGCTCTTCATCAAGATCAAGTTCTGCATCGGGAGTGGTCGGATAGGCAAGACTGAAAAATTTAGAGAAGGGAACACTTGGCGAATACTCTGGGAAAAAATCAAAATCAGATTCGTCATACATTTCTCCCAATAAGGTATAGCGGATAATAGGGCGTCGAACAATTGTGTCTTTTTCAGCAAGTGTATAGCGTAACGTAACGATTTTATTATCTCTCAGCTTCACTCTGCCCTCCTTCTTCCAGACACTCTGGACATCTCTAAATACCCATTCTCCAACCGGTTTGTTGTCTTTGTAATTTCCTTCGGTAATTGGATAGTTCGAGTTATTATAAACAGAGTAAGGCCCATTCTTCAAACCATTTTCATAATGATAGGTTTCTATGACTGAATCCATCGGAGCCTTACCAGTTTCGATAAATTTCTTGGCCATTTTCTCTGAAATACTGTGTTCAACACGAATGGTTCTCAAAGTCCATTTACCTACTTTCATACCTTTATGAAAATTACCGTGTTTCAAAGTGTCGCCAGCTGGATTAAACCATATTGCCTCACCTTCTAGCATATTATCCTTTAAATAGAATATACCGGACACCTTACTCGGTACAAATTCGGTTCTACCATCCTTCAATATCAATGTGAAAGTGTCAAAATACTGAACATACTTCCCGTCCGGAACTGTATTCAGAAGCGGCACAATATCTTTATCCAACGTATACCGAGACGAAATGAAGGTGTAGGGGTTTTTGCGAACAGCTTCTCTAAACTTCTTTGTTCTAAGGTACTTGGTAGCCTTAAAGCGTTTCTTCGAGTTTCTCGAACGTATATCTTTCTTTATCTTCCGCAACTCTTTTTTAGAGATATTTTCGCCATACACACTTTTATACCACGATTTTACAGAAATCTTAGACTTCTTCATCTTCCGTAATGACATGAAATAAGCATTGTGATAGTTTACTTGTGTGCGAAAAGGAAAAACATATACCATATCGCCTTGCAGAGTATCCTTTACCACCTTTTGGGAAAAAGAATGATAAGAACCAATAAAGAAAAAAGAAACTATAATCCCTAAACGTAAAAGCTTAATTCTCATAAAAACTGTATTCATAATTTTCGCGTAAAACAACTGTGTACTCGGTCTTGTTGCCACCTTTTAATTTTTTTAATTGAACCGGAAGTCCCGATTTATTGTTACTGATCTTTGCCCGCGTGACAGTTAAAAATACACCATCAGAAAACGTAGAGTCAACATAACCCATACAACGCCAATCCTTGTCATAAATTACACTTCGCTTGACATCGAACGGATATTCTGAACGACTAATGGAAAGAATCGCCATGCCATCATCAGAATAGGTATAAAGTTGCACATTTCTTTCATGAACTTTGTTCGAAACGCTATACTTTTTGAAAGGGATTTTCGCTTTGCCCAAAACTATTTGATCCTCAGAACTTGGTTTTAAAATGGAATCAACAGAAAACGGCCCCCAAAAGTCACGACGGGGGATAAAACACTTTCTATACTTATTCGACTGATAGCAATAAGAATTCACACCTTTTGAAACCGGTTCAAATTCAATAAAACTATCCTCAAACTCCACTAATTCATATGATTTGAGCGACTTTAGTAGCCGTCTAAAACCCATCTCATCGTTCTTTGATTCCCATTGAAAACTCCTAAAGCCAATAATTTGATCATCAAAATAGTAAGTCACCTTCATTGAATCCAATTTTCCCTTCCGATTGAAAAAATAGTTTCTTATTTCTCTCAAATCAATATCATCTTCCATCTCACCAGTAACTAAAAAAACCGATCGCTTAAGCTGGGCAATGCCGCGAGAAGCAATAATGGAATCTTCAAACCATAAAGGAAAATTCACTTCATTCTCAGCAGGAGTATAGAGTTGATTCATTCGAAAAACAAAGGGTTTGCTGCTTTCTGATTTTTTTAAAACGGTAACACGATCGTTCTTTTGCTGACACGAAAAAAGTAGTCCGGCAAACAAGAACAAAACAAGAGATCGACTGTGAAACATTTGTTTAAATTATTAAAAACTCTCGAAACATCGAGCATGATAAACCTAATCCGCTGAATTTTGCCGTAATTTTGCATTATGTTGTCAGAAGAAAGACCAATTACAGACTGGCTTCCACTTACTATGAAGGAAGTGGAAAAACGCGGGTGGGATGAAATTGATGTAGTTATTGTGTCAGGTGATGCTTACGTTGATCATCCCTCATTTGGTACAGCTGTGATAGGGCGAATCATGGAAGATGAAGGGTTTAAAGTGGCCATCATAGCTCAACCCAACTGGAAAGACGATCTGCGTGATTTCAAAAAATTTGGTCGACCGAAGTACTTTTTCGGTGTGACAGCAGGTTGTATGGATTCCATGGTGAATCATTACACCGCCAATAAACGCCTAAGATCAACCGATGCTTATACTCCGGGCGGTGTTTCTGGGTTCCGACCAGACTATGCCACCACTGTTTATACACGCATTTTAAAGGAATTATTTCCGGATGTTCCGGTGCTGATAGGTGGTATTGAAGCCTCGTTACGGCGTGTTAGTCATTACGACTACTGGAAAGATGAGTTAATGCCATCCATCCTTGTCGACTCCGGTGCTGATTTGCTGGTTTATGGGATGGGAGATCAGCCTTTGCGGGATATGCTCAAGTTGTTGAAGAAAGGTGTTCCGTTTGACAATTTACGTACCTTGAATCAAGTAGCTTTTGTTCAGTCACAAGCGGAGGAACTTCCTAAAAATAAGCGTTGGGAAACTGTTGAGTTAGCCAGTCACGAAGACTGCTTAAGCGACAAACTAAAATACGCTGCCAATTTCAAGATTGTTGAAGTAGAATCGAACAAATGGCAAGCCGATCGGATTACACAGAAAGTTGGGAACGATGTATTGGTCATCAATCCACCCTACAAAACAATGACGGAAGAGGAGATCGACCGTTCATTTGATCTTCCATACACGCGTCTACCTCATCCAAAGTACAAGAAACGAGGTGCAATCCCGGCTTACGAAATGATCCGCTTCTCCATAAACATGCACCGGGGATGTTTCGGAGGTTGCAGTTTCTGTACGATCTCAGCGCATCAAGGAAAATTCATTGCATCAAGAAGTGAAAAATCGATTTTGCACGAACTGGAGGAAGTTGTGAATCACCCGGACTTCCGAGGTTATATCTCTGATTTAGGTGGACCTTCTGCCAATATGTATAAAATGAAGGGAAAGGATGAAGCAATCTGCGCGCGTTGTTCTTCTCCAAGTTGCATCCACCCTGTGATTTGCTCCAATTTGGATACTTCTCACAAACCTATGACTGAGTTGTACCGAAAAGTAGATGCTCATCCAAAAGTGAAAAAGGCATTTGTTGGTTCCGGTATACGTTACGATTTACTTGTGGATGATTTCAACAAGAACAATGAAGATGGTAACCACGATGAGTACATAGAGCAGGTCATCACACGCCATGTCAGTGGGCGACTTAAAGTAGCACCGGAACACACTTCTGATGCAACGCTCCGAGTTATGCGTAAACCGTCTTTCAAGTATTTCCACAAGTTCAAGGAGAAATACGATAAGATCTCGGAAAAACACGGTTTGAAACAGCAATTGATTCCTTATTTTATTTCCTCCCACCCAGGGTGTGAAGAAGAGGATATGGCTAATCTTGCGGCTGAAACAAAAGATATGGGCTTCCAGCTCGAACAGGTTCAGGATTTTACACCTACACCGATGACGGTCGCAGAGGTGATCTATTATACGGGAGTACATCCTTACACGCTAAAACCAGTCAAAACAGTCAAGTCAAAACAGGAAAAATTGGATCAAAATCGTTTTTTCTTCTGGTATAAGAAGGAAAATCAAGATTGGATCAGAAAAAAATTAACGAAAGCAAAGCGACCTGACTTAATCGATAAACTACTGGGTGATCAGGAATCCAAAGGAGGTAAAAATAAACCTAAATGGCTGGAAGAAAGGAGGAAAAGAGATAAAAGGGGTTGATTTGAGTGCATTGATTCCCTACCTTTGCCATCCATATTCTACTGTTCATGATTCGAATTTTAATCGCTTTCTGTGCTATTCTTTACACGCAAGTGTTATTCGCACAAATCAATTACACTGCTGCCTATACGGCGAATCCTTCTGTTCCAAAAGGATTACTTGAAACAATTGCCTTTTGCAATACCCGATTTGAAGTGTTGGACAATAGTACACAATCCTCGTGTATTGGTATCCCACAACCTTTTGGAATACTTGGACTATTCGATGATGGGAAAGCTTATTTCAGAGAAAACGCGCGAACAGTGGCTACATTAAGCGGGATTTCTCTTGAAGAACAAAAAAACGATCCTCAACAACAAGTAATGGCCTACGCCAAAGCAGTTCAATTCCTCCTTTCAAAACATGCGCAGAAAAAGGGAACAGAAGATCAAAGTTTAGCTCTTTATTCTGTGTTACGCGAACTGTCTGAGATTCCAACAGAAGGTTACATCAACCGTTTTGCAATGGATGCCCAAATCTATCAGGTATTTCGCTATTTGAATGATCCAGAATTTGCTTCGGAACATGGATTTGAAGCAGCTGGATTTGACCTTAAATCTATATTCGGAATAAACAATCTCAAGGTACTTTCTGCGAAACGTGTCTTTTTCACTGAAAACGGTATTGTAACCGATAAAAATGAGAAATACACCCTCAATCAGAACAAATCGGATGATTATGGCCCTGCTATCTGGAATCCGGCACCGCCTTGCAATTACAATTCACGAAATGGAGTTGCCGTTTCAGCCATAACCATCCACACGGTTCAAGGAAGTTATGCCGGAGCCATTTCATGGGCGCAAAATTGTGATTCAAATGTTTCCTACCATTATGTAATTCGCAGTTCGGATGGACAGGTTACGCAGATGGTAAGTGAGGCTATTAAAGCTTGGCATGTTGGCTCTGAAAACCCTTACACAATCGGTTATGAGCACGAGGGATACGTAAGTAATCCTGCCTGGTACACAGAAGCCATGTACAATAGCTCCGCTGATCTGAGTCGGGATATCATCAATAGCGGTTATGGAATTCCAGGAGTACGAACTTATTACGGTGCTTCCTCCTCATCGGTTCAGGTATTGGGGAATTGTACCAAAATAAAAGGGCATCAACATTATCCCAACCAATCGCATACAGATCCCGGAATTAATTGGAACTGGGAAAAATATTACAGATTAATCAACAACAATCCAACGATCACCACGATAACAACTCCAAGCGGAAACTTTTATGATTCAGGTGGTGCCGGTGGAAACTATACCAACGATGAACGCTTACTTTGGTTGTTTCAACCTCCTGGAGCCAATTCAGTTGCTTTGAATTTCAGTGAATTCAATGTTGAATCGGGTTATGATCGTATGTTCATCTATAACGGTGCGACAATTGAAACTCCTGTTATTGGGACCTACACTGGGACAAATTCACCCGGGATGGTTAATTCGAGCGGAGGAAGTTTACTGGTAGAATTCCGCTCAGATTGTGCAACAGTTGCATCCGGATGGGCAGCAACTTTGAGTAGCACCAGCGCCGATGATCAAGCACCAATCTCAACGGTCATTAATGCTCCGGAATGGGTAACACAGGATTTTACAGCATTGATTACAGATAATGACAACATTGGCGTTGTAGGTCGCTATTATTTGGTGGCAGATCTCGATCCACTTACTGAAAAATGGAGTTCAAATCCTTCTCTGGGCTACTTAAATGAAGAATACGAAACTGATGCAATAGGGTGGAATTCACTAATTGGTGATTTCAGCCATCAAAGTTCACTTTATCGTCAGTCCAGCACAACCGAACAAAACACGAATGCCTATTTTGAATTGAACCAAGACAACGCCACTGCCTTTATGTATGAATGGGATCAAAACATTACATCTATCGGTACCAACCAACGTGCAGGGATTCATTTTTTCTGTAGTGATCCAACCATGAGCAACCGCGGAAACTCCTATTTCGTATTCTTCAGAGAAACTGAACAGAAAGCGCAGATCTACAAGGTAACTGATGATGTTTTCTCATTGAAAACCAATGACAATTGTGTAGTGACTGCCAATACAGCTTATACGTATCGTGTTACCTATGAACCACAATCCGGATGGATCCGAGTCTACGCGAATAATCAGTTGGTAACCCAATGGCAGGATATTGAGCCTTTACAAAGTGGGAATTCGATTTCACTACGCACGGGCGGTTGTTCGGTTGACTATGACAACATTCGTGTGTATCGTTCACGAGCAAATTCTGTCAACGTAAGCGTTGGAAACAATGGAGGAATGCGTCATCAAAGTTCCAATGCTGAAGTAGCGAGTCTTATTCGTTCCATGGCACATGATGAAGCGGCAAATTGGTCAACGGCAGGTGTTCAGTATTACAAAGTGGATTGGACAGTACCACAGTTGGACTTCCTTCACGATGGAACTGGTGCTGATATTGACACGACATTCAATCCAATTATTGCTGCCAATTGGCTAGGAACAGATGAACATTCATTGATCGGATCTTATGAAGTAGCAATCGGTATATTGCCCTCACTGAACAATGTATTGGACTGGACATCAGTAGGAGCCAGCGCCAATTACAGTCACAATCTAGTGAATCCGATTTATGATCAAGTGTATCATGTTTCCTTGAGGGTGATTAATGGTGCCGGATTGTCATCACTCTTTGTTTCAAACGGACAACGCTTGGTCGATGAGACCTCATTGGAGATTCTGGAACAGGATCTGACACACGTCACCATTTACCCAAATCCGAGCACCAACTATTTTACTGTTGAGGGAAAATCTGGAAATTACGAGATCATTGCCTACGATGCCAACGGTAAGTTGGTATTCAATGACATATTCGAGGGTTCTATTACAATAGAAAGTAACAATTGGAGTTCCGGCGTGTATCAAGTCGTGATTCGTAAAGAGAATGCCTTTGTTCTCAAGAAAGTAGTGATTGAGTAAATATTCTTCTCACATCTTCATCAATTTCTTCCTTACCGTCCCCTCCGGGTTTTGCAATTTAAGCATATACTGCGCATTTGCCAAATTGGTCAGATCCAATGTATAAGTTATCGTTTCTTTGGGAATGGTTGTTTGCATTATCAATCGCCCTCTAAGATCATAGAGGAGTAATTCAGTATCTTCCGGCACGTTTGTAAAAACCAACTCCACCTGCTCATTCCCCGGATTCGGTTGAATGGTGAAATTAAAAGGTGGGGGTTCAATATCCGAACAAACTGTTACAACCACACTATCTACCAAATCTACAATACAAGGAACTGTTTCTGTGGTATCGATTAACCCAAAATAATACGTGGTAGTTTCTGAAGGGAAAGCTAAAGGATTTAAAACAGATGGATCACTTAGCCCTGTTTCCGGCCACCAACGGTACTGCAAAGCATCCCAACATCCATCGCAAGATGCTTGTAACTGAACGCTTCCACCGTATTCACAAATTTCAGCATCTGTTCCGGCGGTTATTTCCGGGAGTTCGTAAACGCCGAAGTCGTCGAAGTAGTAGTACGCATATCCGCAGTCAGCAGGCGTTGGAAAACAAATATAATTGACTTGTTCTTTTGGTAAAAAACATCCAACGGTAATAAATTTCTCTCCGCCAGTTGCAAAATAGATTCCCTTTATTAATATCCAGTTTAATGTGTCTAGAATTATATCACCTGATTTGTTGTTTATACTTGGTATGGCATTATAATAATACCAGTTTGGACCGTTATATAACAAACTATCCACTGTAAAAATTAATCCAATACAATCCGTGGACGAAACGTTATTGTAATTTGATCTATTGGTGTAAAAAAAAGTACAATATTGCTTCTCTTCAGTTAAAGGTTGAGACAATGAGGTTTCTAAATATTCTCTATTTGAATTGAGAGTTGGGTAAAAAACCCCCCCCCTCCAAAGCCATTACCGGATCTTGGATTTTGATAACCGGAAACAATTTGTGGAGGTGTGCAATTCGGATTACAAGTATGGTAAAAATCAGAACCGCCATTTGGCCAATCCCAAGTATTTGGTTGAAACCAATAGTTAGCTTCCGTAATATTTTGATTACAACCTAAACAAGAATTATATTCTTCGAAACCCGGGTTATTAACTAGGTTTATTTGTCCGAAAGTTGGATTTCCAAATTTTGGAATTAAAACAAAAGCCAGCCAAATTGATAATATTCCCCTGATATTTGATTTACTAAAAATCATTTAATTAATAATAAAGGATCCCGATTTTGCCAATTTGTTATTCAGTTCTACCTTATAAGTGTACGACCCTTTTGCCATTTCGCTGATATTAATTGATCCCGATTTATTTTCATTATCAAATACACTTCGGTATATTTCTCTGCCAACTACATCATAAATGGTAAAAGTTGCAGTTTCTGAATCTTCCAATGAAATCATGTATGAAATAAATGTGCTGGCAGGGTTTGGATAGAGAACAAATTCAATTTGATCCTTTGAATCACTGTTTGTTTGATCTTGAACGTAATTTTCAGACATTTTATTTTCATCTTCAACGAAATCAAAAAAGTCCAGCCCTAACATTACTCGCGCATCATATACCGCTGTACCTCCTAAATGTGGTTTTTGTTCCGCTACTTGATACAATGCCGAGCTATCGGCAGAAGAAAACTCAAAAATGTTATATACCCATGTTCTCCAGTATATTTCATTCACAATTTTGTGGTTGTCTTCCGGTGTGTATTCAGGAGTGATGTTCATCACTTCAGTATAAGCGCCCAAGGTATCACCTAATTCCAATTTCTCGTTGAAGCGGTAAATTCTGGCAATGTTAGTAGATTCTAGGCTATCGAGGTAATTAGCAAAAAGCGTATCCGTTGTATTGCCTGTATTCAAATATTCCGGTTGGGTTTTTAATTCCCGGTACAATTGAATATCCACCATTTTGCGCTCTTCGTTGTTGATTTGATCGAAAGGAGCCTCTTTACGAACCATTTTTACTATTTCAACCGGAAGGCAGGGTGGATTGGGGCAGCCGAAGGTGCAATTATATGATGCACCAGAAACTAGGTAATTCGTCGAATTTACTATTGCAAATGAAGGTTCCATTTGTGATATTTGATTAGGGAAGAAAGGCAATGTACTACTTCGGGTGTACCATGTTGTTAAAGGACTTGATATCCTCTCAGCCCCTTTCCATCCATTACTCACATTCCCAGGAATACTCCACTGGTTATCCTGTGCTATTCCCCCCGGGTTGGGGAGTCCCTGATCGCCGATAAAAGTATTGTTCAATGAAAGGCCCACTCTATTTGCATACATACCGTTACAAGTAACGCGCAAAGGTGCGTTGGGTTGCCCGTAGAAGTTTAGCCCCTTTCCTAAACGACGCACTTCGTTTTCCTGAATTACGGAGCTGATTCCATTGGTCTCAATGCTAATTCCGTAAAGCATATTGGTATAGGTAGTAGTTGGGTTGGGGTTTTGTTTCTGAACCAGATTATTCAAGACAAGCGTTCGGGGGCAGTTTTCAACCTTAATACCCACTGAGAATGCCGGTGGTGTAGAATTAGGGTAATAAATTCCGGCTTGAGTGGTACCAATACTGTAGTAATCATCACTGTTGTTAAGAATCCGTACACCATTGAAATAATTAGTTAACCAGATGCCGTGGCGCACGTTTTTAATGGTATTTTTTTCGATGATCACCATACCTCCCGGTTGCACTGCGTTTTGAACGCGGATTCCGTACCAACCTCTATGTATTGGCAAATTGTTAATCACATTGTTGCGTATTTCTATTTGATGTGGTTGGTTTTGTCTCATGAAAATAGCTGTTCCATTAGGAGTATTGAAGCCAGAAAATCTGTTGCGTTCAATATGAATGTAGTTCATCTGGTTGGCTTCATAGTAAATTCCCCATTGAAAATTCACAAATACATTGTCTTCTATTTCTCCATAAGATAGAGCGCTACCTAAAGAACTGAAACGACCATAAATACATTTAGAAGGATTTTTCGACAGTGGCTTCACTATATTGGTAAAGCTATTTTTACGAATTTCATAAGAGCAAAATCCATCGAGAAAAATACCGTTTGAACAATCATTGATATTATTTTCATGACTCAATCCAGCATTGTCACCAATAAGTAAATGACTTCTGATGCCCCAAATAGCCCATCCAACAACCGGACAACCACCTGGAGTAGCAAGAGAGCAGAATGGCTCTATGATGTTGTTGAAATTGTTTCGATAAATGGCAACATTTGAACCGATAGAATAAATACCAATTTCAATATTCTGAAAAACATTCGGTAGGGCTGAAATTTCTCCAAAAGTAATGTTATTATTGAATTGACAGTGAATCCCAAAATGTGTTTTATCACCCGCAAAAGGAGCTTTTAATACACTTCCGCTTGTTGGTGAATTAAGCGAGGTACAATCAAAGGTGCAATTTTTTACAATTCCGGGATGAGGGCTACTGAATAAACCAACATAAACACTGATGTTATTTTTGTTAAAAACAGTGTTATCAAGGAAATAATTACCACCGGATACTGAACTAACGGCAAATTTCGCATCTTCAATTCGGCTTCCTGTTATAGAAACCATAGCTCCTGGATTGGAATAAATTCCATCCCACATTTCTGTGCAAGAGAATATTAAACAATCAGTCAAATCGAAATTAAAGCCACTCAACACTTCAATTCGCGCATTGGGAGCCATACGCAGGGTGCAGGACACGAGTGTGAAGTTGGTGTTGACGTTGAATGTTCCGTAGATATTTATAACTGAACCATCAGGAATTGAACCGACATTGAAAGAATTTTCATCATCGCTAAAAATGAAGTTGGGATCAGTACAGCAAAACGGATTATCATTGGTTGTAACCGTAATTGTTACTTCATTAGTTCCAACACATCCGGCTGTAGTTGTCCCGGTTACGGTGTAAGTTGTTGTAACAGTTGGATTCACTACAATTGAGCTTCCCGAAATATTGTCCGGATTCCATGTATATGATTCTGCTCCCGAAGCTGTTAAAGTTGTTGATCCGCCTTCACAGACCTCTAAAAATGTAGCTGCAATAGAAATGGTTGCAGGGATATTCTCGACATTGACTGTAACATTAAATTCATCTGTACATCCATTAATAGATGTCCCGGTTACGGCGTAAGTTGTTGTTTCAATCGGATTTACACTAATAGAATTCCCATTGATATTCCCTGGATTCCAAGTATATGATTCTGCCCCCAAAGCCGTTAAAACTGAGGTGCCACCAGAACAAATAAATGATGGTGACGCAGAGGCACTTAGCGCTTCGAGTGAATTGTCAACTGTGACAATAATATCAGTTGAAGCAACACATCCATTGGAACTAGTACCAGTTACGGTGTAAGTTGTTGTAACAGCAGGACTCACACTAACTGAACTTCCAGAACTATTTCCCGGATTCCATGTATATGATTCTGCTCCCGATGCTATTAATACTGAGGTTTCGCCAGAACAAATTATTGATGGTGAAGCAGAGGCACTTAGCGCTTCGAGTGAATTGTCAACTGTGACAGTAATATCAGTTGAAGCAACACATCCATTGGAACTAGTACCAGTTACGGTGTAAGTTGTTGTAACAGCAGGACTCACACTAACTGAACTTCCAGAACTATTTCCTGGATTCCATGTATATGATTCTGCTCCTGTTGCTGTTAATACTGAGGTTCCGGCAGAACAAATTATTGATGGTGAAGCAGAGGCTGATAATGCGTCAAGTGAATTGTCAACAATGACCGTAACTTGCTCTGATGTCAAAAAACATCCATCACCAACTGTTAATGTGTATTCTATCGTTGCAGTCGGGTTTGCAACAGGATTAGGGCAATCGATACAACTCAATCCAGTAGCTGGGATCCAATTGTACGTAATGTTGCACATCGCATTATCAACAACTGTTGACAATGCGATGCTATTTCCAGCACAAATTTCGGCTGATTCAGGTGTAATAGCTAACGTGAGTGGTAGCGGAGTTAAATCTTCCCTTAGAACGAGGTTATCAATTAAAAACCCTTGGCTAAAGGTAGTTTGAATTAAAGATAATATGCTGGCAGGAGAATCTCCGCAATAGTTAACAGGAATCGAAACGTTTGTCCATGCATTGTTTGTTACCGTAATATTCTGTACAGTACTAAAAGTATAAGCAGGAAGAGTTGGGTGTGTAGCATCATTACTAAAAGCAATTGTGAGCGGAATAATTGCCCCAGTTGGAATACTAAAGGGTTTAGCAAAATAATCAAATTCTAATACATATCTTTTACACGTTTCAACATCTGTACATAAATTAAAATAATTGAACATACCGAATATATTTCGGTACCGTTGACCAACCCCATAAGCCGAGTTAGGGTTGGGTGCAGATCCACCAACCCCGGGAAAAGACACATTGTTTGATCCCGTCCAAGATTTATAAACTGTTCCGTTACAAAGAAATCTACTATCTTTAATCAAGTCACCGGCACCAAAAGGCATCCAATTATTTGACAAATAATTGTAGGGATGACAATCACCAAAATGAATACCTGTTCTTAATTTACCTTCTCTATAATTATCTTGTTCAAGGACGGATGCGTTTATAACCTCTTCTGATCCTAATCTCCTCACTTCAGACCCTTCTTCAAAATCACCATTTAGGATGATGTTTGAACCTACTGCACAATTCACATTATTGCCTTTTTCGACATCGATGGTGTAAATAACATAAGAACCTTCTTCTTTGCCATCCCAAAGTCTGAATCCAAATTGCGCCCGACCATAAAAGTTTGACCTTGGAGTATATGTGATTATGTCTCCTTGAGCAGTCGAAGTAATTGATAAGGCGTTGTGGTTGTTACCCCCATTCCCGCAGCCTCTATAGTTTACTAAAGACCCAGGAGATACAAAAATCGGATCGTTTTCTAAATCTACAAGCGTTGGATCAGTCGAAAGATCGATCACTATGGTCGCTCCGGTATCATTTGTTAAGATTGGAAAATCAGCAACAACTGTTTCGGGGAAAGTATTATTCAAATAATTAGTATAACTTGCCATTCTAGTTGAATATGGCGGTGAATTTTCTAATGTAAGACTTGAATAACTGGCATTTAATTCGAAATCTAAATCCAATAACGTATTAATTTCTATATCTTCAAATGTCCTTTTTAAAATACCTTTTGGCATAAATGGAGCCATAACGTAATTCTTTGTCTCACCAGGAGAAATTCTTGATCTTCTGGAATAACACCATATTTGATCATCTAAGTGAGACAATAGGGAAGCTATCGAATATGGATAACCCGTAAAACCTACTATAAAACCAGAGTAGACAGGATCGTTATTTGGTGCAGGTTGATCATTGATCCAAACCTTGTTATCAGTTAGTACCGTTGTACTTGATGCAAATGCTGGATTAATAGATGGTGAAGATGGAGCACCTAAAACAAGTGGTATCAAGGCCAGTGGATATGAATTATCCCCTACATGCAATAAGGCATCAATTCCAGAAAATTGATTGTTGCCAAATGCTGACACTGGTGTCCCCTCTCCTTCTGTAGGTCCGGAATGTTCAATTAAACTAAGCCAACCCAAAGTATGACCTATTTCATGCAATAAAACTGAATATAAATCGTAATGGCAATTAATAATTGGGATGGTATGGTCGTTATGCCACTGAATAGGCCCTGCCCACCCTGCAATTTGATCAAAATTTACCGTTAATTCAGCATGGTACTGGTTAGCAGTAACAGGATCAATTCCTGTTGTGGTGTATAAATGAACATTTCCGTTCACTATTTGTGGAGGACCTAAATTAGAAAATGTTGGCCCGGCAAAAGCTAAAGTGCTTCCTCCAATTGGGGCAGGGTTAACTACGGGAGCCAAAGACTCATTTACATGTAGTCTTATAGGGTTACCTGCTGGAATATTACTAAAATCAAATACACTTTGTACATATGTCAAAACAGCACATAATGTATTTCTTCTTGCAATACCAGTTGTTGCATCAGAAAAACCAACTTGTGGATTTGAAAGAATTAAATCCTCATAATAGATATCGAACTTTCCACAATTTATGATAGCGTAAGCCGGGAAATCTAAAGGATACGTTTTTGGGGCATAGTCTTCACTATTCAGCCTCAATTTTTTTAAATATTTTGTAGAAAGGCCACAAGTAGCTGGAAAATTAGCAGTTGTATCTTGAAGTATAAGTTGTTCGGGTAATTGAGAAAACAATGTACTGAACGATAGAAAGGATATAATAATAAGTAAGTAGTGGTTTTTCATTAGATTGTGATTTGAAGCCCAAATTAATACTTTTTTTCAAGACAAAAAAAGGGAATCATTTCTGACTCCCTTTAAAGCTACTATTAGCTAAAATTTATGCTTCTTCTTCCTCTTCGTCGTCAGCATCAGCACCCTTAACAGCTCCACGAGCCATTTTCACGGATACTACTACTGCGTTTGCAGGGTCAAGAATCTTCACGCCGTCTAATGCGATATCCTTAACACGGATTGCTTGACCAATGCGCAATTTCGAAATATCCAACGTAATTGCATCCGGAAGATCTTTAGCAAGACCAACACAAGACAAATTACGGAATACCTGCTGAAGACGTCCTCCGGCCATTACACCACGAGAAGAACCTGTCAAACGAACTGGAAGACCAACTTTGATTGGCTTCACGTCAGTTGTTTCAAGGAAATCCACGTGCATGATAAAATCTTTCACTGGATGTTGTTGAACTTCACGAACGATGGCCGTGGCTTTCTTTCCTTCAACGTCAATTTCTACTCGGTAAACTTCAGGAGAGAAGATGATCTTTTCAATATCTACTCGCTTTACTGCGAAGTGAGTCTGCTCACCTGTACCGTAAAGCACACAAGGAACCAAACCGGCATTTCTAGTTGCCGCAGCGTCCTTCTTCCCTACGTTCGTTCTTAACGAACCGCTCAATTGTGCTGTTTTCATTATATATGTATTTAAGAAATTACAAAATGGGAACTGATCGACTGATTATTTACCAATCTTCGGATGACATCAGCAAACAGGTCAGCAACAGTTAGGACACGAATCTTATCACTTTGCTGTCTGAGTGGAATCGTATCTGTCACGATCAATTCAGTTATTTTAGAGTTTTCGATGCGCTCAAATGCCGGTCCGGACAAAACAGCGTGTGTACAAAACGCGCGTACACTCAAGGCTCCTTTCTCGATGAACAAGTCAGCTGCCTTAGTTAAGGTACCAGCCGTATCGCACATGTCATCAACCAAAATTACATCCTTGCCTTCTACATCACCAATCACAGTCATTTCAGCTACTTCATTTGCTTTCTTGCGTTGTTTATGGCAAATCGCTAATCCTGTATTTAGTTTTTTCGCGTAGGAGTTCGCTCTTTTCGCTCCACCCGCATCCGGTGCTGCCATGATCAGATTACCGTTATCCAGTTTCTCCAATTCTGACAAGAAAAGCGTCGAAGCATACAAGTGATCAACAGGTACTTCAAAAAATCCCTGAATCTGATCAGCATGCAAGTCCATTGTGATCAAACGATTCACACCGGCTGCCATAAGCATATTTGCAACCAGCTTAGCACCAATTGCTACTCTCGGCTTGTCTTTTCTGTCCTGACGTGCAAACCCGAAATAAGGAATTACAGCAATGATCTTACGGGCAGAAGCTCTCTTTGCGGCGTCTACCATCAAAAGCAATTCAAATAGATTGTCACTTGGTGGCATTGTTGATTGTACGATGAAGACATCCTGACCACGAACGGTTTCTTCAAATGACGGCTGAAATTCACCATCACTGAACTCCATAACCTTTACGTCACCAAGCTTTACACCGTAGCTTTGAGCGATCTGCTCTGCCAGATGCATGGATGCCCTTCCCGCAAAAATTTTAACGCCAACTGACATAGTATTCAATTTGAGTGCGCGAAGATAAACAAATTCTATGAATAAGAGCACGTTGTTAGGGAAAATGAACAAAGAACAAAGTGCAAGGAAGTCCTTTTTTAATCAGGATCCGAAAATGGATTTCTTTTTTTTGTCACTGCGTTTTAACTCTCGCTCAGTTTCGGTGATCATAACAAATCGAATATTGATAAATAAACCATTGGTTTCAAATCGATTCTCTGTCGGTAAGGGAGTCAGTAGGTGATAGCCGGTTTGCACATGAAATTGCCAAACTTTATATCCAACTACCGGAACAATTCCAACCCTTGTATTTGTAAAATCTGTTCGAACACAAATATTTCCACCCCATGTTAACCCTACGCGAGTACCTCGATACCAGTACCCCACATCATAACCAAGGACTTTGTATTTTAAATTGTAATTAAACCCGCCATGAAGTGCATGCGTCTTTTTTGAAGTGAGACGGATCTTTTGCCATTGACGCTCAACGCCAAACTCCGGCACCAAATATAGACCTTGTTGTAGCCCAAAATAAGCTCCAGTCTTTGTCACATTCAATTCAACTTGTTTTCGTTGAAAGGGATTCTTTAACCAAGGTTCTTTCTCCTGACTAACTGAATAAAAAGCCACCAAAAACAGCAAAACACTACTTATCCTTCTCCACATGTTCATCGTAAACCTTCTTTAATTCAACTGCATCGTTTACAGTGATCCCCAGACTATCGGCTACCTCTTTAGCTCTGATCACCTGATCCACTGTTAGTCCGGTACTGTCACTTTCCTCTTTAAACGCATTTCTCATGAAAATAGTACTCGATGAAATTCCGGGAACCGTTGTAGTGGACAAAGCTTTCACAGGACGATACAAAAGCGACCCTTCTTTCTTTTCTTCAGGGAAAAAATCACCTTTCTCGTCATACGATTCTACCAATACCAATACCACACTGAGGATATAGAGCATTTTGAGCACACCGAAAAACACGCCAAAAAACTTATCAATTGGTGATAAATTCACTACTCTCACCATACGCTGGATCATCACTCCAGCAAAATAAACCATGGCTCCGATCCCAAGGAAGATCAACGTAAAACAGATGGTCGGTGCGTACGGTGAGTCCCAACCAAAAACATCTTTAAGCTTTAAGGCTATAAAATCAGAGAAGTGAATCCCAGCATATAGGCCAACGAACAATGCCAGCAACGTAAACACCTCAATGATCAACCCATGTTTAAAACCTTTATATCCCGCATAGATCAACGGAACAATCAATAAAACATCAACGAAATTCATACTTCGAAAGTAGATACAAAAAAAGTTCTACCAATGTGGTAGAACTTCTATTTCTCAACGTTCATTTGTTGACGTAAATCCAACTTCTCACTTTTATTCTTTCAAGAATGTAAATGATTCTCTATACGTTTCGTTGTATATCACCTTGATCAGGTACATTCCATTTGACCAGTCTTTCACATCAAGACTTATCTCATTAAATCCATGAACCGGTTTGTAATCAATAAGTTTAATTGGTCTGCCTAAAACATCGATTACATGAATCTTCATCTCTATATTTCCCGTATTGTGGAATTGAACTAAACAAACATCAACTGCTGGATTAGGAAATAGAATAAACTCATGATTATCTTGGCAATTTAATGAAACCGTTTTCAATAAACTAAATGCCCCATTGTAATCGAATTGTGACAAACGTATATATTCGGATACATAGGGAAATGTAGGTAATTCGAACTGGTAGTTGGAGATTTGATTCGTTGTTCCAGCTGCAGGTATCTGTGCAAGGAATTCCCAACTTGATCCATCCCTACTTCTTTCAAGGAGGAAGTAATCTGAATTGAATTCACTTGCTGTTTGCCAATAAACAAATACCCCACTGGTTAAGCACTCCACTTGCAAATTTAGAAATTCAACCGGCATTACCGTTCCAGATTCGCCAATAGTGAATGGGGAAAACGTCCCTGAGTAACTTGTATGCAATAATGACTTTGCACCGTTTGTTAAAATAGGATTCTGCGAATTTCCTATTGCCAGCTCCCAATTACTTGCATTGTGATGATTAACACGATACCCATCCATAATCCCAACTTCTTGAACATTCTCCCAGCTAAATTCAAAATCAACTCCATTGATTTCATTTGGATTATTCTTGTGAATATCCCATGTGACTCCAACATGAGGAGTCACAATTTGTGGTCCGCTCAATCCATTAAGGTAAACCGTATCTATTACTCGCACAGAAAAGCTATCTGAGTTTAAATTATTGTTTGTTATCCTAACTGGATTATAACGTGTCCTACCAACATGAAATTGCTTATTGTTCAATGCACTAATCGTCGAAACAATCTTTCCGCTACCGTTTGTTTGACAGTAATTTGTGGAGTTCCCTCCTTCAATCCAATTCAAAATCAAATCATTTTGATTCAAACGCACTAATTTATCAGCACCTTGAAATCTCAAATAGCCTATTGTTTTTGTATCATTGACATCCAAATGATTTAGTGCTTGTGCGCTGATCAAAACATTCTTTCCGATAGTTGCCGGATCGTTGCATTTCCAGTTAGAAGCCAAATTCCAATCCGTGCTGTAAGTTCCTTCCCAAATACAATAGTTCTCAACATCTACAATAAAACCTCTTGCATAAGTCCCTGCATTATTTAAAATACTCCCTCCTGAAATCGGTCCCAATTCTAATGTAAATGTTTCATCGCATTCTTTCAATGTATCATCTACGATGGTTAAACGTACCCACATCTGAGGGTCATTTGTAGTTATTGTTGTACTAGTAACGTAGTTCACCCAATTTACTTGATCAAAACTCGTTTGAAATGAGGAAAGTACATCCGTACCAATAATTGCGGTTTCAGAATTTAGAATAATGGGGAATGTACTTGAACCAGTTCTAGATGCATTATTTGAGAAATAAATCCTGAATGTGATAAATTCCTCATTTTCCATTTTAGATGCGGGATCTACATGAATTACAGCTTGTTGCTGTTGATAGCTCAGCGTAGCATTCATTGCATCGACTGTATTACCCGTGTCACTTGATGAACCGTAGCTATTTCCTGCTACAAATTGAGATTCACGTCCCGGAATCACTAAAATAAAAGCAAATCCAGTGGACGGATTAGGATAAAAATATAGCCCATTAGTGATGCTTCCGGTTTTGTTCTGACGAGAGATAACACCGGGGATTGAAACAACCTCGTTAGCACTATTCAGGTAACTTAGCACTCCACCAACATCATTACCATTTGCAACAAAAATTAGATCACTCGGGTTAGCAGATGTAAATTGAAAACCGCTTCCAGGTGCTGATGAAATTGAATTAATTGATGCTGATGAAATTGTTCCCTTCCAAACTGTATTAAAGTATAAAGTAGCAGAGAATGCATAATGTTGAAATACAATGAACAGGATGACAAGCTTCACGCTTCTGTTTAATTTTAAATTCGAAATTAATGAACCGTATTTTTTCATAGTCAAGGGATTTCGTTATAGACTGCTGGTCAAAGTACTTATTAGCTCAGATTGATTGTGTTTCAGAAAAAATACATTCAATCAAATGAAAACAATGCGTGTCTAAGCACCTAATTTCAGTAATAACAGAAATGATTCTTGAGATTAAGACCGCAATGACACTAATCAAAACTGATCCATATTTTTGTCATGTCCTTCTTCACAGCCTACGCACAATAATTGATTTGATACTTTCAGCGTACATTGGATTAAGTAAAACTACTTAGGTGATATTAAATGTACTCAATTCAAAAACTTAAATGCCGGAAGTTCATTGACCCATAAAAACAAAAAAACGAGCTATTGCTATAGCCCGTTCGTATCATTTTTGATTTAAATGACTCCTCACTTACACTCTTTCTTCAAGGTTGTTGTAAATGATAAATCCACTTCCGACCATAATTTTGATTTACCATCCGCACCAGTATGAAGGTCCTTGCAGATCTCATTCAAAGTATTGATCCCTTTCATGCCGTCCCAATTAGCAACATCAATTGTCGCACTAAAGGAGAACGTTTCACCCTCCATCGTATACGAACCAAGCACATCAACTGTCTTTCCATTCATTGATATTTCAACTGTGGCTTTTCCGTTATCGCTTAACGATTTCACTTTGCCGGAAATCTTTGGCGTATTGTTCGTTTCAAAGAAATGCTTGGCAATCTTCCCGTTTCGCTCTTCATTTTGCGTTTCAACTGTGGCTGTTTCGATGATAAAAGACATGGATTCAATCATCTCTTTTGCCGACTCTGCATTGCTCAATGCGTCAATTTTGATTTGATTGAATGTACCTTTTACCGGAGCCTTCTCAGTAAATTTAAAAGCAGTCCATTCCAAAACTGAACTTTCCGCATCATACGAATAAGCGCATGGTGCTATCTCTTTTTCAGCAGATTCCTCATTGGAAGAACATGAAGCTATAATCAACGCCGCACCTATTAAAAGGGAATAATTTAATTTTCTGATCATACTCATTTTTTAGTGACTCAAAGTTAGCCAAAAAACAATCGAACGAAACATTTGTTTTTTGATTCAACTCATTCGACCCAACATTTCGACGTATTTTTGCAGCATGGATTACGAACTGGAAATTCGCTTTCAACAACTAAAGAGGCACTTGGAATCAACACATGGTGAAGGAATGGATGTTCAGGCTATTCTTTTTCTAATCGGTGTAAATGAATTAGGCACTGGTCAGACCGAGTTCACTAAAAGTGAAAAAACAGATTTGTTTCACATTGCGATTTGTACTTTATTGGAGCCTTATGGATATTATGAATTCTTAGGTAATGATGAGGAGAGTTGGCCTCACTTCAAATTGATTAAAGAATTACCACCTTTAAACCATCAGGAACAGCAATATTTGATGAAAGAAGCCATGTTGGATTATTTCATTCGCAATGGATATTATGAAGAAGGTGAGATAAGCACCTAAAAAACTATCTTTGTTCACTGTTTAATTTACATCATGGATATTTTCATTAAAGCTGCTCAGCTTGTTCTTTCTCTCTCGATCATCGTTGTATTGCACGAATTCGGACATTTCATTCCTGCTCGTCTTTTCAAAACACGCGTCGAAAAGTTCTACTTATTCTTCAATCCATGGTTTTCCCTTTTCAAGAAAAAGATCGGTGAAACGGAGTGGGGATTAGGTTGGTTACCACTTGGTGGTTATGTGAAAATTGCCGGTATGGTCGATGAATCGATGGATAAAGAGCAGTTGGCGAAACCGGCTCAACCTTGGGAATTCCGCTCAAAACCAGCATGGCAACGATTGATCATCATGATTGGAGGGGTAACCGTTAATCTGGTTTTAGGGGTTCTCATTTACATCTTTGTGATGTTTGCTTACGGTGAAGAAAAAGTGTACACGAAAGATCTAAAACATGGTTTGACGATCCATCCATTTTTAGAACAATACGGTCTGCGTTCCGGTGATAATATTTTAAAGATTGAAGATAAAGAAGTTGAACACGTTTCCGATGTTACAGCTTCATTGTTGTTACGTGACGCGCGAAAATTGAGCGTTCAACATGCAGATGGTTCAATGGAAGAAATCGTTTTACCGGAAGGCATTGATTATGCGTTGTTTCGCGAAGGCGCTTTCCCTGTTGCCGGCTTACGTCATCAATCAATTGAGGTAGAAAAGTTGACTGTACACTATCCCAATCCTAAGTTGGGGACGAAAAAATCGGATGTACTATTAACTGTAAATGGTGATTCCCTAAAGAATGTTGACCGTAAAGCAATAGCAAAACAAAAATCTGTTCAATTATCGCTTTTGAGAGGTAAAGACACTGTTACAACAGTTGTAAAAGGATCAGGCATCCATGAACTTTGGGGAGCTTCTTCGGCAATTGAAGCCGGGTTGGTGGAAGATGATCGTTTTATTAGCATTGGTGGCAAAGAGATCACTTATTTTGATGAGATCGTATCCCAATTGTATCATAGCAAACGAAAATCAATCGATGCGTCAATCCTACGTGGTAAGGATACTGTCAATATCAAATTAAATGTTGATTCCACCGGACAGATTGGATTTGCACCCAAAAGTGTTAAGCCGAAGGATCTGGCAGCAGTTCAAACGGTTCATTATTCTTTTGGAGAAAGTATCGGGAGAGGTATTTCCAAAGGAATGACAACCTTAAGCGATTATGTTGGACAATTGAAATTCTTGTTTACCAAAAAAGGCGCCTCTTCAATTGGTGGTTTTGGTACAATTGGCAACATGTTTCCACCCATTTGGGACTGGCAAGTTTTCTGGTTAACCACCGCGTTTATTTCAATCATACTCGCTTTCATGAATATTCTACCAATTCCGGCTTTGGATGGTGGACATGTGGTTTTCCTCATTTACGAAATGGTAACGGGACGTGAAGCACCTCAAAAGGTACTTGAATATGCACAGTACTTTGGATTTATATTGTTGATCAGTTTGGTGCTTTATGCAAACGGGAACGACATTGTTCGCTGGTTGATGGGCTCGTAATTGCTAAAAAAAGTTTTGGCATCCATGATGTGAGTTCAGCTGCCACTTATCCTCTTTTCTCAGCCTTTCATTGAAATTAGCTTACCTTATATGGAAAGTGTAAATGGACTACTTATTAATTCTTTACTTTTGACAGTAAAATCTATACATATGAAAAATCTTATTTTACTACTTGTTATTAGTTGTTTTGGATTAAGCAACACATTTGCCCAGTTAAACGAAGGTCATATTGCCTACAAAATCGATGCGAGTTCAGATACTCCTGAAATGCAAATGGCTATTGGCATGTTGCAAGGTTCAACCTTAAACATTTTCTTCAAGGATAAAAAGACCCGCTCCGAAATGAAAATGGGTTCAATGATGACTGTTACTACCATTACCGATGAGACAAATGAAGAGATGTTGATGCTCATGAGTGGAATGATGGGAAATAATGCCATCAAATCTAAAATGTCTGATCTCAAAGGGGAAGAGGCAGAAGATGCTGAAATGCCTGAATTTGAAGTGACTTTAATTGATGAAAGCAAAGTGATCGAAGGCTACAACTGTAAAAAAGCCATCTTAACCTCAGAAGAAGGTATAGCTTCAGTATTCTGGTATACTCAGGACATTGTCGTTTCAACAAAAGGACAGAACTATTTGAATTCTAAAATCCCTGGATTCCCAATGCAATTTGAGATCAACAACCGCGGATTGAAAATGACAATGACAGCAACAAAAGTTGAGCAAAAATTGGATAAGAAAAAGGTTTCTGAATTGTTTAGCATGGCAATTCCACAAGGATATACAGAAATGTCACCAGATGATTTAAAGATGATGGGAGGCATGGGTATGTAATTTTTCTTTGTCATAAAACATTACAGAAAGGATCACATATTTTGTGGTCCTTTTTCTTTGTAACTTAGTCAAAGTAAACTACCTATGTACAGCAAGATCAAATCATACTTCATTGGAGATTTACTTCTAGAAACTGAACGACTTCATGATCGTTCAAGGATAGATGTGTTGTTCAATATTGCCTCCTCAGTTTTGTTATTGGGGCTAAGTGCAACTATTATTTCCTTAATTATTGGAGCTTATCCCGTACTTATACCCGGTTTAGGTAATTTCTTATTTGCTTCAATGACTCTTTTTTTACTCAAAAAGAAGAAACTACAATTCACGGCACATCTCTATTTCTTTGTGTTATTCTGTTTACTATTTGGAAATTTAAATTTCAACTATGGTACAATGCATGTGGGGAGTCCATTTTGGGTGATGTTATTGAATATTCTTGTGATGTACATTTTAGGTTTACGCTGGGGTATTTTTTACTTGTTCCTATCTCTACTCGGGTTTCTGTATTATTTGCACTTTGTTTTTCCGGTGACATTACAGATTGTGAATAATTTACCTCCTGCCACCTATTTTTCGGCTTATTATGAAACAATATTTGCCCTTTTTCTTCTCGGATATGTCATCTCCACAATTTTAAAAGCCAGTCGACAATCGGATGAGCTTTTGATTAAACAAAATAGGGAATTGATTGCACAAAATGACATTATTAAAGCAAGTGATGAGGAAAAAACAGTGTTACTTAAAGAAATCCATCACAGGGTAAAAAACAATTTACAAGTAATCATTAGCTTATTGCGACTGCAAATGCGCGAATTGACTCAAGAAGAGGCTCTTTCTAAATTCAAAGATAGTATCAATCGTGTTCTTACAATGGCATTGATTCATGAAAAGATCTATCAATCGGAGGAACTTTCTAAGGTAAATCTGGTAAAGTACTTTGAAAGTTTATCTGGAGATCTAAAAAATTCGTACCAAACCGGAAAACCGGTCAAGGTATATTTTCATTTTGAGATGGATAGGATCGGATTGAAATCAATTGTTCCAATGGCACTAATCTACAATGAGCTCTTTTCAAACTCACTTAAACACGCATTTCACGAAATACAGCAACCAGAGATTGAAGTCTCACTATACAAGGTTAACAACTTGGAATTTGAATTCCACTACTCAGACAACGGCATCTGGAAACAATCTGTCAATGCTACAACTTTTGGTTCCGAATTGATTGAATCCTTAACCGAGCAATTGGAAGGTCAATTGGCATTCCAAACACAACCGACCAAGTACATTTTCCGCTTCAAAAATCTGGATATCTGATCAAATCTTAACCAACGCTTTGGTCAATATCCCCGATTGCTTCACTACTCTAACCTGATATCTACCGGCTTTTAGATCGTGTAAATCACAAGTGACATTATGTGTGCCCTGATCAAAGAGTTGATCCGTTACCACCGCCACAGAGCGTCCATTCAAATCGTAGATCTCAATATGTACCCGTTCATTTTGAGCTACAAAGCGCACTGTTGCATTGGAGACACATGGATTCGGATAGATCAAGATTCCGTCCTTCTGGAACTCTTTCTCTTCCACACTTAAACCACAACCGGCAAGTACTTCCACAAAGTTCACATCGTGCTCAAATAATGTCTGAATTTCCTCCGGATCCACTAAGAACCAGTCTTTCAATATGGAGGCATAAATATCGCGGAAATCATACTGTATCGGAATACCGGCTTGGTTCACTATCTGATCACCAATCGTTGGATTGTTTCCAATCACACTGCCACTAACACAGGTTCCAAACAAAAACATTGGCGCTGCATCACCGTGATCCGTTCCCAAACTGTAATTCGAAGCAACTTGACGACCAAACTCAGAGAAGGTCATTCCGGCTACTCTGTTTTCCAATCCTAACAACTGAAGATCATCTTGAAAAGCATAAATCGCATCCGACAACGTTTTCATCAAATTGGCATGCATTCCGGTTGTTGTACTTGATTCACTCGTTACTTGATTATCATGTGTGTCGAACCCATTAATGTTCAAAATATACACTTTGGATTGCAATCCGCCAGAGATCATTTTCGCAACATTACGTAATTGTACTGCGATGGGATTATTCGCATCGTACAAGGTTGAAAGTGAACTTCCACCATTTGCAGCATTGTTAATAGCTGTTCCATACGCATTTGTCTGGTTAATAATCGTGGTAATGTATTGCATGTGATCTCCGAAATAAGTTCCGTCATTCACGGCAGAATTACCGTTCACATTCATTGGTTGAGTTGGATTAGCCACCGCATGGGAAAAATTCCCCATCAATCCTTGGCATGTTGTCGACGTTTCATAACCCATCGAAATTGCAAATGGATGAGGATAATCTGTATTTGGATAGGCAGAGGGAAAATTCTCATAGTGCATATCAAAGTTACGGCCAAGCCATCCACGCGTTTCTTCAATTTCCAAAGACCCTGAAGTCCAAATGTCCATTGATCTAAAATGCGAGCGGTTTTGCTCAGGATAACCAACATCTTGGATGATCCCTAGTTTACCGCTGTCAAACATATTCTTCATACCTGTCATGACAGGATGAAAACCAATGGTATCCGTCACAGGTAAGATCTGCGCTTCTGGAATAATAATATTTGGACGCTGGATCATTAAGTTATCATACTGATCGATTGGGATAACGGAATTCAAACCATCGTTACCACCATTTAAACGAATGATAACCAACACTCTGCTTTCAGCCATTTTCGAGTAGGTAAACAACTTCTTCGCAATTCCTTTAAACTGGATGTTATTTACTACTACCGGCGCTGCTACTGAAGCAAGCGACATATTCTTGATAAAATTTCTTCTTTTCATTTCGATTCGCTTAGGATCAGATGGTTTGGAACTGTGGCATTCGGAACAAATTATAGAGTGTATTCTCTACACGCTGTCGAATTGGATCTGAATAGGTAGGATTTCCTGAATTCGCCAAGTACTCATTGTACTGAAGAGTCCATTCCCAATCCGGCAAACCATTGGTCAGGATCAACTTTAATGTCAATTTTTGAGTTGCGCTAATCGGTTTTGGACAGAACACCTCACACATATCGTTGATCACTGTTGGCGCATCGTCCGGCACACTTAAACCATTCAAAAACCCAAGTGCATTGATTTTAAAATTATTTGTACCAACCGGGATTCCTGTGAATACAGTAACCGCCGTTGCTATATCAAATCGTGTTTTGATTGTTGTAGAATTGATCCACAATTGAGAATACGAAGGAACTTGGTAATATGCCGGCCAACCTGCAACACTTGGAGGAGTAGCGTAGGCTTGTCCCATTGCTTCTCCTAACCAATAAAAGGCTAAATACATGTCAGAATTACCCGCTAAATCGTAGGAAGGAACAGAACTCGTTGCATTGAATATCCCAAAAATCATTTCCAAAGGTGAACGAATCAATGACCCACGAAGACTCGCATCGTAAAAATGCTCACTTCTGAACAATTGCTGCATTACCGGAAGGACATCGTAATTGTTGTCGATCAAGGTTTGCGCCATAACTGGTATCACATTGTCCAATACGTCCTGTGTTAAATCGTAATTGACGAAATACCGGTACAATTTTGTACAAATGTGAGTTGCTACACGCGGTTGCTGAAAGATAATATCGATGTAGTTCGAGTATTCAACTACCCCACCATTAGGGACTTGAACACTTCCAAAATGATAGGACAACTGTTTCGTTGTTCCGTCATGGAAAATTGGCATATATGTCGCAACCGGTGAAGTCATGGTATCACTTCGCAAGCCTTCTACAATATAACCTGTAAGAATTTTGGCACCTGCAGCGACATCCTCTTCAGTGAAATACGAATAATCTCCCGGACCTATTTGCGGTCCTTTACCCACTGTGAATAGCTCAAGTAACTCACGCGCATAGTTTTCATTCGGACTGTAAACCGTATTGGTAGCGCCACTTAAGAACAATAACATACAAGGATCAATTGTAACATCCTTGACCATTTGTCTGAAATTACCAAGTGCATGCTGACGAAGCAACATGTGATAATTATAGGTCGCTCTTGAATCACTTGTCACCACAACCCCGAAGTGATTGTGCCAAAACAAACACATTTTTTCCGCAATCGAAAACTGCTCGGTATTGAGTCGTTTCATGATCCAAGCCCCCAAGGATTTTAATCGAGCCGTTTCAGTAGCTTGATTCGCCGTAACATCACTAGGGTAAACAGAATTGACCCATGTTGTACCAATAGGTGCAATCGCTTCCTCAGGATCATAAGTAAGTGGTGGATCAATTGCAGGTATCTGCAAGAGATTATTCACTGTAGTGTTCATCCCTGCACTGACGGCATCGAGAATTTGTTGATTGGTTGGGCCAAACATAGCACGTTTTAGCAAATGCGAAGCCTGAACTTTTGTCCAAGGACCGGCATAAGGATTCATGCTTAACGAAACAGGGGTTTCAATTAAATCTTCCGGAAACATGTAATAGGTTTTAGAGGAGCAATTTAGGAAAATATTTCATTGAATTTACAACTACTCCAGTCACTTTGCTTATAAATCTGTTAAGAATTTAATATTCCTTCTGAGACCCTCGTATTTTGTGCGTTTCACAGCCGATCGCTTGAACAATTCCTGAAAGATCTCCTCAGATAATTCTGTCCATTCAGCACCACTCATGTTAAGTAAGCGCTCATTCGGCTCAAATCGTTGCTCCTTATGGGGTTTTGAAAAACGGTTCCATGGACAAACATCCTGACAAATATCGCAGCCAAAAGCCCAGTTTTCCATTTTTCCTTTGAACTCTGATGGTATGATCTGGTCTTTAAGTTCTATTGTGAGATATGAGATACATTTAGCTCCGTCAACGACATAGGGTTCAACTATTGCTTCAGTGGGACAAGCATCTATGCATTTCGTACACGTTCCGCAATAATCCTTTATTGGGCCATCCGGTTCCAGCTCCAGATCCAGAATAAGTTCAGCAATAAAGAAAAATGAACCATGCTTTGGATGTATGAGATTTGCATTTTTACCAACCCAACCCAGACCACTTTTCTTCGCCCAAACCTTGTCCATTACCGGGGCTGAGTCCACAAAAACCCTTCCTCCTACTTCACCAATCTCTTCTTGAATGTACTCAAACAGCTCGAATAGTTTGTCTTTAATTACAGTATGGTAATCCTCTCCGTATGCGTACTTTGAGATCTTTGGTGCTTCGGAATCTTTTTGAACTTCTTCAGGGAAATAATTCAATATCAAGGAAACAACCGATTTTGCTCCGGGCACCAAAATTCGTGGATCCAGGCGTTTGTCAAAATGATTATCCATGTAGGACATTTTGCCGTGGTAAGATCGACTCAGCCAAGTTTCAAGTCGATGCGCCTCCTCTTCTAAGAAAGTTGCCTTGGATACACCACAGTACATGAAGCCTAGTTGGCTTGCCTTATTCTTAATAAGTTGCTTTATTGATTCCTTGCGCAAGTCAATTTCTTAAGCCTCAAAAATACAACATTTGATTCGTCATTTAACGGTTTCCATATGTATTAGGTCTCCACTTTTCATTTCAATGTATGTGCAAGCGGCAAGCAGAATTCCTACACGTGCTATTTTCTCAGTTTCAACAGTGATAAAGGAATAACCATTATTTGACAACATATTTTTATGATCCGTTTTCAAAACACCTGTCGTGAGAATTACTTTTCTTTGATGGTTTTTGTTTTTTCGGCTTAGCCAATCAATAGAATAATCTGTACACGAGCCACAATGATCAGGATTTAAAATACCTATGGATACATCCCCATCGAGATTTATGCTATTCAGATATTTCACAATTTTATCCTCTCTTGTTTCTGTACAAGAAGAGCAATACAATACTAAGGATAAACAAAGAAAACCAACTAATCTAACCATTTTACTTTTTTCTTTTTAGACCTTAACAGAGCTGTTCTACCTGAAAATAATCCAGCACGCATCATTCTCTCCCTATCAACATAAATAATTGTTTTATTCTCCATGATTGAAGGCATTTCGTTTTTAGAAAAAGCGGTATCAATAACAAAAAGAGTTTTTGTCATTGGTGTTGAATCCAATAAGTCTGTAAACTTACTTTTACCACAATACTTGGAAGCTCCACAATAATCGAAACGGACAAAATAAATCTGATCGAAATCTTTCAATGAATTCAACGTAAGGATCGAATTATCTGCAATAAATTGCAAATGTTTATCTTTTGACAATTGCGCATTGACCAGAAAAGTCAAGCTAGTCAGAATTATAATAGATATAGATTTAATCATGCCTGATTAAATTTAAATAATAGTTTTCTCCGCTATACCATCCCCAATAACCCAAGGCACCTTTAGGATGAGGAATTATCCCTGAACTAAAATGCCGTCTTGGTACTACTTCTTCTCCTATCCAATTAAAATTACTGTCAAAAATTGCAATACTAGCTACTTTGTCATTGAAAACGGTGTATTCACCTTTTTCATTCATTCTTGGCAATGAATGTAAGTACAGACGGTAATAACACTTTTTATACGGATTATACGTTAACATGTCATAATAATCTGCCTCTATATGATATCTTTCGTTCTCAAAATCATTTTTACTCGTTTTAAGATGAGGTATTGGTTTATTTTGATATTTACTTTTTAGTTCTATTTTTTTTAAATATTTGCCTGTTTTAAGCGAAAATAAATCTATTTTTTCTGAAAATTGATAATGAACGAAAAGTGTATCGCCAACTACCTCTGTCTTAATATCATTTCTAAGATGATGATAATTTTTATACATCTCTTTTCTTCGAGGAAATTGATAAAAAGTAGTTTCGTTGGTTAATAGATTTAGCTTTGCAAAGGTATATCGATTCTTTTTTGTTATTGGGTTATCATCAGAAATAACTATTATAACTGAGGATTCATCATAAGATGGTAATCTTCTTCCTAATCCCATGTCTGAAGTAAGCCATACATTTTTATCTTTATAAAAGTGTAATGTATCAAGCATTGTGACTTTCATATTCTGACTGAAATGGTCAAACAAAAACAGTTCAGAATTATCATTTAAAACTGCAATTTTTTCATTCAACTTGAATATTGATAAAAAACTTGATTGAACTGGATTTTCTGTAAATTCCAACTTATTTATCGTCATTTGAGACAAATTAACTTCAACAGAATGAGTATTATTATACATGTAAATAAGACTCAGGGTTGAGTCTAAATTTATATTATAATTTACTGTATAGCATGTGAAGTTATTATACCTAATCTTATCGTTTTTTTCAATTGCTAGGCTATCTTTAAATATATTAATGTGATTTTCTGACAACTTGTTTATATTCTCAAATTGAGAACCACAAGAAATCACGATAATTATTATTCCCAAAAATAGAGTTTTCCAAATCATACATAAAAAATATGGGTGGAATAAGTCCACCCACTTAATAAATTATCTCACTATACATGGAGTCTGTGAAGGACAATTTGAGAAATCAGCTCTGGCACATGTCTCACCAATTGTTTCAACCCCATTCACATCTACCAAACACATTCTTCTAGCATAAAGCTGAGCCTTCTCTCCAGCAAACTTTGTGTTGTATTCAGTCAATGTAATCCACTTTGTTGATTTATCCTCCTGAACGAATATCTCATCTGGATTTGAACTGAGTACATTTGACTGAGGATTTTGCACACTCACTTTCTCACAGGCGCCAAGCAATACAAGTAATGATAGTGCCCCAATTTTCATTAAATTCTTTTTCATAAATAGTAAACTTAAAATTTAGCTTTCAAATTTATCGTTCTAAAATTGGTGTAACCTGATCCGAAATGACTAATTTAGTCGTATACTACAATATTTATACATGACTAACGAAGAACTAGGCAAAAAGATACGACAATTAAGGGAATTAAAGGGTTTGTCACAACAGAATCTTTCTGAATCTGTTGATATATCACAAAAATCATTAAGTAGAATAGAAAACGGACAAAACTCTCCTACATTCGAATTAATTACAAAGATTTGTCAAGAATTAGATATAGAATTACACCAGCTACTGGATTTCAGCGATCAAACTATTTTCAATTCTTATACTTTGAATCAATCAGGTGGAGAATTCAAAGCCTTCAATAATACAAATGTTGATCAAATTATCGAATTGTATGAAAGGTTACTTAAGGAAAAAGACGAGACTATTTCGATTTTATCGAAAATAGTCAATAAGTAATCAAAACAACCCACCTTGCGCCCAACCTAAATCTTTACCCAGATGCTTGTATGCGCGTTCTGTTGCTTTTCGTCCCCTTGTTGTGCGCATCAGAAAGCCTTCTTGAATTAAGAATGGTTCGTACACTTCCTCCAAGGTTCCTGCATTCTCTCCAATAGCAGTGGCGATTGTTGTTAAACCAACTGGACCTCCATTGAATTTGTCGATCAAGACTTTAAGAATTCGGATATCCATTTCATCCAATCCTGCTGAATCGACATTCAAAGCCTTCAAGGCAAATTCAGTAATATCTGTTTCGATAACTCCTTTACCCTTGATTTGTGCAAAATCGCGTACTCTTCTGAGCAAGGCATTCGCAATTCGCGGTGTTCCGCGACTTCGGGAAGCAATTTTATAGGCCGCTTCCTCATCAATGGGAATATTCAACAAGCCCGATGAACGTTCAATAATCATCGTCAGCACCTCCGAATTGTAGTATTCCAAACGAGAATTGATTCCGAAACGCGCTCTTAACGGCGATGTCAACAAACCTGAACGTGTCGTAGCTCCAATTAATGTAAACGGATTCAAACCGATCTGAACACTTCGCGCATTGGCACCACTATCAATCAAAATGTCGATCGAATAATCCTCCATGGCAGAATACAAGTATTCTTCTACTACAGGACTCAAACGGTGGATCTCATCGATAAACAAAACATCTCCCTCACCAAGATTTGTAAGAAGTCCGGCAAGATCACCGGGTTTATCCAAAACAGGACCACTCGTCACTTTAAAACCTACTCCCAGCTCATTGGCGATAATGTTAGCTAATGTGGTCTTACCGAGTCCCGGAGGACCATGCAACAAGACATGATCCAAAGGCTCCCCCCTTAATTTAGCCGCTTTGATGAAGATCTCCAGATTCTCTACAACCGATGGCTGTCCAACAAAATCATCCAGATTCTTTGGACGCAATACCTTATCATAGTCCTGATCGGAATTATTTGCCATTTCTGAACGGTAATCAAAGGTATCTTCCACGTCATTGAGTTTCAACAAAAATACAAAAGCCTCCTGTCATAAGACAGAAGGCTTTCAACTATTTTATTTGGTCCTAGTGTTCTTCTTCGCCTTCAGCTAAAGGAACAGTCTGAGGAATAAAGTCTACATCAGAGCCTGGCTTAGAGTAATCATAAGGCCATCTGTGTACAGTTGGCAATTCACCCGGCCAGTTACCATGAACATGCTCAACAGGAGTAGTCCACTCTAGTGTATTTGAATTCCATGGATTCAACGGCGCTCTCGGTCCACGGTAGATGCTATAGAAGAAGTTGAACAAGAATAGAATCTGACCCAATGCTGCAAGAATAGCAAACATAGTAATCACCTGATTCAGGTCCATCATCATATCGAGAGAATTCGCATCGAACTCACCGTAAACTGAATAATCATAATAACGACGTGGTGCCCCAGCAATTCCAACAAAGTGCATTGGGAAGAAAACACCGTATGCTCCAATGATAGTTATCCAAAAATGAGCATAACCTAAACGCATATTCATCATTCTTCCATACATCTTAGGGAACCAATGATAAACACCGGCGAACATACCAAATACCGCAGACATCCCCATTACAATATGGAAATGGGCAACTACGAAATACGTATCGTGAATGGCAATATCCAGAGCGGAATCTGCTAAAATGATCCCTGTTACACCGCCCGTAATGAAGGTAGAAACCAATCCAAGTGCGAACAACATAGCAGGTGTCAATACCAATGAACCTCTCCAGATCGTTGTCAAGTAGTTAAATACTTTTACAGCCGATGGAATCGCGATCAACAAGGTTGTAAATACAAATACAGACCCCAAGAATGGATTCATCCCTGTTATGAACATGTGGTGGCCCCATACGATAAATGAAAGGAAACCAATTGCTAAAATAGATCCAATCATCGCACGGTAACCAAAGATCGGTTTACGTGAGTTCGTAGAGATAATCTCAGAAGATAACCCTAGTGCCGGAAGAAGTACGATATATACTTCAGGGTGACCCAAGAACCAGAACAAGTGTTGGAACAAAATCGGTGAACCACCTTGATTGGTTAACATTTCACCTCCAACAATAATATCAGAAAGGTAGAAAGAAGTTCCTGCCAAACGGTCCATGATCAAAAGCAATGCAGCTGAAAGAAGTACCGGGAATGACAATACACCAAGAATTGCAGTAACGAAGAATGCCCAAATAGTCAAAGGCAATCTAGTCATGCTCATGCCCTTTGTTCGAAGGTTAATCACAGTTACGATATAGTTCAACGATCCGATCAAAGAGGAAGCAATGAAAATAGCCATTGAGAACAACCATAATGTCATACCCAAGCCTGAACCAGATACTGCCTGAGGCAAGGCTGAAAGAGGTGGGTAAATCGTCCATCCTGCCATTGCCGGTCCTGACTCAACGAACAACGATGCAAGCATCAAGATAGAAGACAAGAAGAAGAACCAGTAGGACAACATGTTCAGGAATCCACTCGCCATATCACGCGCTCCAATTTGCAACGGAATTAACAAGTTAGAAAACGTACCTGACAATCCACCCGTTAAAAGAAAGAACACCATGATTGTACCGTGGATAGTTACCAAACCAAGGTACATGTCTTCCTTCAATACACCTCCCGGTGCCCATTGCTCACCAAGGAAGAACGAAAGAAAATTCGAACTTTCACCAGGCCAAGCCAATTGGATACGGAACAAGATCGACAACAACATCGCAACAACTCCCATGAACACTGCTGTCATAAGGAATTGCTTTCCAATCATTTTGTGATCCTGACTAAAGATATACTTCGATACGAAACTTTCCTCATGATGACCGTGATCGTGGTGACCATGTGAATCGTGATGTCCGTGTGCTTCGTGCGCTACTGCCGCCATGTTATATCTGTTTAATTTATTATTCTACTTAATTCGCTGCTAATGTGTCAGCCACTACTGTTTCTGCCGGTGCTGCACTTGGAAAATAGCCATGCTTGAAGGTCTGATTCTTCTTATTAGCCATCCAAGCTTTGTACTCTGTTTCTGAAAGTACAACCACCATCATTTTCATTTTGTAGTGAGCTCCACCACAAATCTTGTTACACATCAATACATAGTTGAACTTATCGTTGTTCATTTTTTGACGCATATCTGCAGTTGTAATGTCCGGTACAAACTTCATACGTGTCGTCATTCCCGGAACTGTATTCATTTGTGCACGAAAATGTGGGAAAAACGCAGAGTGAATTACATCCTTTGATCTGAAGTTCACTTCGTATTCTTTGTTCACACACAAATAAAGTGTATCCTTCTGGATAATGTCATCCCAAGCAGCCGCATCGATCTTGCTATCATGACGCGCTTTCATTTGGTGGAGCAAACGAATCAATCGACCTTTACGTGAAAGATCTGCTTCCATTTTTTCCCTATCCTCAGGAATCAACATGATTGTGCGATCATTCAATTTGCTTTCCAAAGACTTAATACCGGTTGGTCCGTTTTCCATTGCCCAGATAGCACTGTCAATCGTATTTGTCGTCATTAAAGCAAGTTCGTTGTTGTCTAACGTCAATTTGTAATCAAAACGACCTAAAACATTGTCCTCGCCAGAGTAACGTGCAGTCCAGTCGAATTGCTTAGAGAAAAGTTCAACTCGAATTGCTTCATCAGTCGCTGCTGACGTTTGCTCGTTCCAACTTCTCAAACCTAGAATGATGATCACCGCAAGTACTGCCGCAGGAACAACCGTCCAAAGCATTTCCAACTTGTTGTTGTGCGGATAATAGAAAGCCTTTACTCCTTCTTTACGCACATACTTGAATGAGAAAACAAACAATAATGTATTGGTTAGGAAGAATACTGCGGTAATTATAATCATATTCAGGTTCAACAACCAATCTGTTCCTTTACCATGAACAGAAGCTGCTTCTCCTCTTCCTGTCCAACCATACGCAAGCATTAAATAAATGAATGAAGCATAGAACAAAATCATGAATACAACCATCAAACGTCCATTCAAATTATTGTCTCTTGTGCTGACCTCATGCTCACCACGGTTTCTAAGTTTTGAAGAGAGTTCGTATACACGAACCAATTGCGCTAGAGCAATTACTCCAAGAACGATTACGATTAAAAAGATCAATTTTCCAGTCATTGCTTTTTATTTTCCGGTGATTTATTCGCTTAATTAAATTTCGTGATGTAAACTTTCGTCCAAGTACGGGTGATTCACCGGTGACAAAGGCGCTTTAGTAAGGTTCATCAAGATGATTCTAATGAATGCTCCTAAAACAAGAACAGCCATCCCGATTTCCAAGAATCCAATTTTTGCATTTGCTCCCAATGATCCTGCTGAGATCATAATATAAACATCCAACCAGTGACCAACAAGAATTACCAATCCCACCAATGTCAATATACCAGCATTACGCTTCGCATCGCGAGACATCAGAATCAACATCGGGAAAGCAAAGTTGATCAAGAACATAGAGAAGTAAAGTACTTTGAAATTCTCAATACGCATAATATAATAGGTTACCTCTTCCCCAATGTTCGAATACCAAATCAACATGAACTGAGAGAACCATAGGTAAGACCAAAGGAAAGAAATTGCGAATGCCCATTTTCCAAGGTCATGAATATGTGAATCGTTTACTTTAGGCAAATAACCCAATTTCTTTAGGTAAAGTGTCAACAATACCATCACAACCATTGCAGATACCCACATTCCAGAGAACACATACCATCCGAACAAAGTTGAGAACCAGTGTACATCAATTGACATGATCCAGTCCCAAGAAGACGTCGAGCTAAATACGGCAAAGAATACCAAGAACAAAGCACCCTTCTTGTAATTTGTAAAATGAATATCTGTACCTCCAACACGATCCTCCTCAAGTGAACGCATTCTAAAACCTCTCCAGAAAATGTAATACACTGCCATATAAACAACAGTACGAATCCAGAAGAAAGCCTTGTTTAAGTAGGCAGATTTACCAGCAATAATTGAATCGTAATGATGTGATGCAGGATCAGTCATGTCCGGATCCATCCATGTGTACACATGTCCACCGTTCATAAATGTTAGTGTCAATAAGATCACAAGCATTAAACCAATACCGTATGGTAAAAAGCCGGCAATTGCCTCAATTATTCTTTTTACTGAAACATACCAAGCTGTTTCTGTTGCATATTGCAGAGCCATAAAGAAAAGTGCTCCCAAGGCAATAGCAAAGAAAAAGAAACTATTGATTAAACCATTTGTCAAAAGGCGCGTACCAAAATGATGATCACCCATCCCCATGATCACACCGATCACAGTGAATAACAGACCAACCACCATCAATGCCATGGTTGCCGTCTTCGCTTTATTTGAAATTGAGAATTCCATTTTCGTAGTTATTCAAGTTTAATATTAATTCGCGCTTAACGTGTCAATTACAACAGAACTGTTGAATGTCCCATAATCTGCATTCTGGAACTTTCTAACATAGTGAACCAAGGTCCAAATCTCTTTCTTGTTCAATTGAGATGAGTGAGATCCCATTGCTCCTTTTCCATAATAGATCGAGTAGAAGATCTGGCCATCTGAAAGCGTCGCACGATCACCGTATGCAGGTACACCTGTATAAGCTCCACTAGCTACCATAGGTCCGTTTCCGTCTCCTTTTTCACCGTGGCAATGCTGACACATTACAGCATACAATTCCTTACCCGACTTAAGAATGCCTTCCGCATTTTGAGCAGTAAGCTTTAACGGGTTTACGTCATTCACTGCAAGTTCGTACTCGTCATTTGCAGAAAGGTCATATCCGTAAAGACCATGTGTCTCTCTAAAAGCCAAACTCGCTCTTCTGAAATAAGGAAGCATCAACGAAACGTTCTCTGCATCAGTCCCATAATAAGGAACTGTACCTGCAGGAGGAACAAGTGCTGAGATCTTCATTTTCATTTCTGCATTCTCACGACCTCTAACCTCACCATAATCCACATACGGTTCGATAGCTGGTGAACGATACATATCAGGCATGTATTCCAACCCTGCGCTGTCAGCATCAGCTGAACAAGATCCGAGCAACAAAGTCGAAACCGCTGCTACTGCCAAACTTGCTATTGCCTTGAACTTAATTTTCATCTGTCTTATCTTTTGTTTGTTGTCAGACGGAGTACCGAAGTACAACTGGGCAAATTATTTAATTTCTTTTTGATCCAATTCAATGATTCCTGTTTCTTTCAACATCGTCTCCAACTCTTCGGCTGTAAACTTATCGTTCTGTGAAACACGAATTTCCATTACAAACTTATCGTCCGTCGTACGTGGATCAGGATTCTGAGCCGGCATACCAGGAAGTGTTTTATTTCTCAATAAGTATGTAATTGCCATTCCGTGAGCCGCACATAGTACAGTAAACTCGAATGTGATCGGGATGAAGGCAAGGATGTTATCCAAGTAGGTAAAGTTTGGTTTACCACCGATGTTCATCGGCCAGTCAACAACCATGAAATAACGCATTCCAATCGTTGCCAATGTTAATCCTGTCAAACCATACAAAAATGCCATGATCCCCAAGCGCGTATTCTTCACGCCAATGATCGGATCGATACCGTGGATCGGGAATGGAGAAAACACTTCATTGATCTTTACGCCTTTAGACACCAACTTCTTTGCACCGCTTTTTAGCACATCGTCGTCGTCGTACATTGCATATATTACTCTCTCTGCCATGTCTTAGCTATTAAATGGGATTAATGACTTTCGTTATGATGACCGTGATCCGGTGCGTTCTTATACGATTCTCCTGAAGACTTCAAGATTGTTTTCACCTCGTTCAATGCCAATACCGGGAAGAAACGTGCGAAAAGTAGGAAGAAAACGAAGAATAAACCAATTGTTCCGATGTATACCCCTAAGTCAATGTGACTTGGGTAATGCATACTCCAAGAAGAAGGAAGGTAATCGCGGTGAAGAGAAGTCACGATAATTACATAACGCTCGAACCACATACCGATGTTTACAACAATCGAAATGATAAATGTAAAGATCAAGCTTCTTCTTAATTTTCTGAACCACATCAACTGTGGAGAGATCACGTTACATGTCATCATTGACCAGTATGCCCACCAGTAAGGACCTGTCGCACGGTTGATGAATGCATACGCTTCATATTCTACGCCTGAATACCATGAAATGAAAAGTTCTGTGATATACGCGGTACCAACGATCGAACCAGTTACCATGATTACGATGTTCATGTACTCTACGTGCTTAGTATGGATATACGCCTCAAGATTCATTGCCTTACGCATGATCAACATCAAGGTCTGTACCATCGCAAATCCGGAAAATACCGCTCCTGCAACGAAGTACGGAGGGAAAATTGTCGTGTGCCATCCCGGAATTACCGAGGTAGCAAAGTCAAAGGATACAATCGAGTGAACCGAGAATACAAGCGGGGTAGCTAAACCTGCCAATACCAATGATACCAATTCGAAACGATTCCAATGCTTAGCGCGACCTGACCAACCAAACGATAAGATTCCATACATCTTTTTCGCCAAAGGTTTCTTCGCGCGGTCACGAATTGTAGCAAAGTCAGGGATCAAACCAATGTACCAGAATACAAGCGAAACTGATAAATAAGTAGAGATCGCAAATACGTCCCAAAGTAGTGGTGAGTTAAAGTTAACCCAAAGTGAACCGAACTGGTTTGGAAGAGGTAAAACCCAGTATCCTAACCAAAGACGCCCCATGTGAATTAACGGGAACAAACCTGCCATAAATACGGCGAAGATCGTCATCGCTTCAGCTGATCGGTTGATCGCCATTCTCCATTTCTGACGGAAAAGGAGAAGTACTGCGGAGATCAAGGTACCTGCGTGACCGATACCTACCCACCATACGAAGTTGGTGATATCCCATGCCCAACCAATCGTTTTATTCAATCCCCAAACACCGACACCGGTTCCCAATAGGTAAAGGATACATCCCACACCATACAAACCAATGATTAGTGCAATTCCGAAGAGAATATACCACATTTTCGGCGCCTTGTCCTCTATCGGCTTACATACATCCTCAGTGATGTCGTGATAGGTCTTGTGACCTAAGATGAGGGGCTCTCTAATTGCTGCTTCCTTATGCATTACAACTCGATTTTATCAATTAATGATGACTTTTCTTTTCTTCTCCGTGCGCTTCAGCCGCTCCTTGACTAGCATGAGCTACTTGCAATTGCTCAAGTGCTTCGTTCTTCTCATTACGAACCTTCACTTTGAACCACACGTTCGGTTTTACACCCACTTCTTCAAGTGCCTGGTAAGAACGTGTAGAGTCTGCACTCTTACGGATCAATGACTCTGAATCATTCCAATCTCCAACGATAATTGCATTTGTTGGACACGCATCAGCACAAGCTGTAGTGTAATCTCCATCAACTACCGGACGACCTTCTTTCTTCGCTGTCAATTTACCAGCTTGAATACGCTGAACACAGAATGAACATTTCTCCATTACACCTCGTGTACGAACTGTAACATCTGGATTCAATACCATACGACCAAGATCGTCTTGTGCCGGGTTGATTTCCGTAAATTTCTTATATGATGGGTAGTTAAACCAGTTGAATCGACGCACTTTGTACGGACAGTTGTTCGCACAATAACGTGTACCGATACATCTGTTGTAAGCCATCTGGTTCAATCCTTCGTTTGAGTGTGTTGTTGCCGCAACCGGACAAACCGTCTCACATGGAGCATGGTTACAATGGTGACACATCATTGGCATGTGAACCACTTTCGGGTTTACAGCGGCCACCTCAGCAGCACCGTAGTTGAACTCCTCTGTACGCGTACCAATCGTCGCTTCAACATCAGAAGCGAAGTAACGGTCGATGCGCAACCAGTGCATTTCGCGTCCTCTTCTTACTTCATCCTTACCAACTACAGGAACGTTGTTCTCCGACTGACAAGCGATCAAACATGAACCACAACCGATACATGAAGAAAGATCAACAGTCATACCCCAACGGTGACCGATATTCTCTACTGGATGTGCATCCCACAAATCAAACTCAGCCATTGGAGCAGGCACGTGATCTCCGTGTTCATCCAATTTCTGTAATGTCCACTCAGGATTGTATGCGCTGCGGTCATTCGATTTGTAGATATCCAAAGTTGTTTCACGAACAACAGAATGACGTGCCATTACTGTATGGTGGATCTGTGTCGCTGCAATTGGATATTTTCCATCAATCTTAGCAATAGATGCTACTGCCTCATAAGAGAAAGTTCCAGCTGCAACGCTAACAAACGGGAATACATTCGCTCCAATTGGTGCAGCATTTCCATTGTCTAATGTTTCGTGACCACCGTATTCTTTGGTTTTGAAGGCAGCCTTTCCGATGTTCTCACCGTTCGCCCCGCGTCCATAACCCAATGCGATACCAATAGTCTTAGGAGCTTGTCCAGGTAGTGGATAAACAGGAAGTGTTACCTTCTCGTTTCCAACCGTAACAGTTGCCATATTCAAACCATTCTCCTGATCGAAAGTAGTCGCATAACCCGCTTCCGTCATTTCAACAGGATTCATAGTGATATAGTTGTCCCAAGTCACTTTCGTCATTGGATCAGGAAGCTCTTGCAACCATGGGTTGTTTGCTTGAAGTCCAATTCCGATACCTGCTTTCTGGTACATAACCACTTCTATATCTCCACCTTTTGGCAATTTACCAGCTAGTCCACTCATTGCAGCGTCATTGAACGTTAACCCACTTGGAGTAAGTTCCATTTCTTCTGCCACACTGTTGTGGATAGCCATATTCCAATACGTATGGAAATCTGTATACGTTGTTTGACCCGGGAATCCATATTGTTCCCACAGACCGCGAATATAATCGTGTGCTACTTTTGAATCCTTTCCAGCACGCTCAGCTTTTCCGGCCCACACCAAAACAGATTCCAATGAAGAAGCCGTATTGAACAAAGGACGGATTGTTGGCTGCGCAATAGCGTAATGATTCGTTTTTGGATTGTGATCCATCCATGACTCCAACGCGTGATTGTCAGGACAGATGTATGAACATCTCGAAGCTGTTTCATCAGCGTACATAGAAAGCGAAACAGACGTTTTCACTTTTGCAATCGCATCAGCAAGTGCTTTTCCTTTTGGATGGGTATATACCGGGTTAACCCCCATGAAGATGACAACATCAGCAGCCTTTCCTGCAATTGCATCATCAACAAATTTGTTCATTTTCTCATCATTCGACTGATGCATGTTAATTGCATTGTCCAACGATAGTGTAGTTCCATAAGCACCAAGAACACTGTTTAACTTGTTCACTAGAATCTGAACAGCCACATTGTTCGATCCGGAAACCACGATTGACTCACCTTTTGAAGCTTTCAATGCTTTGATCGCCTCATCTGCTGCAGCTTTTGCATCTCCAATCTCTGTCGAAACACCAGTGTTTACATTGAATGCTTTAAGGATATATGCCAATACATTAGCCTGTTGTGAAGGCTTGATCATTCCTCTGTAATCAGCATTGGAACCAGTAACAGTCATCACTGACTCGAATTGGAAGTGTTTCGACATCCACTCTCCATCAGGATTTCTTCTTGTACCGTACTGCGTTGCGAATTGAGTTGGCAACAACCAAGACGTCAAGAAATCTGCTCCAACACTTACGATTGTTTTAGCCTTCGAGAAATCGTGATCAGGAATAAGGTTCTTTCCAAATGAAGCTTCGTATGCTTTACGCATTCCAGCGTATGATACAGCGTCGTATTGAATATGCTCAAACTTTTCTGCACCTGCTGATGCAGCCAATTCACCAATCGCAGTTCCTAGAGAAGGACTAATGATCGTATTCGATACTAGTGTTACTTTACCAGCTGCTTTAATGGCCGCTTTAATCGCGTCATCTGCTGCAGACCATGTTGTTTCTTTACCTTTCGCAACCGGCGATTGAAGACGAGCACTATCATATAATCCTAAAACAGATGCAATAATTTGAGCATTCGTACCACCTTGAGTAAAACCGTAGTCTTTATTCCCTTTAATATAAATAGGTCGACCTTCACGAGTTTTTACCAGAATACTTGCGTAAGAAACACCATCATAGTATGTCGAAGCATACCACGTTGGCATTCCCGGCATAACATCTTCCGGTTTATTTACATAAGGAATTGCCTTAGTCACCGGAGCCTCACATGCAGCAACAGTAGCTGCGGCAACGCTAAATCCGAGAAACTTAAGGAAATCTCTTCGTGCAGTTGAAGTTTCTTTCAGGTTTTCATCTCCAAGGAACTCGTCAACGGTTACATCCGCTGGAAACTCCTGATCTCTTGAATTGAGGAACTCTGGTGTTTCCTTCAGTTCATCTAGACCCTTCCAGTATTTTCTTGTCATTCCCATATGCTTATTTCGACTTCTTCGATTTAAAAATTAGTAGTGGCACTTAGCGCATTCCCATCCACCTAGCTCACTCACTGTAACCTTACCATCTTTCAGGTACTTACCATACAAGGTCTTATCGTTGTTCAATAAACGCTTGTGGATCTCAGTGTAATATCCGTTGTTCTTAGAGTCAATTGATCCGGTTGAGATCTCTTTTTCTCCGTGACACTCGATACACCATCCCATTGTCAAGGTTGGTTTTGTCAACTTAATGTTTCCTTCGATCTTGTTCAAGTCTTCAACAGACCAAACTTTCTGCACCTCTTTTTGCTTCGTCATGTCACCGTGACACTGCTTACAGTCGATTCCACCCACTGTTACGTGTTGCGCGTGGTTGAAGTAAACATGATCAGGAAGAACGTGCACTTTGTTCCACACAATCGGCTTCGTTTTTCCGGTGTATTTTCCAGCTCCTTCCGGATCCCAACCAGCTGCCTCATAAATCTTAGCGATTTGCTCTTGCTGTTCAGGTGTACGACCATTCACTTGCTTGTGACAGTTCATACACACGTTTACAGAAGGAATTCCAGCTGTTTTTGATTTCGTCACTGAACTGTGGCAGTATTTACAATCGATCCCATTGATTCCAGCGTGAACTGAGTGAGGGAAAGCAATTGGCTGCGACGGCTGATAGTTTTCTACAACTCCAATGCTGTATAATCCTAAGAAAAGTGTTACGATAACCGAGATTACCAAAACCAATGTTCCAAGTCCAACATACACTTTGTTCTTCCAAGCCCATGCCTTTAGTTCTTCTGCATAAGTCAATCCATCATTAACTTCTTCACCACCTGCTTCAGCAGCTGCAAATGTCAACTGGCGACGAACACCGCCTACTGCAAGAATGATCGTAAGGAAGATCACCCCAAGAATGATCCAGATCCACTTATTCGACCCTTCTTCAGTTTGAATATCACCTGGAGTTGTTGATCCACCGTCTCCGGCTGCGCTTGCACTTGCAGGATCTGGTTGAGCATCCACCCAATCCATGATCTCATCGATCTGTTCTTTTGCCAATTCTGGGAACGCACTCATCGCTGTTGGCGACCATGCAACAACTGAAGCAGCATACGGATCATTCGCCGCAGCAGTCTGCCAGTTATTTACCCATTGATAAATCGACCCATCTTTTGCTCCACCATCCGACCATTTCTGGCGAACTTGAAAAAGTTTTGGTCCGGTTCCATTTTTGTGCGGCTGGTGACAGCTGGCACATTTCGCCTTAAACAAGGCCTCTCCCTGCGCTAGTGATGTGTTAGCCCCGAAAAGACCAATCAGGATCAACGCCCCGAAACACCAATTTGATAGATTTCTAAACATCTGACTACTAGATATTTTCATATAAAAAACTGTAAGTCCTACTCCAAAAAAACACTTTTTGGCAGAGGCAAATTTAGAAGAAAGCCACTATTACGTGACACTTTTATGACAAAAATAAAGGGCGCGATACTAATTTAAATTGATTCTAAATAACGTAACTATACAATACCTTCTGAATCCTACCGATTTAGCATGTATATAGTAGAATCAACCTCCTGAAATACACAACAGAAAAAGTTTGGCATCATCTTTTGTGTAAATTTGTGAATCACATTTAACAAAAACACGATGCGCTATTTCATTCTTTTTGGATTTTTCTTTTCGTTTCAAATTGCCTGGAGTCAATCCGGAAATGTAACGATTATCAAAGATGATCGAATCGAAAATATTATCAAGAGTAAAAGTCAAATTATACCGCCTGCCACATCACCTCAAATAAATGGGTACCGTGTTCAGCTCGTATTTGACTCTAACAAAAAAGTGATCGATGATGCAAGAAGTAAGTTTGTTAGTTCAAATCCTAAAATTGATACCTATATTTTATACAACGCACCAAACTTTATTCTGAAAGTAGGTGATTTCAGAACAAAAATTGAAGCTGATCGCTTGAAGGATGCCATGATGCGTGACTTTCCAACTTGCTTCGTCGTAAAAGAAATGATCAACTTGCCTCGAATTGATTAATACTACACCGCAAAATAGTGAAACGGCAATGGATGAACGCTTTGGCAAGGATTACAAACTTTGCTCCCGAAAGTTGATCGAAGATGTTTTCAAGAAGGGATCAAGTGTAAAAGCTTTTCCGCTAAAATTGATCTATATTGAACATGAACAAATGACAGGAACAAAGCCTTTTCAGATAGCCATTAGCGTCCCAAAACGAAACTTTCGATCTGCCGTTGATCGCAACTATATCAAGCGTTTACTGAGAGAAGTGATTCGCAAGAACAAAATACTTATCGAACCTTATTTAATTGAACACCATAAAAAACTCGCACTTTTTCTGATCTTTGGCGACAAGCAAATGCCAGAACTCCAATTTTTGGATAAGCGAATCAAGAATGTATTTAACTCATTGATAGAAAACATAAAACATGAATATTAAAATCAATCGCTACTTCGCAAGAACAATCGCAGTTCTCTTCTTCCCCTTGATGACATTAGGTCAATCAAATGGTTTTGAAGTTCTCAAGAGTCTTGAATTGATGGATCAGATCTATCAGCATCTTGAAATGTACTATGTTGACGAGCCACAAGCCGGCAAGATATCAAAAGCGGGAATTGATGCGATGTTAAAGGAGTTGGATCCTTATACTGTTTATTACCACGAATCGAATATTGAGGATTACCGCCTAATGACAACCGGACAATATGGTGGAATCGGAGCATTGATCCGAAAAATTGACGACTATACTGTCATCGCGGAACCGTACGAAGGTAATCCGGCGCACAAAGCAGGATTGAGAGCCGGGGACAAGATTCTTTCGATTGATGGTAAATCTATGAAGGGGTTAGCATCTGATGAAGTTTCCAGTTCTTTAAAAGGGCCGAAAGGAACAACGATCAAAGTGGAAGTAGATCGTCCGAATGTGGGAACAAAAACCATTTCAGTTACGCGTGATGAGATTAAACTTCCTGACGTTCCCTATACTGGAATGATCAATTCAACAGTCGGATACATTAAACTGAATAGTTTCACGCAAACTGCTTCAGCTGATGTGAAGTCTGCGTTTATGAAACTGAAAGAAGAAGGGATGAAGGAACTTGTGCTTGACCTACGAGGCAATGGCGGGGGTTTATTGATCGAATCGGTGAAGATTGTTAACATGTTCGTCAAAAAAGGAGAAACAGTCGTGACAACCAAAGGACGTGTAACAGAGGAAAATCGGGTCTACAAAACGCTGGAGAATCCAATTGATCTTACTATCCCTATCGTTGTTCTAATCGATGAAGGTTCTGCTTCTGCCAGTGAAATCGTAGCTGGAAGTTTGCAGGATTTAGACCGTGCTGTAATTGTAGGAGAAACTTCTTTTGGTAAAGGATTGGTTCAGCGTACTTATGACCTTAAATACGGATCAAAAGTCAAGTTGACCATCGCAAAATACTACACACCTTCTGGAAGATGTGTGCAACGTCTAGAATACTACGATAAAAAAGACGGTGAAAAACCGAAAGAAGTTCCTGACTCACTGCTTAAAGTGTTCAAAACAGTGAACGGAAGAGATGTGATTGATGGTCGTGGTATTGAACCAGACATTCAAGTTGATCAAAAGGAACTCAGTCGACTTACAGCAACTATATACTCCAAGAACCTATTGTTCAATTATGCGACTGAATATGTTTCGAAGCACGAGACTATTGCGGAAGCAGGAAAATTCCAATTGAGCGACGAAGAATTTGAAGCATTCAGTAAGTACGTGATGGCTCAGGATTTCAATTACACGACCGCATCTGAAGAAATGCTTAAGAAAATGAAGGCGACAGCGGAAGCTGAGGGATTCTTTGAAGACAGTAAGGCAGAATACGAAGCATTATTAGACAAAGTACATCCATCGAAAGAAAGAGATCTGGAGAAATTTCGCCCGGAAATTCAGCAATTACTTGAAAACGAAATTGTTTCACGTTATTATTTCCAGAAAGGGCGTGCTCAGGATTCTTTTCGAAATGACCCGGTACTTCAGCGTGGACTTGAAATCGTACAAAATTCAGGAGAATACAACACTATTCTGAAGAAATAGGCGTTAAGGCTTAAAACTACGCTTAATGAACGAACTCACGATCCGGGAAAAAATCCATTCTCTGATTCATTTTATTGCATTAGCCGGAACAGCTACTGGACTAACATTCAGTAAAGCAGTTATGTCTCTTGCTTTAGTTTTAGGCATAGTCAATCTTTTCGCAACCGGACAGTTCAAATCAATTTATGAAAACTTGCGTTCCAGTCGGCCTTTTCATTTAATAGCCTTACTTTATTGTGTTCACATCATTGCGCTTTTCTGGTCACATGATCTAGCTTATGGAATAAACGATCTGAGGATTAAACTTCCACTCCTTGTTTTACCTGTGATTCTATTCGCTAAACCTCCAAGTCAACATCAACTAAAGTTACTTTTATATCTCTTTATCGCAGGTCTTCTAACTACCACTATTTTTAATTATTTAGCTTATAATGAATTAATTGGCAATTATAAATACGATGACATTCGAGGCTTGTCTCTTTTTGGTTCTCACATCCGTTTTGGTATTCTAGTTGCTATTGGAGCACTTATTTGTCTGTACAATTTAGTCAAACATGATCGGTTCAAAGCATTACATCTGGTTTTGTTTATCTGGTTCGCCTATTACACCTATTTCAGTCAGATTATTTCAGGGAATCTGGCTTTGTTAACAGGAATTTTCGGATTCATCTTTTTTCAACTCTTTCAGAAAAACAGAAAAGTAGCTGTGACTTTCCTATTACTCTCTACTATACTTCCATTAATTGTCTTAAGCTACTTCTTTTTGTCACCAACTCAAAAAATCGAGGTCAATGAGCAGGATCTTCCCAAAGAAACCATTGAAGGGAATCCGTATACCCATGATTTTGTAGAACACCGCGATACGAAAGGAAACTTACTGTACATCAACCTATCTGATAAAGAATTGAAAAGAGAATGGGCTAAGGTCTCAGATTTATCCTATGATGGAACTGACATGAAAGGGCAACCCGTTCGCACCACCCTGATTCGGTACATGACATCAATGGGTTTAATGAAAGATGCGGAGGGATTTAGAAAGCTGACACCACAGGATATTAAAAATATTGAAAGAGGAATCGCCGAAAATGAAGATGGAAAAAGAGGTTTGATTGCACGAATTAATGGCATAAAATACCAATTGAACAATAATCATGAGCCCAATGGTCACTCCTTACTTCAGCGTGTGGAATATTGGCGGACGGGCTGGAATATCATTCAATTCAACTGGCTATTTGGTGTTGGAACCGGTGATGTTCAACTTGCATTTAATGAACATTATGAACGGAATAACAGTCTACTTCGCGAAGAAAATAGAAAGAGAGCACACAATCAATTTCTAACGTTCTGGATTAGCTTCGGAATAGTTGGGCTAGCTATTTTCCTCTATCTTATCTGGTATTATTTGCAAACAACATTAAAAAAAGGACAACTCATAGGATTTGTCTTCATGTTAATCGCTTGCTCTTCTTTTTTATTAGAGGACACGTTGGAGACACAAACCGGGGTGACGTTATTTGCCTTTTTTTATAGTGTTTTCCTATTGCTCGAGCCTCGTATTAGTCCTCGGACTTAAACACACTTTTCACCTCCTTCCCTAACCGTTGTAGTTTTTCCATACCAATTGAAATTGGGTTCGAGTCAAAATCTTCGTATTTCGAATACAAATTATCATTTGTTCTTTGAGAAGGATAGATAACGATCGTATCGTTGTTGACAAAAGCTTTGTCAATTTTTGTCATGAAGTTTTCGATTCCTTGTGAATAGGAGACCCCTCCTGATCGTGCAGCGCAACATACAACCAAATCATTTTCGCTTCGCTCCTTGTATAAGAAATGAAAATCATCGATGTCATCCATTTGGATCAATTTAGAATTGCCGCCAAATCGATTGAGTGAAGCAATCTTTTTCCATCGTTTGAACAAATTCTCAGTGGCATAAACATCTACTGAAAGATCCAATTCATTTGCCAGACGCAAAACACGCTCAGCCCACAACACAAAACTGGATTCAATTTCTGCTAATGGTGGTGCAATAACTACAATTCGATTGTATACTATTGGTGAATGATCAAAGCTGCAGAAAAAGATCATTTTATCACAGACGTCCAACAGATGTTCACGATCGTCTCCCACAATTCGTCGAATAAGATCCATCTTACGGCTATCGTTCAACACCACGATATCTGCAACCAACTCCTTAGAAACACGGGCAATGCCTGAAGAAAGATTGTGATCAATAGTGGCCATGGCATTCACTTTAGCATCGGCTCCTGAGAAATGTTTCACTATTTCATCCAGATGCCGTCTTGCACCACGAATCATGCGCTCTGCTACCTCATCATCCGGCAAGACACTCACCACAGAAATCGGATTAATGACCTTTTTATCTGTAATCAAAAGAGAGAAGTCCAACAAACGTTCGTTATCTTTTAGTTGATTAATTGCCAACAATAGATGCTGATGTCGAAGCTTTGTCTCCGGTACTTCATCGCCCTGTCTTCCCGCCTGTTCAATCAACATTCTTTTTCCTGCATTTTCTGAAACGAATGAAGCTGTCATGCAAGTAATGAGGATGAGAACAATTGTTCCGTTCACTATTTGGATACTCAAAATATCGTTCTCGTACCCTACCATTATAATGGCGAGTGTCGCAGCAGCATGCGCAGTACTTAATCCAAAGATGACCTGGCGCTCGGCAACTGACATGCGGAAGATGAGTTGTGTTGTCCATGCAGCCAACCATTTACTGAAAATGGCAAAAGTGGTCAACACACCTGCAATGATCAATGCCCATGTTCCGTCGAATAAAACCCTATAGTCGACAACCATTCCCACATAAATCAAAAAGAAGGGTATAAAGAGTGTGTTTCCGATGAAATCGATCCGGTTCATCAAACTGGAACTGTGCGGAATTAATTTATTTAGCACTAGCCCGGCAGCAAAAGCCCCGATAATGTGTTCAACACCTGCCACTTCCGCCAGGAAGGCGGCAAAAAACACTACCGAAAGCACAAAAATATACTGTGCGTTGCTTTCACTTTCCAATTTACTGAAGAACCATTTGGCCACGCGCGGTACAATCAGGAACATGATCAGGGTGAAAATGGTTAATGAAGTGAACAAACTGAACCAAAACACACTATCTAAATTGCCCCGTGTTGAGCTGGAAATGACTGCAAGAATGATCAAGACGGCCGTATCGGTGAGAATTGTTCCTCCAACAGCCAAAGCCACAGCGGAATTTTTGGTCAGACCGAACTTGCTTATGATCGGATAGGCTACTAGCGTGTGGGTCGCAAACATACTCGCAGTGAGCAAACTGGCGGTTTCGTTCAAGCCAAGTATATGACGACAAATCGGGTAGCCGAGCGTTATTGGAATAAAGAAGGTTAATGCACCGAATACCAGACTTTTCTTGAGGTGTTTTCGAAAATCGTTCAAGTCAAGTTCAAGTCCGGCAATAAACATGATATACAACAAACCAATCGTCGAAAACAGTTTAATTGATCCTTCCGACTCCATGGTTTTGATCCCGATCAGGCCCAATCCGTGTGGACCAATGATCACTCCAGAAATAATCAACCCGATAATCGCCGGAATTTTCAGTCTGCGCAGTAAAATCGGTGATAACAATATAATGAACAGCATCAATGAGAACACGAGGACCGGGTTCCTTAACGGCAATTGAAACTCGTCAATAAGATGATGAAAAAACTGTTCCATTTAAATTTTCTGAACCAAAGATAAGAATTTGCGTATAGCCCCTTTGAAAGAACGACATCTTTAATTGTCTATCTTTGCAAAAAATTGTTCAGCATGCGTTTTGAGCTCACCAAAGAATTCCTGGATGATCTGCGGTCAAAGATCGTGGAGCAGGACGTTCTGTGGATTAAAGAGCACATTTTAGACCTGCACTTTGCTGATATTGCTGAAATTCTCGATGAACTTTCCAACGACGAGGCGAAGTATGTCTATTTCCAATTGGATGAAGAGGTACAAGCCGACGTATTGATGGAATTGGAAGAGGATGTGCGCGATCGCTTCCTTGCCTCCCTCTCGTCCAAAGAAATTGCCGATCAGTTGGAAAATCTTGATTCGGACGATGCGGCGGATATCTTGGGTGAATTGTCGGATGAGAAGATCCACGAGGTCATTTCTCAAATGGAAGATGATGAAGCCGCTGAAGACATTGTTGACCTACTCAACTACGACGAGAATTCAGCCGGTGGACTCATGCAGAAAGAATTTTTGCAAGCCCGCATCGACTGGCCTGTAAATCGCGCATTGGTTGAACTCCGTCGACAGGCAGAAGATGTAGAGCGCGTGTACACGATTTACGTAGTGGATGAACTCAACAAGCTCGTTGGATTCCTTTCCTTGAAACGCCTTCTTTTTGCCAGTCCGAAAACTAAGATCATTGATCTTTATCAGGACAAGAACGTCATCTCGGTAAAAACGACTGATAGCAGTGAGGAAGTAGCCAAAACGATGGAAAAATATGACCTTTTGGCTGTTCCGGTAGTCGATTTCCAGAACAAACTTGTTGGTCGCATTACGATTGACGACGTGGTGGATGTGATCAAAGAAGAAGCGGACAAGGATTTCCAATTGGCAACGGGTATCAGTGAGCGGATCGAATCGACCTTTAGCGTTTGGCGAATCACAAGGGCCCGGATTCCCTGGTTATTGATCGCCATGTTGGGAGGGACGATGGGTGCGCAAGTCATCTCGCGTTTTGAGACTGGCATTTCGCAGATTCCGGCACTGGCTTTTTTCATTCCACTGATCACAGCGATGGGTGGAAATGTGGGCGTACAATCTTCTGCGATTGTGGTACAATCATTAGCGAAGGGGAACGACGCTTTTTCCAGCTTATCGAAAAAATTAGGTAAGGAAACGCTTGTAGCATTGTTGAATGGTGTTATCCTATCCACTTTGATCTTTGGTATTGCTTACGTATTTGAAAACGCCACACTTGGCTTTGTCGTAAGTATCTCTTTATTCACCGTTATTATTTTCGCTGCGATCTTCGGAACGCTCATTCCGCTCGTCATGGATCGCTACAACATTGATCCCGCTCTCGCCACGGGTCCGTTCGTTACTACGCTGAACGATATCATTGGCTTGTTCATTTATTTCTCGGTGGGGATGTTGATGTATAATATTTAGATTTTAGGATGTTAAGACGTTAGGATTTTAGGACTTTAAGATATTAGGATATTAAGACAAAAGACTGAGGGACAAAAGACTTGTTTTTGGGAATGGGCGAAATGAACTTTTTCACTAACTTGAAGTGAAAATTTACTTTTTACAGCAATGAAGAGTATATATTCGGTAAGCGGTGAGAAAGGTGCACAAAAGGTTCTGATTTGGAATTTTTGACACACCTTTTGTCAACCTATAAATGAGTTAGCGGTCACTTTACGGACGACACCAAGAAACAAAAAAATTACAATGGGAATA